>JBEGOD010000027.1:0-32829 GCA_041182185.1 Pseudomonadota bacterium
GCGCTTTGCCGGCACGCCGCTGGCCGGCAGGATCTTCGCCAAGACCGGCACGCTCAACGCCACCAACGCCCTGTCTGGCTGGCTGATCGCGGCCAGCGGGCGCGAGCTGACCTTCTCGATCATCGCCAACGATGTGCCGGACGGGACCAGCGCGCTGACTACAATGGACAGCGCCCTGGTGGAAATCGCCGCGCAAAATTGAACGACCTTTCATGTTGCAGCAGGGCAACAGCCGCTGGCCATCCGCAGCGGGAACAACTCGGCCTCTTTCGTAACGCAATTCCGGTGTTAGTCTGGACAAGTTCCGCCGGTGCGGCGGGTGATCAGGGGGTAAGCATGGTTAACCGGAATTTCGCTCGCATCGTTCTGTCCTGCGGGGTCGCGCTCGGCGCGCTGGCAACCCCGGCGCTTGCTCAGGATGCCCCGGACATCTCCAACCGCAACGCCCAGGAAGCGTCGAGCGAGGGCGGGGCGATCGTCGTCACCGGCTCGCGCATCAAGCAGGACCCGGCCAAGAGCGCGCTGCCGCTGCAGATTATCACCACTGACGATCTCAGCCGCGAAGGGATCAGCAACCCTGAACAGCTGATCTCGTTCCTGGCGTCGAACGGCAACGGTGCGGACAACCTCGCCTCGAACTCCGACGTCGTATCCGGTGCGGCGCGCGGGACCAACGGGCTTTCGGCGGCCAACCTGCGCGGCCAGGGGGCTTCCTCCACCCTGGTCCTGGTCAATGGCCGCCGCGTCGCCGCGCATGGCCTGTCGGGTTCGGCGGTTGACGTCAACCAGGTGCCGCTCGCCGCGATCGAGCGGGTCGAAGTGCTGAAGGACGGCGCCTCGGCCATCTACGGCACCGATGCGATCGGCGGGGTGATCAACTTCATCACCAAGAAGAACTTCCAGGGCATCGTCGCCAACGGCTTTGTCGATGTGACCGCGCAGGGTGACAGCCCGATCTATCGCATCTCCGGCACCGCCGGCTGGGGCGACCTCGACGAGCAGGGCTTCAACGTGATGGCCGCCGTCAGCAAGAGCTGGAACGGCGCGCTGTTCGGCCAGGACCGCGATTTCGTCAACGGCAACCAGCCCAATCGCGGCTTGTCGATCGATACCCGCGGGACGCCGATTGCAACCGCATTTCCGATCAACCCGACCGCAGCCGGGATTGGTATCCAGCAGGGCGGGACCCTGCTGGGCAACACTACCGGTACGCTAACGAACCTGACGGTAGGCGGCGTGCGGATGAGTGGCGGCGTCAACATCCTCGACCTGCCCGGCGGTGCTGGTTGCAGCACGATGGATGGCGGCATGCCCTATGACGAGGTGTTATGGAACACACCGGGGGCGGCCAATGCCTGCGCCTGGGATACGGGCCGCGCCGCCACGCTGCAGCAGCCGATCGATACCTTGACCTTCTATGGCCGGGCCACCGCCAAGCTGGGCGAGCACGAGCTCTATGCCGAAGTGACCGGGTCCAAGGCCCATTCGAAGAAGATCTTCTCGAACAACCAGTACACCGGCAACAACACGTCGCTGCCGATCGCCTATCCGCTCAATTCGCTGACGGCCTCGACCTACAACACGGTTTACGACCAGCTGGCGGCCTACCTGCCCGGGATCGGCGCGGTGGGTGATCGGACCGTGGATGCCGTTGGCCGCTATGGCTTGCCCATTTCGTTCCGCTGGCGCTGCGTCTCGTGCGGTCCGCGCGAGTATGAAACCGATACCAAGACCTTCCGCGCCGCCGTTGGCCTGGAAGGGCCGATTGCCGATGGCTGGGAATACCGCGTCGGCGGGTCCTATGCTGAAAGCCAGGCCGCCTCGGTGCTGGGGCAGGGCTATCATTTCCGCGGGGTCCACTCGTCGAACGCCAATGCTCTTGCCTCGGGCACCGGGGCGACGCTCGCTGGTCAGGTCGATACCCGCGCGCCGACCGCGCCCGGCGCCAGCGCGCCCGGCATCGTCGGTCTGTTCAACAGCGGCATCATCAACCCGTTCTCGCTGGTCCAGACTCCGGCCGCGCTCGCCGCGCTCGATGCCGTCTCGGCCAAGGGCACCCGGCTCTATGGCGGCAAGTACACGCTGTGGCAGGCCGATGCCTCGATCAGCGGCGAACTGTTCGAGCTGCCAGGCGGGATGGTCCAGATTGCCGCCGGTGTCGACTATCGCCGCGAAGGCTATGCCTTCAATGGCTCGACCGCGGCCGATCCCACCAAGTCGCCCGATATCTTCAACGTCGCCTTTGACAACGTGAACCAACTCAATGGCGTCCACCGCGATGTGAAGGCGGCCTATGCCGAAGTCCTGGTGCCGGTGTTCGACATGCTCGAGCTGACCGGTGCGATCCGCGTGGACGATTACACCGGCTTTGGCAGCACGGTGAACCCGAAGTTCACCGCCAAGTTCCAGCCGGTCGACTGGGTAATGGCCCGCGCCTCTTACGGTACCGGCTTCCGCGTGCCGACGTTCAACCAGATCTTCAACGGGGTGACCCAGTCGGTCAACCCGGGCAACTCGCTGACCGATCCGACCACCTGCCCCTCGGGCGGGGTGGTCAACGTGACCCCGGGCTGCACGGCGATCACGCCGGATTCGCTGAGCGGGGGTAACCTCAACCTCGGGCCGGAAACGTCCGAACAGTTCAGCGTCGGCCTGGTGCTGCGGCCGACTTCGCGGATCAGCCTATCGGCCGATTACTGGAACATTGCGGTCGATAACGTGATCGGCTCGATCACCATTCCGCAGCTGTTCGCCAATATCGCCGCCTTCCCGGAACGGATCACCCGGACCGGCGGGGTGATCACCCTGGTTGACCTGCGCACTGGCAACTTCGGCTCGCGCCGCACCAGCGGGATCGACTTCTCGGGCCGGGCCAGCATCGATGCCATGGCCGGGACGCTCTCGGCCGGGTTCGACGGGACGCTGTTGCTGACCAAGAAGGAAAAGCTGCTGCCCAACCTGGCCTATACCAACCTGCGCGGGGTCTTCTCGCTGGCGGGCGACCTGGGCCTGAAGTGGAAGCACAATGCCTGGATCAGTTATGCCAAGGACGATTTCACGCTGACCTTCTCGCAGATCTATCGCAACGGCTATCAGAACTTCGGCCTGCCGAACTCGCTCACTGGTCCCAACCTCAGCGCGACGCGGCCGGACTATAACCCGCAGGTCAAGGCCTATCACATCTACAACCTGTCGGTTTCGAAGAAGATCGAAGAGCGCTTCATGATCACGCTTGGCGTGAAGAACGTGTTCAACACCGATCCGCCGTTCGCGATCACCTATGACAGCAACACCGGTTCGGGCAGCTCGTGGGAACCGCGCATCGCCGATCCGCGCGGCCGCTCGTTCACCCTGGCGGTCGAAACCAAGTTCTAAGAGCTTGAGCCAGACAGATCAGGGGGCGCGGTCGCAAGGCCGCGCCCCGTGCTGTTTTCAGAGCAACGCTTTGTTTGCCGCGCCCCGTGTTAACGTTAACCGCCGATTTACCCTGTTGCAGTAGGGTGCGAGCGTCGAAAGTTCGTTTCGAGAGTAATGCAGATGGATATGGACCCGGCATCGCAGCCCCAGTTCGCATCTACCGGCGGTCGCCGGGCCGATCGGCGTAGCTACGATGCGCAGATCCAGTTCCGCAAGGGCACCCGGCGTGCCATGGTCAAGCTACGCGACATTTCGCAGCTTGGCGCGCGTGTGGCCGGGGTCTTCCTGGTGCACGTGGATGATCACTTCTACCTGACTCTGCCAGGCTTGGCGCCGATCGAGGCGCGGGTGGCCTGGGTCACGCAGTTCGAATTCGGCTGCGAATTCGTCCACCCGCTCAATCCGGTCATTTTGGAAGCTACCCTCAACCGCATGTAATCGGCTGGGCGATTACTGTTCAGCCAAGGTGAACCCCCGCCGGCAAACGCACGGAAGGGCCGTCGGGACTGCGCCGCAGGCGGGGGCTCGGGGGGCTTGGGTCGTCCGGTTCAGCAGACCGGGCGGAAGCTCGTATCGCCGCGCCAGCGGGCCAGGATATTGTCGTGCACGATCGGCGAAAGCAGCTGTTCGAAGGCACAGCCGGTCAGGCTGTTGTCCCACCACACCACTTCGCCCTGCAAGGCTTCCAGACCCGGCAGGGTCAGCCAGCAGACGGTGCCGGGATGGATTCGGTTGATCGCGGCGGCGCAGAAGCCACTCAGCGACAGGTCATGAACCACGGTCTGGAAGCCGCGCCCGCCCGAAATGCGCAGCATCGCCGGAATGGTGATGCGGGTGCGCGGCGCGCTGCGGTCTTCCTGGGCGGCGGCAAAATAGGGGTCGCGCGTGTGCAGCAGGTAATCGCTCATGGCCGGGTCCTTGCAAAAAGCTGCGCTTGCCCGAATCTTTCCGGACAGGCTTGGCAAACAATGGACCGGCTGGGTTGCCCGGAACTTATTAGGCCTGGTTAACGCGTTCGCGGTGTGGGCTGGCGAATTGTTCACCAAGCAGGGCAACGATCCGGTCAGCCACGACCGAAGGCTCCTTGTTGCGCTTGGGATCCTCGCCCGGATAGGCCTTGGCCCGCATCGCCGTGCGGGTTGCGCCTGGATCGATAATTGCGACCCTTATCTTGGTAATATTGCGCACTTCCTGGGCGTAGCAATCGACCAGGACCTCGGCCGCGGCCTTGCTGGCCGCATAGGCCCCCCACCAGGCGCGGGGCGAGGTCGCAACCGAGGTGGTAAGGTAAACGAAGTGCGGATTGGCACTTTTGCGCAGCAGCGGATCGAACCTGGCGATCAGCGCCTGAGTGGCCGAAGCATTGGCGGTCAGTGCCTTGGACAGGCTGCTGGCCTCGATATCAGTCACCCCGGTCAGCTGCGGCAGAACCGCTGCGGCATGGACCAGGATATCCAGCGTGGGCCAGCGTCCGCCGATCGCCTCGGCCAGCCGGGCGATGCCATCGCTCTCCGCCAGATCGACCGGTGCGATCGTGGCCGCACCGCCGGCCGCAAAGATCGCCTCTTCGACCGCTTCCAGCGCCTTGGTGTCGCGCCCGGTCAGGATCACGTGGGCCCCAGCAGCAGCCAGGGCCTGGGCCGTCGCCGCGCCAATGCCGCGGCTGGCGCCCGTGACGAGCGCAACCTGTCCGGAAAGATCGGTCATGCGACTTGCCCGACCGGCAGGTTGAGTTGATTGGTTTCGGCCGCGCGGTCGGCCAGGTCGGTCAGCTTGGTCGGATAGTCGCCAGTGAAGCAGGCGTCGCAATGCTGCGGACAGGCATTGTTGCGGCCATTCTCACCCACCGCCCGGTAAAGCCCGTCGATCGAGACGAAGGACAGGCTGTCCGCGACGATGAACTTGGTCATTTCCTGCAGATCCATCCGCGCGGCCAGCAACTTGTTCCGCTCGGGCGTGTCGACGCCGTAGAAACAGGAATTGTTGGTTGGCGGGCTGGCAACGCGGAAGTGCACTTCCTTGGCCCCGGCATCGCGCATCATCTGCACGATCTTCATCGAGGTGGTGCCGCGCACGATCGAATCGTCGATCAGCACGATCCGCTTGCCTTCGACCAGCGCGCGGTTGGCATTGTGCTTGCGCTTTACATCCGCATGGCGCGCGCCATCCGACGGCTGGATGAAGGTGCGCCCGACATAGTGCGACCGGATGATGCCCAGGCCGAACGGAATGCCGCTTTCCTGGGCAAAGCCGATCGCCGCCGGCACGCCGCTGTCCGGCACCGGGACGACCAGATCGGCTTCGACCGGGGCTTCGCGGGCCAGCTCGATCCCGATCTTGCGGCGCACTTCATAGACGGACTGCCCGCCCGCAACCGAATCAGGTCGGCTGAAATAGACGTGCTCGAAAATGCAGGGGCGGGGCGGGTGCTTGCCGAAGGGGCGGTGCGAAGTGACCCGGCCGTCCTGGCGAACCTCGACGATTTCGCCCGGCTCGATCTCGCGCACGAATTGCGCGCCGACCACGTCAAGCGCCACCGTTTCACTGGCGAAGACCGTGGCATCGCCGATCTTGCCCATTACCAGCGGCCGGATGCCGAGCGGATCGCGGCAGGCGATCATCCGCTTGGGCGTCTGGCAGATCAGCGAATAGGCCCCTTCGACCATCCGCAGCGCATCGACGAAGCGGTCGAGCAGGGTGGGGTAGCGGCTGGTCGCGATCAGGTGGATGATCACCTCGGTATCAGAGGTCGACTGGAAGATTGCCCCCTTGTCGACCAGCTCCTGCTTGAGGTGCATGGCGTTGGAAATGTTGCCGTTATGCGCGATCGAAAAGCCGCCGCGCGCCAGGTCGGCGTGGAGCGGCTGGACATTGCGCAGGCCCTGGCCGCCCGTGGTCGAATAACGCACGTGGCCCGAGGCCATGTGGCCAGGCAGCTCGTTGAGGATCGTCTGGTCGGCAAAGACCTGGGCGACATGGCCCAGGCCCCGGCGCGCGAAGAATTCGTGGCCGTCCCAGCTGACAATGCCGCAGGCTTCCTGCCCGCGATGTTGCAGCGCGTGCAGGCCAAGCGCGGTGATGGCGGCAGCTTCCGGGCTGCCGATCACGCCGAAGATGCCGCATTCCTCGCGCAGCTTGTCGCCGTCGCTGTCCAGGAATGGGTGAGTGATGTTCATGTTGGAATCGCCTGCCAGGTGCGCTCGCGCTTCGACTGCGCCTTTGGCCGCTCTCGCGCGTCAAGGCAAGGGCAGGTTCGCCACCGTCCCCAAGGGCGGTCCAAAGGCCGGGTTGCAGGTGGCAGTCGGCGGGCGCACTTGCCGAGCGCCGGGGGTAAGGAAGGTTCGACGCGATGAACTACATCACCACTCACCTCGATCATGACGAGACCGAGGCCAAGCTGTTCGTGCCGGACGAAGTGCAGGACGCGCTGCGCACCCTGCTGCGCTGGGCCGGCGAGGATCCGACGCGCGAAGGCCTGCTCGACACCCCGGCACGCGTTGCCCGGGCCTGGCGCGAGTACTGCCAGGGCAACGAGGAAGACCCGGCGCTGCACCTCTCGCGCACCTTTGCCGAAGTGGGCGGCTATGACGAGGTCGTTCTGCTCAAGGACATCCCGTTCCAGTCGCACTGCGAACATCACATGGCGCCGATCACCGGCAAGGCCTCGATTGCCTACCTGCCCAAGAACCGGGTGGTCGGCATTTCCAAGCTAGCCCGGGTGCTGCACGGCTTTGCCCGCCGCCTGCAGATCCAGGAACGCCTAACCGCCGAAGTCGCCCAGTGCATCTGGGATCATCTCCAGCCGCATGGCGTGGCCGTGGTGATCGAGGCGCAGCACGGCTGCATGACCGGCCGCGGCGTACGCACGCCGGGTGTCGGCATGATCACCAGCCGCATGCTCGGTTGCTTCCTGGATGACGAGCGCAGCCGCAAGGAAGTGCTCAGCCTGATGGGCTATTGAGCCAGGCGGTCATCTTCGGGGCGAGCGGCGGGATCGGCGCGGCGCTGGCCGCGGCCGTGGCGGCCAGTGGGCGCTATGATCGGGTCTGGGCTGGCTCGCGCGGGGGCGGGGCGGCTCCGGCCGGTGCCGCACCCTTTGCCTTCGACCTGACCGACGAAGCCAGCATCGCCGCAGCCGCTAGCCGGATCGGCGCGGAGGTCACGCTGGCCATCGTTGCCACCGGCGTGCTCTCCGACGGGGTGGATTTCCAGCCCGAGAAGAGCTTCAAGGCGCAGGATCCCGCCGCCTATGCCCGCGCCTTTGCCACCAATGCGACCGGCCCCGCGCTGCTCGGCAAGCACTTCCTGCCATTGCTGCCCCGGCGCGAGCGCGCAGTCTTTGCAGCGCTCTCGGCGCGGGTCGGCTCGATCGGCGATAACCGCCTCGGCGGCTGGCACGCCTATCGCGCCAGCAAGGCTGCGCTCAACATGATCCTGCGCAACTTCGCGATCGAGCTGGGGCGCAGCCATCCGCAGGCGGTCGTGGCCGCGCTCCATCCCGGCACGGTCGCGACCGATCTCTCCGCGCCGTTCACCGGTTCGGGCGAAGGCCGGCAGCTGTTCACACCAGCGCAGTCGGCCGCCCAGCTGCTGGCCGTGATCGATGGCCTCACGCCGGCCGAGAGCGGGCAGGCCTTTGCCTGGGATGGCGTGCCGATCCCGTTCTGAGTGCTTGCCCTGATCGCCCGCGCACCCTAAGTCCGCCCACACGGAATTCTCCCCAGTCGAGGCGATCCTTGCTGCTCTCTCCCTTCGAAAAAGTGCTGGTGAAGCGCTACCTCCTGCCGGGGCGGAGCGAAGCGTTCATTGCGCTGGTCGCGGGGATCAGCCTGGTCGCCGTCGCGCTTGGCGTGGCCGCGCTGGTCATCGTGATGAGCGTGATGAACGGCTTCCGCGCCGAACTGTTCGACAAGATCGTCGGACTAAATGGCCATGCCATCGTCCAGGCCTATGGCGGGCGGATCGAGAATTGGCAGGGCGTGCTGCAGGAAGTGCGCAAGACCCCGGGCGTGACCCGCGCCTCGCCGCTGATCGAGCAGCCGCAGATGGGCAGCTTCAACGGCCGGGTCGACCTGGTCTTTGCGCGCGGCAATACGGCGGAAGATATCCAGCGGCTCAAGCCCAAGCTGGTTGCCGGCACGCTCGATCCCTTGAAGCCCGGCGCGGGCGAAGTGGCGATCGGCTCGCAGCTCGCCGCCAACCTGGGCATCCGGGTCGGCGATACGCTGACAATCATCAATCCGCAGGGCCGCTCCACGCCGTTCGGCACGGTCCCGCGCGAGATCGCCTATCGTGTTGCCGCGATCTTCGAGATCGGGGTGTTCGATTTCGACGAACGCTTTGTCGTCATGCCGATCGAGGATGCGCAGACGCTGCTGCTGGCCGGGGATTCGATCGGGATGATCGAGGTGCAGGTGACCGACCCCGATGCCGTGACCGAGATCCTCAAGCCAGTGTCCCAGCGCCTCGCCGGCCAGGCAGTGGTAACTGACTGGCGGACGATGAACGCCAGCCTGTTCGAGGCCCTGGCGGTGGAGCGCGTGGCGATGTTCGTGGTGCTGTCGATCATCGTGCTGGTGGCGGTCTTCAACATCCTCTCGTCGCTCATCATGCTGGTCCGCGCCAAGACCCGCGACATCGCGATCCTGCGCACGATGGGGGCCAGCCGGAAAAGCCTGCTCAAGGTCTTCGTCACGGTCGGCTTCGTGGTCGGTGCGCTGGGCACCGTTTTCGGCCTCTTCCTTGGTGCCACGTTCCTGTTCTTCCGCCAGGGCATCGTGCGCGTGGTCGAGGTCCTGACCGGGCAGAACCTGTGGGATCCCAAGATCCGCTTCCTGACCGAGTTGCCCGCGCGCGCCGATCCGGTGGAGATTACCCTGATCGTGATCATGGCGCTGGTGTTCAGCTTCCTTGCCACGCTCTATCCGGCCTTCAAGGCGGCGAGCACCGATCCCGTCCAGGTGCTGCGCTATGAGTGAGCCTGTCGTCGAGACCCGGGGCCTGACCCGCAGCTTCGAACAGGGCGGGGTGCGCATCGACGTGTTGCGCGGCGTCGACCTGGCAATCCAGCCGGGCGAGATCGTCGCGCTGCTGGGGCCGTCGGGTTCGGGTAAGTCGACCCTGCTCCAGGCGGTTGGGCTGCTGGAAGGCGGCTTTGGCGGGACACTGCGGATCGCCGGGGTAGAAGCCGGATCGCTCTCGGCCGACGATCGCACTGACCTGCGCCGCGACCGGATCGGCTTCGTCTACCAGTTCCATCACCTGCTGTCGGACTTCACCGCGCAGGAAAACGTGATCCTGCCGCAACTGGTAGCCGGGGTGAGCGAGGCCGATGCCGCCACCCGCGCCATCGAATTATTGACCGCGCTGGGGCTGGGCGAGCGCCTGAGCCACCGGCCCAGCCAGCTATCCGGCGGGGAGCAGCAGCGCGTCGCCGTGGCCCGCGCCCTGGCGAACCGCCCCGCGCTGGTCCTGGCCGACGAGCCGACCGGCAACCTTGACGAAGCCACCGCCGACCGGGTGTTCGACGAATTCGTCAGCCTGGTCCGCGGCCAGACCAGCGCCGCGCTGGTTGCCACGCACAACGAGCGGCTGGCGGCCCGGATGGACCGCGTGCTGCGCTTGCATGACGGGCGCGTGGGCTAGGCCTTTCAGCCGGTTGACGGACCCGCGTCAGCCCCTAGTCTCGCCGGCAAACAACTTCGGGAGTCCAGACAGATGAAGACCATTGCCGATTTCACGGCCAAACTGCCCGGCGGCGGTGAGCTCAACCTGGCCGACAAGGCCGGCAAGGTGCTGCTGATCGTCAACACCGCGAGCAAGTGCGGCTTCACCCCGCAGTACGAAGGGCTGGAGGCACTCTACAAGAAGTACGCGGACGACGGGTTCGAGGTGATCGCTTTCCCCTGCAACCAGTTCGGTGCGCAAGAGCCCGGCAATGCCGAGGAAATCGCCAATTTCTGCAGCCTGAAGTACGATGTGACCTTCCCGCTGATGGCCAAGATCGACGTCAACGGCGATGCCGCCGCGCCGCTCTATGACTGGCTGAAGAGCGAGGCGCCGGGCCTGATGGGGACCAAGGCGGTCAAGTGGAACTTCACCAAGTTCCTGATCGACCGGGATGGCAAGGTGGTCCGCCGCTATGCCCCGACTGACAAGCCCGAAGCGCTGGAAAAGGACATCAAGGCCCTGCTGTAACCCGGCCAGGCGCGGAAGGGGTCGCCACTGTGGGTAAAGCCCGCACTGCCCCCTTCCGAATCGCCCCCGCTAACCGCATCTAGCAACGATGGCCCACGAACGTTTCGTCCCGCTGCGCGTCTTTTCGAGCTACACCATGCTCGACGGGACGATCGATCCCAAAGCGGCGCCAAAGCTGGCCAAGGACCGGGCTTTTCCCGCCATCGCGATCACCGATCGCAATGGGCTTTACGGTGCGATGTCGTTTGCTGGCGCCTGCAAGGATGCCGGCATCCAGCCGTTGATCGGCACCTTCCTGGCGGTCGCGCGTGAGGATACGCCAGCGGGCAAGGATCCGGTGATCGACTGGCTGGGCCTGATCGCGCAGGATGAGACCGGCTGGAACAACCTCTGCTACCTCGTCAGCCGCGCCCACCTGGGCCGGCCAATCGAGTTCGAGCCTCATGTCACCATGGCCGATCTCGAAGCCCATACGGCTGGCCTTATCGCACTGACCGGGGCGGGTGAGGGCGCGCTGGTCCGCCTGCTCGCGGCCCGCAAAGCCGAGGCGGCGGTGGAACTCTGCGCCCGGCTGGAAGCGCTGTTCCCCGGGCGGCTGTACCTCGAGGTCGCCCGCCGCAACGATCCGACCGAGGAAGCCGCCGAGGACGCGTTGATCGACCTGGCCTATGCGCGGAACCTGCCGCTGGTCGCGACCAACCCGGCCAACTTTGCCGATCCCGGCGGCCATGCGGCGCATGACGCCATGCTCTGCATCGCCAATTCGACTCACATCGATGCGCCGGAACGGCCCCGCTCGCAGCGCGATTCCTGGGTGAAATCCGGGCCGATGATGCGCGAGCTGTTTGCCGACCTGCCCGAGGCCCTGGCCAACACCCTGGTCATCGCCCAGCGCTGCGCCTTTGCCCCGCCCAAGCGCAAGCCCCTGCTGCCCAGCCTTGCCGGGGACAAGGAAGGCGAAGCGCAGATGCTGATCGATCATGCCCGCGCCGGCCTGGCAAAGCGGCTGGCGCCCTATGGCGACCTGCCCGAGGAGGAACGCCAGACTTACTTCGACCGGCTCGATTTCGAAACCGACGTGATCAACCGGATGGGCTTTGCCGGCTACTTCCTGATCGTGGCCGATTTCATCCAGTGGGCCAAGTCGAGCGACATTCCGGTGGGGCCGGGGCGCGGTTCGGGCGCCGGCTCGGTGGTTGCCTGGGCGCTGACCATTACCGACCTCGATCCGCTGCGGCTGGGCCTGCTGTTCGAACGCTTCCTCAACCCGGAACGCGTCTCGATGCCGGACTTCGATATCGACTTCTGCGAAACCCGCCGCGGCGAGGTGATCCGCTATGTCCAGGCCAAGTATGGCGTCGATCATGTCGCCCAGATCATTACCTTCGGCAAGCTCAAGGCCCGCGCCGTGCTGCGCGACTGCGGCCGGATCCTGCAGATGAGCTATGGCCAGGTCGACCGGCTGTGCAAGATGGTGCCCAACCATCCGACCGATCCATGGACCTTGCCGCGCGCCTTGAACGGTGTGGCCGAGCTCAAGCGCGAATACGATAACGATCCCGAAGTGAAGCGGTTGGTTGACCTGGCGGTCCAGCTCGAAGGCCAGCCGCGCAACAGCTCCACCCACGCGGCGGGCGTGGTGATTGGCGATCGCCCGCTTGATCAGCTGGTGCCGCTGTACCGCGACCCGCGCTCGGACATGCCGGTGACCCAGTTCGACATGAAATATGTCGAGGACACCGGCCTCATCAAGTTCGACTTTCTTGGCCTCAAGACGCTGTCGGTGCTGAAAAAGGCGGTCGAACTGCTCAAGCGGCGCGAGATCAGCATCGATCTTGAAGGCCTGCCGTGGGACGATGAAGAGGTCTACGAGTTGCTCCAGCGCGGCGACACGGTCGGCGTGTTCCAGCTCGAATCGGAAGGGATGCGGCGCACCCTGGCGGCGGTGAAGCCGACCAATTTTGGCGACATCATCGCGCTGGTCTCGCTCTACCGGCCCGGCCCGATGGACAACATTCCGCTGTTCGGCCGCCGCAAGAACGGCAGCGAGTCCATCGAATATCCGCATGCCAAGCTGGAAGGGATCCTGTCCGAGACTTACGGGATTTTCGTCTACCAGGAACAGGTGATGCAGGCCGCGCAGATCCTGGCCGGCTACTCGCTCGGCGATGCCGACTTGCTGCGCCGCGCGATGGGCAAGAAGGTCCAGGCCGAAATGGACGCCCAGCGGCAGCGCTTTGTCAGCGGCTGCAAGGAGCATTCGGCGATCGAGCCGGCCAAGGCCAATGAGCTGTTTGACTTGATCGACAAGTTCGCCGGCTATGGCTTCAACAAGAGCCACGCCGCCGCCTATGCCCTGCTGGCCTACCAGACTGCCTGGCTCAAGACACATTATCCGCACGAATTCTATGCTGCCTCGATGTGCTTCGATATGCACCAGTCGGAAAAGCTGGCGGTGTTCGTCGATGACATGCGCCGCAATGGCGTCGCGCTCGAGGGGCCGGACATCAACCGCTCCGAAGCCGAGTTCACGGTCGAGCAGACCGATGAGGGCCATGCCGTACGCTATGCCCTGGCGGGGATCCGCAACGTTGGCGAAAAGGCGATGGACGCGATCGTGGCCGAGCGCGAGGCCAATGGCCGCTTTACCGGCCTGGAAGACCTGTTCCGCCGGGTGCCGCCCGGCTCCATGAACCGCCGCCAGCTGGAAGGGCTGGCCGGCGCCGGCGCCTTTGACCACCTCGAACCCAACCGCGCCAAGGTGCTGGCCAATGCCGACATGCTGCTGGCCGTGGCGGATGAGGCCGAGCGGACCCGGTCCAGCGGACAGGCCGGCCTGTTCGGCGGCGAGGATCACGCCGCCCCCTCGCTGCGCCTGGCCGATACTCCGGCCTGGCCGCGCGCCGAGCAGATGGCCAAGGAGCGCGAGAACTTCGGCTTCTACTTTGCCGCGCACCCGGTCGAACAATGGCGCGCGGTGGCCAATGCCAACGGCGCGCGGACCTATGCGGCGTTGATGGAGACCGGTGTTCCCCAATCAGCTTCAGGGGGGGGCGGGCGGATGCAGGCGGTAATGGCCGCGATGGTCGAAAGCGTCAGCAAGGGCCGCACCCGCAAGGGCGGCGAATTCGTCCGCGCCGATTTCTCCGACAACTCGGGCCAGTTCAGCGCCGCCTGTTTCGAGGAAGCGCTGGTCGAGCCGATGCAGGGCTGGGCCAAGGATGGCACCTGCCTGCTGCTGACGGTCGAATTGGACGCCCCCAGCCCGGAAGAACCGCCGCGGGTGACCGTGCGCGGCGCGCGGCCGCTGGAGGAGGTCAAGGGCTCGGCCCAGATGCAGTTGCGGCTCGATGTCTTGATTCCAGAGGCGCTGAATGAGCTGGCGACGCTGCTCGGGCCGGAAGGGGCCGGGACGGGCGAAGTGCTGGTGCGGCTGCGCATCGGACACGGTCAGGAACCGGTCCTGCGGCTCGGTCGCCAGTTCCATCTCGACAGCGAAGTTGCCGAACGCTTGGCAAGCGTTGCAGGACTTGCCAATGTGGCCTTAACCGCGCGGCGAAACACGGGGCATCTCCGGCTCGTCGCATAATCGAAAGCGGGTGGGGGGATTTGGAGAACCTGATGCTGGGAGCAATGCAAGACTTTGACCTGCGGGTCACGCACCTGATCGACCACGCCGCGCGCGAAACGGGATCGCGCGAAATCGTGACGCGCTGGGCCGATGGCAGCGAAAGTCGCACCACCTGGGCCGGGATTCGCCACGATGCCCTGCGGATGACCCAGGCGCTGCGCAAGCTGGGCGTGCAGCCGGGCGACCGGATCGCCACCCTGGCGATGAATCACAGCCGCCACCTGGTTTCCTGGTATGGCGCGGTCGGCGTAGGTGGCGTGCTCCACACGATCAACCCGCGGCTGTTCGACGACCAGCTCGAATATATCGCCAATCACGCCGAGGACGTGGTCCTGCTATACGATGCGGCCTTCGCCCCGATCATCGAGCGGATGAAGCCCAAGTGGACCACGATCCGCAATTACATCTGCTACGATAACGGCGAGTTCGAGGCCTGGATTGCACCTGAGGATGGCCAGACCAGCTGGGCCACTGGTGACGAGCGCGACCCTTGCATGCTCTGCTACACCAGCGGTACGACCGGCAACCCCAAGGGCGTGCTGTACGAGCACCGCTCGACCTTCCTCCATGCGATCACCGGGCTGCAGCCGGCGATCTTCGATTTCGATGCCCGCTCGGTCATGCTGCCGGTCGTGCCGATGTTCCACGCCGCCAGCTGGGGCCTGCCCTGGGCCGGAGCGGCGGCCGGGATCAAGTTCGTCTTTTCGGCGGTCAATGACCCGGCCGTGCTGTGCGAGCTGATGAACCGCGAGAAGGTGACGCACTCGGCCGGGGTGCCGACGGTCTGGCTCGCGACGTTCCAGCACATGGACGCGACCGGCACCGAATTGCCGACGCTGCGCCAGGCGATCATCGGCGGTTCGGCCGCGCCGCGCTTCATGATCGAGCGGCTGATGAAGGCCGGGGTCAACGTCGCCCACGCCTGGGGCATGACCGAAACCAGCCCGATCGGCACGACCGGGGCCAGGACCTGGGACTGGGACGACCGCTCGTTCGACGAACAGGTCACGATCAAGCAGATGCAGGGCCGCGTGCCCTTCGGGGTCGAGCTGCGCACGGTCGATCTGGGCGATCCGACCAAGGTTCTGCCGCGCGATGGCCAGACCAGCGGTGCGCTGCAAGTGCGCGGGCCCTGGGTGATCAAGCGCTACTTCAAGGCCGAGGCCGATGCGACCGATGCCGAGCAGTGGTTCGACACCGGCGACGTCGCGATCCTTCATCCGGACGGAACATTGCAGCTGACCGACCGCACCAAGGACGTGATCAAGTCCGGCGGCGAATGGATCAGCTCGGTCGAGCTGGAAAACGCCGCAATGAGCCACCCGGCGGTGGCCGAGGCTGCGGCCATCGGGATCTACCATCCGAAGTGGGATGAACGGCCGATCCTGGTGGTGGTCAAGAAGGCTGGCGCCGAGGTTTCGGGCGACGAGATCAAGGCTCACCTGGCCAAGAGCGTTGCCAAATGGTGGCTGCCGGACGCGGTCGAATTCGTCGCCGAAATTCCCCACGGCGGGACCGGCAAGGTCAGCAAGAAGGACCTGCGCGACCAGTTCCGCGACTACAAGCTGGTGGATGCCTGAGATGACGGGTTATGTGGATCCGAGCCGGGAGAACTGGCAGGCATTCAAGGACCTGCCGCGCGACCGGCCGATCCACATGCTCAACCTGATCAAGTTCCGTGACCTGGCAGAGTACCCGGAAGGCCACCCCAACCATGGCAAGGGCCTGACCGGGCGTGAGGCCTATGCGATCTACCTTGAAGGCTTCCAGCGCGTTTTGGCGAACGATGGCGCGGCGATGGTCTGGGAAGCGCCGATGGAATGCGTGGTCACCGGCCCGGCGGACGAGTGGGACGAAGCCTTCGTCATGGGCTACCCCAACAGCGCCGTGTTCATGGCCATGGTCAAGAACGAGGAGTATATCCGCGACGTCGTGCCGCACCGCACGGCGGCGGTGGCGGACAGCCGGCTGATCCGGTTCAGGGGCTAAGCCTTGTCAAATGGGGGAGTGAGCAGGCGATGAAGTACAGGTTCTTGCTCTTCATGCTCCTTGCCAGCCTGATCGGTGGAAATGCGGTTGCCGGAGGCAATACAGTTACCGGAAGCAATACAGTTGTCGGGGGCAAGGGCCGCTACCAAGTGGTCCACGGCTGGCCGCAACTGCCCGAGGGCCAGGTGCTGGGCTCTGCGGCGGGTGTGGCAGTCAACGCCCGCGGCGAAGTCTTCGTGTTTCACCGCGCCGACCGGGTTTGGTCGGAGCCGCTGCCAACCGATCCGATTGCCCAACCGACCATCGCCGTGTTCGATAGCCGCACCGGGCGGTTCCTGCGCGAGATTGCCGCCGGGGTCTTTGCCGTTCCGCATGGCCTCTCGGTCGATCGCGACGGCAATCTCTGGGCGACCGACGTGGCGCTGCACCAGGTGGTCAAGCTTTCACCCGCTGGCCGGGTGCTGCTGACGCTGGGCACGCGCGCCGAACCAGGCGCGGATGGCCAGCATTTCAACCGGCCGACCCAGGTCGGCTTTGCCAAGGACGGCACGATCCTGGTGACGGACGGCTACCGGACCACCCGGGTCGCGGGGTTCTCGGCCGACGGACGCTTTCTCGGACAGTGGGGCACGCCGGGCAAGGGTCCGGGTGAGTTCAACACACCGCATGGGATCGCGATCGATGCCGCGGGCAAGGTCTATGTCGCAGACCGCCAGAATGATCGGGTGCAGGTGTTCAGTCCCGAGGGCAAGGTGCTCGCGATCTGGGCTTCGCCAGAAATTGGTCGGCCTTATGGCGTCGCCGTGTTGGGGCCGGATCGTTTCGCCATTGCTGATGGCGGCGAGCAGCCCAACGAAGGCCCCGACCGCTCCGCACTGGTGATCGTGAACGGCAAGGGCCAGGTGATTGAACGGGTCGGGCGCTATGGCAACCAGGACGGACAATTCCGCATGGCGCATCACTTGGCCGCTGATCCACAGGGGGCCGTTTACGTGGTCGATATCACTGGCCAGCGGGTCCAGAAGTTCGAGCGCCGCTGACGCTTCAAAGCAAGGATAGCTGCCCGTCGCTGCGCGGCGCTACAAACCGGCCGCAATCGAGCGCCGGATGCTCGCGGTTGAGGCCGAGGCGCTGGCAGGCGATCCGGAAGCGGGTGCGGAATACGTCGGCCCAGACGCCCTTGGGCTTCATCCGTTCGAAGAAGCGACTGTCGTAATCCTTGCCGCCGCGCATGGCCTGGACGATGCCCATGACCTTGCCGGCGCGGTCCGGGTAATGGACTTCCAGCCATTCACGCATCAGCGGGGCGACTTCGTGCGGCAGGCGCAGCATGATCCAGCTGGCGGTTTTCACGCCGCGTGCCGCTGCTTCCTCAAGAATGCGTTCGATGAATTCATCGGTGATTGCGGGGACGACCGGGGCGACCGAAACATGGGCGGGGACGCCAGCAGCGGCGAGCTTCTCCAGTGCGTCGAGCCGCTTGGCCGGTGACGAGGCGCGCGGTTCGAGCAATCCTGACAGCTTGGGATCGAGGCTGGTGACCGAGATCGAGACCGCCGTCAGGTTCAGCTTCGCCAGCTCCGTCAGCAGGTCGAGATCGCGCACCACCCGCGCGCTCTTGGTGGTGATCGTCACCGGGTGGCGGGTTTTCAGGCAGACTTCGAGCACCTGCCGGGTCAGCCGATAAGTCGCCTCGATCGGCTGGTAGGGATCGGTGTTGGTCCCCATCGCGATCGGTGCCGGGCTATAGCCGCGCTTGCCCAGTTCGGCGCGGAGCAGCGCGGCGGCATCGGGCTTGGCGAACAGCCTGGTCTCGAAATCCAGCCCCGGCGAGAGATCGTGGAACGCATGGGTCGGACGGGCATAACAATAGACGCAGCCATGCTCGCAGCCGCGATAGGCGTTGATCGAGCGATCGAAGGGAATGTCCGGCGAGCTGTTGCGGCTGATGATGGTTTTGGCCCGCTCCTCGGTCACCGTGGTGCGCAGCTTGGGGCCCGGTCCATCGATCTCTTCGCGCGTATCCAGCCAGTCCCCATCCGCCTCGCGCGCGGCGAGGCCGAAGCGCTGTGGGACCAGGGCAGACTGCGCGCCGCGGCCGTGAATAGAGCAGGGACTCGGCATCCGCACATTAGAACATAAGTGGAACAAATGAGCAAGAAGCTCAGGCTTCCTTCAGCCGCGGCATCAGTTCCACAAAGTTGCAGGGCCGGTTGCGGCTGTCGAGCTGTTCGGCGAGGATCCCGTCCCAGCCATCCTTCACCGCGCCGTTCGAGCCGGGTAGGGCGAAGATATAGGTTCCGCGCGCGACGACGGCGCAAGCGCGGCTCTGGATCGTGCTGGTGCCGATCGTCTGGAAGCTGATCCAGCGGAACAGTTCGCCAAAGCCGGGGATCTCGCGCGCGCCGTCGATCCGCCCGAGCGCTTCGGGCGTCACGTCGCGGCCGGTCAGGCCGGTGCCGCCGGTCGAGACCACGGCGTCGATGCTGGGATCGTCGATCCAGTCATTGAGCTTGCTGACGATCAGACTTGGATCATCGCGCACGATCGCCCGGGCGGCCAGCTTGTGGCCCGCTGCCTTGACCCGCTCGGCCAGGATATCGCCCGAGGTATCGTCCGCCGCAGTGCGCGTGTCGGACACGGTCAGCACCGCAATGTTGATCGGCTTGAAGGTCCTGGTCGGATCAACGGCCACGCTGGATCACTCCGTTGGCGGTCATCCGCACGGCGCTGGCGCCGGAGATGCCGGGGAAGGTCGGCCACAGGCCCTGGGTCAGCGCAATCCGGCTTTCCGAAGGGCCGCCGGCCTGGCGTTCGTACATCCAGTAATTGCGCATCACGATGTTCACATAACCGCGCGTCTCCCAATAGGGAACGCTTTCGATCCACAGCAGCGGATCGCCCTGATCCTTGATCTCGTACTGCCAGCGCGCAATCGGGGTGAGGCCGGCGTTATAGGCCGCCATCACCTTGGGCAGCAGGCCCTGGGTGCCCGGCGCATCGCGCAGCATCTGCAGGTGGCGCTGCCCGAAGGCGAGGTTGACCTCGGGCTTTTGGAGGTCGGCCGCATTGCCGGAAACGCCCAGCGCCCCGGCATGATCGCGCGCTGCGGCCGGCATGATCTGCATCAGGCCGCGTGCACCGGCCGGACTGACGGCCTTGGTGCGGAAGACCGATTCCTGCAGCGCATGGGCATAGACCAGCGCCGGATCGACCTGCCAGTTATTGGCCGGAGTCCAACGCGGCGTGGGGAACCGCGCCGCCGGTTCGGCGCGGCCACCGACCGGCGCGTTGTAGGCCATCCACACCTGGGTGGAGGGCAGGCCGAGATCGCGGGCGAGGCGGCTCAACGGCTGGTATTCGCCCGCCGGGCCCAGCCGGGCCTGGTGGCGCAGCACTTCGTCGGCCAGGCCATCGCGACCGATCTCGGCCAGGCCGACAGCAGCGCGGATATTGGTTTCGTCGCGCAGCTTCTGCCAGTCGTTCTGGGTAAAGTCCGGCGTGGTATGGGTCTGCGGCAGGGCCAGGCCGAGCTGCTCGACCGCGAGCATGCCATAAAGCGTCTCGTCCATCCGCGCCGCCTGGCGCAGGGTGGCAGAGGCTTTCTCCGGTTGCCGGCAGCGCACCGCAGCGCGGCTTTGCCAATAGAGCGCGGCGGCGGTCAACTCGCTGTTCTGGGATGCGCCGACGGTACGGGCAAAGGCATCGCCCGCGCCCATGCAATCACCGATCCGCCAGGCAGCGAGGCCGGCGGTCCACCAGCCTTCGGCCACCCATGGTCCAGCGCCCTCCTGCACGGTCTGGGCAAGGGTATAGGCCGAGGCATCGTCATTCTCGATATAGAATGACCAGGCGATCTTGGCGCGCCATTCGGCCCGGGCGGCGGGGGAAAGCTGGGTATCGATCCCGTCGAGCAGGGCCTTGGCCCCGGCGGGATTGTCGTCCTTGATGCTGGAATTGATCGCGGCGGCGACGGCGGCGGGCATGGTCCCGTCGTTGGTCTCGCGCGGGCGGATCCGTTTGGCCCGGTTTGGCTGGCTGACCAGCGACCCGGCCTGCGGCAGGGCGGGCAGGGCAATTGCCCCGCGCTTCTGCGCCAAGAGGGCAATCTGTTCGGCCTGGGGCAGGTCCGTGCCCTTGGCGAGCCAGGCGTTCAGTGCATCGAGTTCGATCTTCGGTGAGGTGGGGGCGAGATAGTATTCGGCCAGTGCCACCTGGTGCAGCGGCCCATCCTGCTTCTGCGCGAGCATGGCCTGGACCTTGGCCCAGTCGGCGCGCTCGATCGCCCCGAACAGATCGCGGTAATAGGTCCGGTCTTCCTGGCTGAGCAGGCTGGGCACATTGCTGCGATCGGCGCGGCCGCGGAAGTAATCGACCGCCGCGCTGTTGGCCTGCGCCGGCACAGCTGCGCCGGCCAGCCCTGCGGCCAGCCCGAACCACAGCATTGTCTTGGCGGTAATGCGCTTCACGCCTGTAACTATCCCGTCCAGTCAAGCCAGGCTTGCCACAGCCCGGCCTTGGTCCGCGGCCGGCCGGCCAGATTGGCCAGGCCTGGCGCCATCAACAGCGGAATGCTTTGGCCCTCATGGTTAAAAATACGCAAAGGTTCAGCAGTTTTCGCTGGATCGTGGCCAAGCAGCGGCGAGATGTGCCGTCCGAACACCAGCAGCCGCTGCGGACGGGCGAGAGCGATGTGCTGGCGCACAACCTGACCCAGGCCAGCGGCATCGAGCGCCGCCCAGTCCGGCAGGGGCATGTGGCGCGGCAAGCAGGCGGCGATATAGGCCTGGTCCGGCCCGATCCCCATCGCCGCGAACATGGTGGCCAGCAGCCGCCCTTGCGGGCCGGACAGCAGCACGTCGCGGTCCTCCGGCTCGGGGTGATCGACCAGCACCATCAGCGCCGCACCTTCGGCACCGCGCGGCGGCACCCGGCCGGCCACTTGTCCGTCATCGAGCGAAGGTTCGGCCAGCCACCAGGCCTGGAATTCCGCCAGCGTCGCGGGCAACGCATCAAGACCGGCCAGCGGCGCGGCGGCCAGCGGGCCCGGGGCCGGACGGGCGGGTGCCGGCGGGGGCGGCGTGTAGCTCCGCTCCGGCGCTGCCTCGGGCGCGGCGGGTTCGGCCAGCCAGGTGCGCGGATCGTCGGAAAAGGCGTGATCCACCCCGGCCTCGCGCCACCAGTCAAGCACGGCAGCCAGCGCGGCGGCAGGGTCGGTTTGCGGGTCAGTTTGTGCGGGGGTGTTCACATTTGCGGTCTTGACCTGCCGCAAGCCAGCTTTCAAGGCTCAACCGTACGATTAATCCGAACAGGTGGACCATGAGCGAACGTGAATCCATGCCCTATGACGTCGTCATCGTTGGCGGCGGCCCAGCCGGCCTCGGGGCGGCGATCCGGTTGAAGCAGGTCAATCCGGAGCTTTCGGTCTGCATCCTGGAAAAGGGTTCGGAAGTGGGCGCCCACATCCTGTCGGGTGCAGTGGTCGATCCCAAGGCGCTGGACGAGCTGTTGCCGAACTGGCGCGAAGATGGCTGCCCGATGGCGGAAACCCCGGTGACCGACAACTGGCACTGGGTGCTCAGCAAGACCGGCAAGGCCTCGATCCCGCACTGGCCGATGCCGCCGTTCATGTCGAACAACGGCAATTACACCGGATCGCTCGGCAACCTGTGCCGCTGGCTGGCCGGCAAGGCCGAGGAACTGGGCGTGGAGATCTTCCCCGGCTTCCCGGCCTCGGAAGTGCTGTATAACGAGGACGGCTCGGTCAAGGGCGTCGCGACCCAGGACATGGGCGTGGCCAAGGATGGCAGCCACAAGGGCGATTACCAGGCCGGGATGGAACTCCACGCCAAGTATACCTTCTTCGCCGAGGGCGCGCGGGGTCACCTGACCAAGACGCTGAAGGCGAAGTTCGACCTTGAGGCCAATTGCGAGCCGCAGGTCTATGGGCTTGGCATCAAGGAACTGTGGGACATCGATCCGGCCAAGCACGTGCCGGGCCGGGTGCTTCACACCCAGGGCTGGCCACTGACCGAAAGCGAAAGCTGGGGCGGCGGCTTCCTCTACCACCAGGCCAATAACCAGGTGGCTTTGGGCTTCGTCACCGCGCTCGATTACAAGAACCCCTACGTCTACCCGTTCGAGGAATTCCAGCGCTGGAAGCAGCACCCGGAAATCCGCGCGATCCTGGAAGGCGGTCGCCGCGTTTCCTATGGCGCCCGCGCGATCAACGAAGGCGGCTGGCAATCGGTTCCCAAGCTCGATTTCCCGGGCGGCGCGCTGATCGGCTGCTCGGCCGGCTTCGTCAACGTGCCGCGGATCAAGGGCAGCCATACCGCGATGAAGAGCGGGATGCTGGCCGCCGAAGCTGCTGCCGCCGCGATCGCTTCGGGCCGCGAACATGACGCGATGGTCGAATACGATGCCGCCGTGCGCGAAAGCTGGATCGCCAAGGAATTGAAGCTGGTCCAGAACGCCGAACCGATGGTCGCCAAGTTTGGCGGCGATATCGGCACGGTCTTTGCCGGGCTCGACATGTGGCTGCGGTATCTCAAGCTGCCGATCCTGCCGGTCATGGGCCACCACCGCGATTGCGAGGGAACCACGCGCGCCGACCTGTTCAAGCCGATCGCCTATCCCAAGCCCGATGGCGTGATCAGTTTCGATCGCCTGTCCAGCGTGGCGCTGTCCTTCACCAATCACGAGGAAGACCAGCCCTGCCACCTGCAGCTGAAGGACCCGGCGGTGCCGGTGGAGATCAACCTCAAGCTCTATGCGGGGCCTGAGGCGCGGTACTGCCCGGCGGGCGTCTATGAATTCCTCGGCGTCGAGGAAGGCAATCCGCGCCTGCAGATCAATGCCCAGAACTGCGTCCACTGCAAGACCTGCGACATCAAGGACAAGACCCAGAACATCAACTGGGTCACGCCTGAAGGCGGCGGCGGACCGAACTATCCGAACATGTGATCTGCCTGCCCGGTGATCGAAACCGCTTTTGCCAAGATCAACCTCGCGCTGCACGTGCGGCGGCGGCGCGAGGATGGCTATCATGAGCTTGAGACGGTCTTTGCCTTCGTGGATGCGGGCGACCGGCTAAGCGTCTCGCCAGCCGCGCGCGACAGCCTGCTGGTGCTGGGCGAATTTGCCGGCACGCTGGACAATCCCTTCGACAATATCCTGATGCGGGCGCTGTCCGCGCTGCCGCGTGCGGCGGGCTGGGCGGTCACGCTGGAGAAGAACCTGCCGGTTGCGGCGGGGCTGGGTGGTGGCTCGGCCGATGCCGGGGCGCTCTTTCGGCTGGTTGAGCGGGCGCAGGGCCTGCCGGATGACTGGCAGGCACGGGCAGCCAGGCTGGGTGCGGACGTGCCCGCTTGTGTCCGCTCGCGCGCCTGCATTGGCCGGGGGACCGGGACCGAGTTGACCGAAGTGCCGAATGACCTGGCCGGCATGGCCTGCCTGCTGGTCAATCCGCGCGTGCCGCTCAGCACCGGGCCGGTGTTCAAGGCCTGGGACGGGGTGGATCGCGGGCGGCTGCCCGCAGGCGATCTGCGCGAAATCATGCTGGCCGGGCGCAACGAGCTGGACGCGCCGGCACTGGGCCTCTGCCCAGTGATCGGCGACGTTCTCGGAGCGCTTAGGGCCACCAGTCCGGTGCTGGCGCGCATGTCCGGCTCAGGCGCGACTTGCTTTGCACTCTATGACGACGCGGAACAGCGCGATGCGGCACAGGCCGCCATGCCGACGGAGTGGTGGACGCTGGCGGGGGCGCTGCGGTGATGCACCACGAAGCCTGGCGCCTGCTCGGCACCCCGCGCTTTGGCGGGATCCTGGTCGTCTCGGACCATGCCAGCAACCGGGTGCCGGACGACATCGACCTCGGGATCGATCCGGCGCTGCTGGGCCAGCACATCGCGGTCGACCTGGGCGTCGCCGAGGTTGGCGCATTGCTGGCCGAACGTCCCGGAATCGCCGCCTTCCAGGGCAATATCAGCCGGCTGGTCTGTGACCTTAACCGTGAGCCGCACGCCCCCGCGGTGATCCCGATCGCCAGCGATGGCCATGCCATCCCGGGGAATGCATTGGATCATGCCGCACACGAAGCACGGCGAGAGCGGTTCCACGCGCCGTACCACACCGCGCTGGCCGCGCTGCTCGACGATAGTCCGCCCGCGCTGGTCCTCTCGCTGCACAGCTTCACCCCGCAACTGGCGACCAGCGATGAGGCCCGGCCGTGGCAGGTCGGTGTGCTCTACAACGAGGATGACCGCGCCGCGCGCCTCGCCATTCCGCTGCTGGCGGCCGAGGGCCTCTGCGTCGGTGACCAGCTGCCCTATTCGGGCCAGCTGCTCAACTACACGATGAATCGGCACTGCGAGGCGGAGGGGCGGCCTTACCTGGGTATCGAATTGCGCCAGGATCAGGTGGCAACGCCGCAGCAGCAGGCCGAATGGGCTGTCCGCCTCGCGAAGCTCTGCAATGAAGTGGCGTTGAAGCTCGGCTGATTGCCGTGTAGGGCAGCGCAATGCGCCCACATCGGGTAACATTCTTGCCGGAGTAACCCCATGCCTGCCCTTCGTTCGCGTACCTCTACCCATGGCCGCAATATGGCCGGCGCGCGCGGGCTGTGGCGGGCCACCGGCATGAAGGACGGCGATTTCGGCAAGCCGATCATCGCGGTGGTCAACTCCTTCACCCAGTTCGTGCCGGGCCACGTCCACCTCAAGGACCTCGGCCAGATGGTCGCGCGCGAGATTGAGGCGGTGGGCGGCGTCGCCAAGGAGTTCAACACCATCGCCGTCGATGACGGGATCGCGATGGGCCATGATGGCATGCTCTATTCGCTCCCCAGCCGCGACCTGATCGCGGATTCGGTCGAATACATGGTCAACGCCCATTGCGCCGATGCGATGGTCTGCATCTCCAACTGCGACAAGATCACGCCCGGCATGCTGATGGCGGCGATGCGGATCAACATCCCGGTCGTTTTCGTCTCCGGCGGGCCGATGGAGGCCGGCAAGGTGGTGCTGAAGGGCAAGGAAGTGGCGCTTGACCTGGTCGACGCCATGGTTGCCGCAGCGGATGAGAGCTATACCGACGAGGAAGTCGAAGCGATCGAACGCTCGGCCTGCCCGACCTGCGGCTCGTGCTCGGGCATGTTCACCGCCAATTCGATGAACTGCCTGACCGAGGCGCTGGGCCTGTCGCTGCCGGGCAATGGCTCGGTCCTGGCAACCCATTCGGATCGCCAGCAACTGTTCCTGCGCGCCGGCCGCCTCGCGGTCGACCTGTGCCGCCGCTATTACGAGGAAGACGATGCCTCGGTCCTGCCGCGCTCGATTGCCAGCTTCCGCGCTTTCGAGAACGCGATGAGCCTGGACATCGCGATGGGCGGATCGACCAACACCGTGCTCCACCTGCTCGCCGCCGCGCTGGAAGGCGGGGTGGATTTCACCATGGCCGATATCGACCGGCTGAGCCGCCGGGTGCCGTGCCTGTCGAAGGTCGCCCCGGCCAAGAGCGACGTCCACATGGAAGACGTCCACCGCGCGGGCGGGATCATGTCGATCCTGGGCCAGCTCGACCGTGCCGGGCTGCTCCACACCGACCTGCCGACCGTCCACAGCGCAACCATGGGCCTGGCGCTCGATACCTGGGACATCACCCGGACCGACGATCCCGCGGTTCACGAATTCTACCGCGCCGCGCCGGGCGGAGTACCGACGCAAGTGGCTTTCAGCCAGTCGCGCCGCTGGGACGAGGTCGATGCCGACCGCGAGAACGGCGTGATCCGTTCGAAGGAACACGCCTTCTCGCAGGATGGCGGACTGGCCGTGCTGTTCGGCAATATCGCCCGCGATGGCTGCATCGTGAAGACCGCCGGGGTCGACGACAGCATCCTGAAGTTTGCCGGACCCGCCAAGGTCTTCGAAAGCCAGGACGCGGCGGTTGCCGGGATCCTGACCGGGCAGGTTGAGGCCGGTGACGTGGTGGTGATCCGCTACGAAGGACCCAAGGGCGGCCCAGGCATGCAGGAAATGCTCTATCCCACCAGCTACCTCAAGTCGAAGGGCCTGGGCGCGGCCTGCGCGCTGTTGACGGACGGGCGCTTTTCGGGCGGCACCTCGGGCCTGTCGATCGGCCACGTCTCGCCCGAGGCGGCCGAGGGCGGGGAAATTGCGCTGGTCGAACCCGGTGACCGGATCGAGATCGACATCCCCAACCGCACCATCCACCTCGCCGTGTCGGACGAAGAACTCTCCCAGCGCCGCGCGGCGCAGGAAGCCAAGGGCTGGAAGCCGGCGCAGGAGCGTCCGCGCAAGGTTTCGGTCGCGCTCCAGGCCTATGCGGCGATGACCACCAGCGCCGCGCGCGGGGCGATCCGCGACCTGTCGCAGCTCAACCTGAAATGATCCGGTCCACGCTCGCCCTGGTCCCGCTGGTCGTGCTGTCCGCCTGTGCGGACCCGGCGCCGGGCGAGGGCGGGGTGGTGGCGAGTGAGCAGGTCTGGTGCGCGCTGGGCGGGGCACGGGACTTTACCCAGGACTGCACACTGGAACGGAGCACCGAGGAGGGGCGTCCGGCCTTTGTCGTGCACCATCCCGACGGCAAGTTCCGCCGGCTGCTCGCCAGTGCGGATGGCCAGAGCCTGCTTGCGGCGGACGGCGCGGACCAGAGCCAGTCGGCGCTCAAGCAGGACCGCTGGGAAGTCATCCTCGGCGATGATCGCTATGTCGTGCCGGTGAAGGCCGATGCGCGCAGGCCCTGACCAGGTCCTCTCCGCCGCGCAGATGCGCGATGCGGAAGCGGCGCTGATCGATGGCGGCACCTCGGTCGATGAACTGATGCAGCGCGCCGGGCGCGGTGCGGCCGAGTGGGTCTGGCGGATGAGCGGCACGCGCCCCGTGACCGTGCTCTGCGGCCCAGGCAACAACGGCGGCGACGGTTATGTCATTGCCGAGGCGATCCGCGAACGCGGCGGCGCGGTAACAGTGATCGCGGCCAGCGAATCCAGGACCGAAGCTTCCAGAACCGCCCGCCAGCTTTATCAAGGCTTGGTGCTGGGCCGCGATGCCGTGCCGCAGGCCGAGGTGCTGGTCGATTGCCTGTTCGGCACCGGGCTGACCCGGCCGCTGGAGGCGGATGACCTGGCCTTGCTCAATCGCCTTGCCGCCAGCCATGCCCGCCGGGTGGCGGTCGATCTGCCCAGCGGAATCCATGCCGACAACGGGATGACGCTCAACCAAGGCTTGCCGGACTGGCACCTCACCGTGGCACTGGGCGCGTGGAAGCCGGCGCACTTCCTGTTGCCCGCCGCCCCGACGATGGGCGAACTGCGGCTGGTCCAGATCGGCGTGGAAGAGGTCCCGGAAGCGGCGCGGCTGATTGTCCGCCCGCAGCTGGCTGCGCCGGCGAGCAATGCGCACAAGTACCGGCGCGGACTGCTGGGGGTGGTGGCGGGCGCCATGTCCGGTGCGGCGCTGTTGTCCGCCCGCGCGGCGCAAGGCGCGGGGGCTGGCTCTGTCAAAGTGCTTGGCGCGGCTGAGGGTGCACCGGCTGATCTGGTGGTCGATCGCCAGCCGCTGGCCGAAGTGCTGACCGACAGCCGTTATGCCGCGCTGCTGGTCGGGCCGGGGCTGGGGCGCGATGCGATGGCGCGTGAGCGGCTGGCCGTGGCGCTGTCCGAACCGATCCCGGCCGTGGTCGATGCCGATGGCCTGATCCTGCTCAGCCTGCACAACCTGGCGGAGCGCGAGGCGCCGGTAATCGCGACCCCGCACGAGGGTGAACTGTTCGCGCTGGAACGCGCCTTCGGGCTCGATGGCTCGGGTAGCAAGCTCGATCGGGCCGAGGCACTGGCCCGCACGGCAGGGATGGTTGTCGTGGCCAAGGGGGCCGACACTCTGGTCGCGGCGCCCGATGGCCGGGTGGCTTTCGCTCCGCGGGCATCGAGCTGGCTTTCCACCGCGGGGACCGGCGATGTGCTGGCCGGGGCCATCGCCAGCCGGCTGGCCACTGGGGCCGATGCTTTTGCCGCGGCCTGCGAGGGCGTGTGGCTCCACGGCGAGGCCGCACGGCACATGCCCGCGCCCTTTACCGCCGGGCAGCTTGCGGAGCAGGTGGCAAGGGCCTACGCGGCCTGCCTGTGACTGACACCAACGAAAAGATCATCCGCATCGCCGCCAAGGGCGATGGCGTTACTGCCTCTGGCCGCTTTGCCTGGGGCGCCGCGCCGGGTGATACCCTGCGCGCCGACGGCACGCT
This sequence comes from Pseudomonadota bacterium, assembly GCA_041182185.1. GTDB lineage: Bacteria > Pseudomonadota > Alphaproteobacteria > Sphingomonadales > Sphingomonadaceae > Novosphingobium. The sequence goes on from JBEGOD010000027.1 coordinate 28,496, forward strand.
GGAGCCGGGTCCGCACCATGTGACGCCGGCTTGCCGGCATTTCGGCCAATGCGGGGGCTGCCAGTTGCAGCAGCTGGATGAGGCAAGCCTGGCCGATTTCGTTGCGGCGCGAGTCAGCAATGCCTCTTCTTCGCAGGAACTGGGTGCGGAAAAGATCGCCCCGCCCCGCCTGTCACCACCTGGCAGCCGCCGTCGTGCTTCGCTGCGCGCGGAAAGCAGCCAGGGCCGGGTAGTGATCGGCTTCCGCGAGGCCAAGTCGCACCGGCTGGTCGAGCTCAGCGAATGCCCGGTGCTGCGGCCCGAGATCGTTGCGGTGCTGCCGGCCTTGCGCAAGCTGCTGATCAAGCTTGGCCAGAGCCAGCCGAAAAAGGCCAAGGGCAAGCCGGGCAAGCACGCCCATGCCAGGCTCGCCGCCGATATCGAGGTAACGGTCGCCGACCAGGGGCTGGACCTGGGCATCAAGGGCCTCAGCGCCGAAGGGCTGCTGCTGACCGAGCTGCTGCTCGATTTCGCGCGCGATCATGCCCTGGCGCGGCTGACGCTGGATGCCGGATACGGGCCGGACACGGTGTGGGAGCCGGAGCCGGTGACGATCACCCTTTCTGGCGTCGCCGTGCCGTTCCCGCCAGGGGCCTTCCTCCAGGCTACGGCCGACGGCGAGGCGGCGCTGGTCGCTGCGGCGCAAGAGTGGCTGGCGGGCAGCGCGACCGTGGCCGATCTGTTCTCGGGCCTTGGCACCTTCGCCTTCGCGCTGGCTGGGCCGGAAACCAAGGTGCTGACGGCGGAGGCTGAGCGCGCCGCGCACATGGCCTGCAAGGCAGCGGCGGGCCGCGCCGGGCTGCCGGTCCACTGCGACCACCGCGACCTGTTCCGCAATCCGCTGATGCCGGACGAGCTGGGTCGCTTCGCCGCCGTCCTGCTCGATCCGCCCCGCGCCGGCGCGCGCGAACAGGTCAGCCAGATCGCCGAGAGCACAGTCGGCAAGGTGGTCTATATCAGCTGCAACCCGGCCAGCTGGGCCAAGGATGCCGCCATGCTGATCGAAGCGGGCTTCCGCTTGGCCGAATTGCGTCCAGTCGGTCAGTTCCGCTGGTCGACCCATGTGGAACTGGCGAGCCTGTTTGTGCGTTAGGCCCAAATAGCAAATGGGGCCGGTGTTTCCACCAGCCCCACGCTACGCCTTCTGTTCTTCCGGCCGAGTTGGGCGATCGCCGTTCCGGGGTTGTCCTGGACAGTTCAGCCGCTGTGATGCGTTGTCGACCACCTCGCGTGCCATCGCACCGTGAGTGCTCTTGCCCACTGAAGGGCTAGCATCGTGATGCTCGTCGCATCGGGCCTGTTCCACCGGGCCGAAACCTGGCTTCACACACTGCCTCGCACATTCCGGCTGGCTCGTGAGAGCCGGCGTTCATCGTCCGAATTCGCTTCCGGCGTCCCGGTCCCGTCAGGCGGCGGTTCTGGCCCGAAAGCCTTTCCCGTATCGCCTGGCGGTTCCGTAGCCGCTTCCCGCCCGCCGTTCCGGCTTTCCGTCTGCCTGGCCGAAGCCACGCTTTCCGTCTGCCTTTCCGGCTGCTGCGAAGCAGCCTCCTGACTGCGCGCCGCTCGCTGCATCTGCGGTTCGCGTGAGCCGCTCCGAAGAGCCATTCCCGCGTGTTTTCCGACACTGCTGCGGGCATCGCTGCCAGCATCTTGAGGTTGCTCTTTCCCCTTTCCTTTCAGCGGTTTCCCGCCGGAAGTTCAGGTTCGGTTTAACCTCCCGACACCTGAAAGCTGCGCCTCAATCCTGAGTCGCACAAGCGGGAAAATGCTGAGTTATCCACAGGCGCCCCATTGGGCGGTGGATAAGTCGCCCGGTGCAGTGGACAGAATCGAGTCGCGCCGCGCTCGGCGCGAAAAATCAGCGGTCGCGCTGCGCCAGCAGCCGCAGGCGTTATCGATCCCTCTGCGCCAGGAGGCGCAACCGGAGCGCGTTGAGCTTGATAAAGCCCGCCGCGTCCTTCTGGTCATAGGCGCCGGCATCGTCCTCGAAGGTCACGTGGCGTTCGCTGTAAAGCGAGTTGGGGCTCTTGCGGCCGACCACGCTGGCCATGCCCTTGTAGAGCTTCAGCCGGACCGTGCCCGAAACCTTCTCCTGGCTGTGATCGATCGCGGCCTGCAGCATCTCGCGCTCGGGCGCGAACCAGAAGCCGTTGTAGATCAGCTCGGCATACTTCGGCATCAGCTCGTCCTTGAGGTGCGCCGCGCCGCGATCGAGCGTGATCGATTCGATGCCGCGGTGCGCGCGGGCATAGATTTCGCCGCCCGGGGTCTCGTACATGCCGCGGCTCTTCATGCCGACGAAGCGGTTCTCGACCAGATCGAGCCGGCCGATGCCGTGCTTGCGGCCCAGGTCATTGAGCGCGGCCAGCAGCGTTGCCGGGCTCATCGCCACGCCATTCAGCGCTACGCCATCGCCGCGCTCGAAGTCGATGGTGATGTATTCCGGCGTGTCGGGCGCGTCCTCCGGGTTGACCGTCCGCGAATAGACATAGTCCGGGGTCTCATCCCACGGATTCTCGAGCACCTTGCCCTCGCTACTGGTGTGGAGGAGATTGGCGTCGGTCGAGAACGGGCTTTCGCCGCGCTTGTCTTTGGGCACCGGGATCTGGTGCTGTTCCGCCCAGGCGATCAGCGCGGTGCGGCTGGTCAGGTCCCATTCGCGCCACGGCGCGATCACCTTGATATTGGGATCGAGCGCATAGGCCGACAGTTCGAAGCGGACCTGGTCATTGCCCTTGCCGGTCGCGCCGTGGGCCACGGCATCGGCGCCCGTTTCATGCGCAATCTCGACCAGCCGCTTCGAGATCAAGGGCCGCGCGATCGAGGTGCCGAGCAGGTAATCGCCTTCATAGCGGGCATTGGCGCGCATCATCGGGAAGACGAAATCGCGCACGAATTCCTCGCGCAGATCGTCGATATAGATGTGCTCGTCCGGCACGCCCATCAGCTTGGCCTTGGCGCGGGCCGGTTCCAGCTCTTCGCCCTGGCCAAGATCGGCGGTGAAGGTCACGACCTCGCAATTGTAGGTCACCTGCAGCCATTTCAGGATCACCGAGGTATCGAGGCCGCCGGAGTAGGCCAATACAACCTTCTTGGGGACTACACGCTTGATGTCGCTCATGGCTGGAATTCCGCTGGAAAAGAGATAGGATTCGACGCGGCCCCTAGGACAATGGGGGTAGGAGGGCAAGCCAGTGGCCAAGGCAGAGCTCAAGACCAAGCCGACCGAGGTCAGCGTGGCAGACTTCATTGCGGCGGTGCCGGACGCGCGGCGGCGCGAAGAAGCGGGCGTGATCGATGCGATGATGCGCCGGGTCAGCGGCCACGAACCGGCGATGTGGGGGCCGAGCATCATCGGCTATGGCCGCTATTCCTACCGCTATGACAGCGGCCGCGAAGGCACCATGTGCCGGATCGGTTTCAGCCCGCGCAAGGCCGAGTTGGTGATCTATGCGATGGGCGGGGCCGGCGAGACCGCTGAGGGCCAGGCCCTGTTCGCGCGGCTGGGCAAGCACAAGACCGGGAAAGGCTGCCTCTACATCAGGAAGCTGGCCGACGTGGACCTGGCCGTGCTGGAAGCGCTGGTGGCGCTGAGCTGGCAGGCGATGAACGCGGCTTACCCGGACTAGCGCTTACTCACTTTCGGCCGCAGTCACCGGCACGCCGCCGCGTTTGCACAACGCCCACGCCGTAATTCCGATGGCCAGCACCAGCCCGATTCCGAACTCGCCGGTCAGGTAGCCGCTCCACGGCCCGTGGCGGGTCGCGCTGTCGAACACGCCCTGGATGATCAGGTTATGCGCGGCATGGAGCAGGGCGGGGGGCCACAGGCTGTCGCTCTTCAGGCGCAGCCAGGCCATCACCACGGCGATCGCCATGACCATCGGGAAGAAACACGCCAGCGAGTACCACAGGGGCGTGCCAGATCCGTGATAGTCCGCAAAGATGATCAGCGGCACGTGGTAAAGCGTCCAGATCAGGCCGGAAATAATCGCGACGGACCGGAAGGAGCCGAGCTTCGCCAGTTCCGGGACCAGCAGTCCGCGCCAGCCGATCTCCTCGCCCAGCGCTGAGGTCAGCGAGATCAGTGTCCCGGCGGTCAGCAACAGGCCCAGCGCTGCCAGCGGTGCGATCCCGCCCACGGACCTGGACCAGCCGCCCGGATCGAACCCGGCCGCGCCGCTCGCCCAGACCGGCAGATAGACCGCCGCGCCGTAAAGCGCGGGGAGGACCAGCGCCAGGCCGAGCAGCGGCCAGGTCCGCGGGCGCCAGCCGAGGCCGGACCGGCGCCGCTC
>JBEGOD010000028.1:0-6073 GCA_041182185.1 Pseudomonadota bacterium
GAGCTCGGCCTGGCCGAAATCACCCGCGCCCGCCCGGTCCAGGCGGCGCTGACCTCGGCCGCGACCTTCGCCGTCGGTGCGGCCCTGCCGCTGGGCGCAGCGACCGTGCTGCCGCTGTCGCAACTGGTGATCGGGGTGTCGGTCTCGGCGCTGCTGTTCCTGATGCTGCTCGGCGCCGTGGGCGCGCGGGCCGGCGGTGCCCCAATTGCCCGCGGCGTGCTGCGCGTCGCCTTCTGGGGCGCGGCGGCGATGGCGGCAACCTGGGCTATCGGAAAGCTGTTCGGAACGGCGGTGGCCTAGCGGCTCAAGCCTTCTCCAGCGTGCACTGCAGCGGGTGCTGGTTCTGTTTGGCGAAGTCCATCACCTGGTTCACCTTGGTTTCGGCGATCTCGTAAGGGAAGATGCCGCAGACGCCGACGCCCCGCTGGTGGACGTGGAGCATCACCCGAGTCGCCTGTTCCAGGTCCATGTTGAAGAAGCGCTTGAGGACCATCACGACGAATTCCATCGGCGTGTAATCGTCGTTCAGCATCAGCACCTTGAACTGGTTCGGTTTCTTCGGTTTTGCACGAGTCTTGGTGGCGACGCCGATCTGGTTCTGCCCGCCCGAATCGCCATCACCCTGGTCCGCGGCGGCGCGGACGGCAAAGGGGGCAAGGGACGCGGACTGGACCATCAAACAAATATCGCACTGTGGGTGGGGCAGGACAAGCCTCTGCGGGCTGAGCGCTTACCAAAAAGCGAACGGCGGTGCCAAAACAAAAACAGCTTGCCGCAAAGCAGACAGGCCGGACAGCCGCTAAGCTGTCCGGCCCGCTAATAAGGTCATGGTCCGGTGGGGAAAGGGATCACCGGCCCATGAGGAACGGCTGCCCTCAGGCGGCCTGCTTGACCTTTTCGACCGCGATGCTGACGCGGTTCTGAACCGGTGCGAAAGCTTCGTTGGCCAGCTTGACCATTGCTTCCGAGCGCTTCGAACCAGTCGCCATGGCGGTGTCGAAATTGCGGCGCAGGATTTCGCCCTGCAGCTTGAAGAAGTCGGCCGGCGACTTGACGGCGGCGAGTTCCTTGACGTCGGCAGTCATGGTTTCGAAGCCGGTCTTGGCGTCTTCGACATAGACCTTGCCGAGGTCCTGCAGGCCAGCGGCCAGCACCTTGCCCGATTCGACCAGGGCTTCGACGTTGCCCTTGGTGAATTCACCGGCATCGGCGAACACGGCAGTGCTCTTTTCAATGGCGGTCTTGGCGCGATCCTGGAGATCGGCAACGGCGTCCTTCACCTTGGCGGTGAAATCTTCGGTAACTTGCTGGGTCTTGGCCATGATGGTGTCCTTCGACTTGAGGGGAGCAGCCTTCGCGACCTTCTTGGCAGCAGGCTTGGCAATCTTCTTGACCGCGACCTTCTTGGCGGCGGGCTTGGCAGCAGCCTTGGTGGCAACGGCCTTGGCGGCAACCGGCTTCTTCGGCGCGGCAACCTTCTTCAGGGCCGGCGCAGCCTTCGCTTCAGGAGCGGCGGCGGCAGCGGCATAAGCCTTTTCGGCCAGAACTTCGGCCTTGGCTTCGTCAATCTTGTTCACGGTGGCGTCGGCCATCGGTCTAATCCTTCGCAGTTCGCACCGGACACCTGCGTCCGGGCTCATGTTGCAGTGCACAAAATAGATATTGCAACTGCGAAGTCAAGAGGGTTTTGTTGCAGTGCAGCAAAAATTGCCGAAAGCCCTTAAAACCTATGTTTAGCGGGACTTTACATAGCTCCCGGGGGCGTCCTCGACCACCTTGTCACCCTTGCTGCCAGGCACGCGCTTGCCCGTGGCGGGCACTTCGGCGCTATCCTGGCCGCGCAGCCAGACGATCCAGTGCGGCCACCAGGAGCCTGGCGTTTCGGTCGCCCCGGCGATGAATTCGGCCAGGCTCTCTGCCTCGGCCGGATTGGTCCAGTACTGGTATTTCTTCGCCGCGGGCGGATTGACCACCCCGGCAATATGCCCGGAACCGGCCAGCAGGAATGTCTTCGGCCCGCGCAGGTGATGCATGATCTGCCAGACGCTGGCCGCCGGGGCGATGTGATCCTCGCGCCCGGCCTGGATATAGGCCGGGGTCTGGATCCGCGTCAGGTCGATCGGAGTTCCATCGGCCTCCAGCGCATCGGGCACGACCAGCTTGTTGTCGCGGTAAAGCTCGGTCAGGTACTGGCGGTGCCACTTGGCCGGCAGGTTGGTGACATCGCCGTTCCAGTGGAGCAGATCAAAGGCCGGATAGTCGTCACCCAAGAGGTAGTTCTTGACGACGTAGTTCCAGATCAGGTCGTTGCCGCGCAGCAGGTTGAAGGTGGTCGCCATATAGCGCCCGTCGAGATAGCCGTGCTCCTGGGCCAGCTGCTCGACCACTTTCAATTGCTGGTCATCGATGAAGACCTTGAGCTCACCGGCCTGTTCGAAATCGACCTGGGCGGTGAAGAAGGTCGCGCTCTTGACCTTGTCCGCCTGCTTGCGGCGGGCCAGCACGGCCAGCGTCGCCGCCAGCGTCGTGCCCGCCACGCAATAACCGATGGTGTGGACCGCCTTCACCCCCAGCCGCTCGCGCACCGTATCGATCGCCTCGATCTGGGCGCGGATGTAATCGTCCCAGGTGAGGTCGACCATGGTCTCGTCCGCGCTCTTCCACGAGACGACGAAGACCGTGACGCCCTGCTCCACCGCCCAGCGGATGAAGCTTTTCTCCGGGGTCAGGTCGAGGATGTAGAAGCGGTTGATCCACGGCGGGAAGATCACCAGCGGGGTTTCCAGCACTTTGGCGGTGGTCGGGCTGTATTGGATCAGCTGGAACAGCGGGGTCTGGTAGACGACCTTGCCCGGGGTGGTCGCCAGGTTTTCGCCCAGTCGGAAGGCCTGCGGATCGACATGGGTCAGCTGCCCGCGCTTGAGGTCGGCCAGCAGGTGCTGCATGCCCTTGGCCAGGCTCTGCCCCTTGGTGGCGATCGCGCGCTCGAGCACGAGCGGGTTGGTGACCGGGAAGTGCGCCGGGCTCAGCGCTTCGACCAGGGTGCGGGCGGCAAAGCGGAGCTGGTCCTGCTGGTGCGGATCGACGCCCTCCACGCTGTCGGCCAGGGCCAGCACCTGTTCGGCCAGCATCAGGTAGGTCTGGTGGACCAGCGCAAAGAACGGCTGCTCGCGCCACTTGGGATCGGCAAAGCGGCGGTCCTTGCGCGGCAACTCGGGAGTTTCCGCGGCTGGCTTGCCGTCAATCCCGTACTGGCCCAGCACCGTCTGCCACAGCGCCATGCCATCGGCCCACAGCTTCTGCTGCACTTCCGGGCGGGTCAGCGGCAGGGCGCGGACCCAGCCTTCGTAGATCCCCAGCCAATTGCCCGGATCGGCCAGCATGGCCGGGGCCTTGCCCGCCAGCGCCGCGGCCTGGTCCTGCGCGAACTCCAGCCAGAGCGCCTGCATGGTCTGCAGCGCGGCGGCCCATTCGCCCAGTTCGCCCTGCTTGACCCCGGCCGGGACCAGCCGATCCCACAGTTTCATTGGCTCAGCGAACATGGCGTCGAAGCCTTTGGTCAGATCGTCGTCGCGCATGTTGAATTCCCGATTCACCGGCTGGCTGCTTGCACCCTAACCGATTTGCAGTCAGGGCTTAAGCGTCTTACAGACGAATGCAGCCGTTTGGCGAATTCGCGGCAATCCCGCCGCATGCACGAAGTCGAGGTCATGGAAGAAGAGTTCTACCGCATGAAGCGCCTGCCGCCCTACGTCATCGCCGAAGTCAACGGCATGCGGGCCGCAGCACGCGCCGCCGGTAGAGACATCATCGACCTGGGCATGGGCAATCCGGACCTGCCGCCGCCAGCCCACGTGATCGACAAGCTGTGCGAAGTCGCGCAAAAGGCCGATGCTCACGGCTATTCGGCTTCCAAGGGCATTCCCGGGATCCGCAAGGCCCAGGCCAATTACTACGCGCGCCGCTTCGGGGTCGAGGTCGATCCCGAGACCGAGGTGGTGATGACCATGGGCTCGAAGGAGGGCCTGGCCAGCCTCGCCACGGCGATCACCGCGCCGGGCGACGTGGTGCTTGCGCCCAATCCCTCGTACCCGATCCACACCTTCGGCTTCATCATTGCCGGGGCGACGATCCGCTCGGTCCCGACCACGCCGGATGAGCGCTATTGGGAATCGCTGGAGCGGGCCATGGCCTTCACCGTGCCGCGCCCCTCGATCCTGATCGTGAATTATCCCTCCAATCCCACGGCGGAAACGGTCGACCTGGCGTTTTATGAGCGGCTGGTGGCCTGGGCCAAGGAGAACAAGGTCTGGATCCTGTCGGACCTGGCCTATTCCGAGCTCTATTACGACGGCAACCCGACCCCTTCGATCCTGCAGGTGCCGGGGGCCAAGGACGTGGCGATCGAGTTCACCTCGATGTCCAAGACCTATTCGATGGCCGGCTGGCGCGTCGGTTTCGCGGTTGGCAACAAGCGGCTGATCGCGGCGCTGACCCGGGTCAAGTCCTACCTCGACTACGGCGCCTTCACCCCGATCCAGGCGGCCGCCTGCGCGGCGCTCAACGGCCCGCAGGACATCGTCGAGATGAACCGCAACCTCTACCAGAAGCGCCGCGACGTGCTGGTCGAAAGCTTCGGCCGCGCCGGGTGGGAAATCCCCAGCCCCAAGGCCTCGATGTTCGCCTGGGCCCCGCTTCCGCCGGCACTGAAGGACATGGGCAGCCTGGAATTTTCCAAGCAGCTGCTGACCCATGCCGAAGTCGCGGTCGCCCCCGGCGTCGGCTATGGCGAAGAGGGTGAAGGCTTTGTCCGCATCGCCATGGTCGAGAACGAGCAGCGCCTGCGCCAGGCCGCGCGCAACGTCCGCCGTTATCTCGCCAGCATGGGCGTCAACACCACCGCCGCCTGATCGCTGCCTGATTCTGGGGTCGGCGCCGACGCGATCGGACTTGCAGCATGGGTCGCAGTGCTGTCAGTCTGGACCAAGGGTTTGTTTCGGGAGCAACTCTTGCGACAGTTCCAGTGGTTTGCGGCGGGACCGGTCCCGGACGGTTGCGACTTGCGCCGGCTGGGCTGGACGCTCGTCGAGCCCGGAATCGAGCCGCCCCAGGCTGAGGCACCACCGCTGATCGCCATGCCGCACCGCGCGGTGGTGAGCGACTGGGTCATGCTGGTCGGGGCCAGCGCCAAGCGTCGCCGCCGGGTCCTGGCGGTCGGAGTGGACGACGGGACCGAGCGGGCCCGGCTGCTGCGGATGGGCTTCGGCGATGCGATCGGCGGCTCACTTGACCTCGAGGAGATCGAAAGCCGGGCGCTGCGGATCGACGAGGCAATGCGCTCACTCCCGCGTGAACGCAGCCTTGGGCCGCTCAAGCTTGACCTGCTGATGCGTGACGCCTTCGTGGCCGGGCGCGGGGCTGGGCTGCATCCGCGCGAGTTCCTGCTGCTCTGGCGGCTGGCGGAGGAGCCCGGTGTGGCCGTGCCCGCCAGTGAACTGCGCAGCGATGTCTGGCGGCTGGCCTTCCGGCCCGAGACCAACAGTCTGGCCGTCCACGTCAGCCGCCTGCGCGCCAAGCTGCGCACTGCCGGGCTCGACGGGCTGGTCGAGACCCGGGGTGACGGCGCCTATCGCCTGGCCGAGGAAATGCTCCGCCCGGCGCTGCCCCTGGCTGAGGATTACTTGACCATGCCACAGGGGGGACTGGACGCGCACCTGCGTTTGGGCAAGGAAGCGCCAAAGACCAACCAGCAGGACAAAGAGCAATGCGCGAGCTGAAGCCCAACGATCGTGTCAGCATTTCGATGGACGCCGATGGCGTGGCCCAGGTCCGGATGATCCGGACCGACAAGATGAACGCGCTCGATCCCGCGATGTTCGATACCCTGCTGGAAGCCGGCGAAGTACTCTATGCCATGCCGGGCCTGCGCGCGGTGGTGCTGGCGGGCGAGGGACGCAGCTTCTGCGCCGGGCTTGACCTCACCTCGATGGCCCAGACCGACCGGCACGATGCCGTGCCGCTGACCGAACGGACTCACGGCAATTCCAACCGTCCGCAGCAGGTGGCGATGCAG
>JBEGOD010000029.1:0-10535 GCA_041182185.1 Pseudomonadota bacterium
GAGCCGTTCGACCAGCGCCGGGGTCAGCGGCCGGTCATCGTTCTCCAGCTGCGAGAGGTAGGAGGTGCTGATCGCCAGCCGCGCGGCCAGCTCGGCCTGCTTGAGGCGATGCTCGGCGCGGATCGCCCGCAGGCGGGTTCCGGCGAAGAGGCGGCGCGGCGTCATGGTGCTGTCGTAGTTTGCAAAGTCTGACTTCGCAACTTCGCAAATTCACATTGGACATTGCCCGCCCGCCGTTCCATCCCGCAGGCTTGGAATTGGGAGACGGGGATTTCATGTCCGCAAATATCGCCGAAATGGAACGCCGCCGCGCCGCCGCCCGGGCTGGCGGGGGCCAGAAGCGCATCGACGCCCAGCACGCCAAGGGCAAGCTGACCGCGCGTGAGCGGCTGACCGTGCTGCTCGATGAAGGCTCGTTCGAAGAAGTCGACATGTATGTCGAACACAACTGCGTCGATTTCGGCATGCCCGAACAGACCATTCCGGGTGACGGCGTGGTCACCGGCAGCGGCACGATCAATGGCCGGTTGGTCTATGTCTATGCGCAGGACTTCACCGTGTTCGGCGGGGCCGTGTCGGAACGCCATGCGATGAAGATCTGCAAGGTGATGGACGCGGCGATGAAGGTCGGCGCGCCGGTCATCGGCCTGAACGATTCCGGCGGCGCGCGCATCCAGGAAGGCGTGGCTTCGCTCGGCGGTTATACCGAAATCTTCCAGCGCAACGTCCTCGCCTCGGGCGTGGTGCCGCAGCTCTCGCTGATCATGGGGCCCTGCGCGGGCGGGGCGGTCTATTCGCCGGCCATGACCGACTTCATCTTCATGGTGAAGGACAGCTCCTACATGTTCGTGACCGGTCCGGACGTGGTGAAGACCGTGACCAACGAGATCGTCACGCAAGAGGAACTGGGCGGGGCGGTGACGCATTCGACCAAGACCTCGGTCGCCGACCTCGCGCTGGAAAACGATATCGAAGCGCTGCTGACCGCGCGCGACCTGATCGACTACCTGCCGGCCAACAACCGCGAAGGCGTGCCCGAACGGCCGACCACCGATCCCTATGACCGGATCGAGGATAGCCTGGATACGCTGATCCCGGCCAATGCCAACCAGCCCTATGACATGCACGAAGTGGTGCGCAAGGTGCTGGACGAAGGCGAATTCTTCGAAATCCAGCCGACCCACGCCGCCAATATCATCGTCGGCTTCGGGCGGATCGAGGGGCGGACCGTGGGCGTCGTCGCCAACCAGCCGATGGTCCTGGCCGGGGTGCTCGATATCAACGCCAGCAAGAAGGCCGCGCGGTTCGTGCGGTTCTGCGATGCGTTTGAAATCCCGATCGTGACCTTCGTCGATGTCCCCGGCTTCCTGCCCGGCACGGCGCAGGAATATGGCGGGATCATCAAGCACGGCGCCAAGCTGCTGTTCGCCTATGCCGAGGCGACCGTGCCGAAGATCACCGTGATCACCCGCAAGGCCTATGGCGGCGCCTATTGCGTGATGAGCTCAAAGCACCTGCGCGGCGATCTCAACTATTCCTGGCCGACCGGCGAAATCGCCGTGATGGGCGCCAAGGGCGCGGTCGAAATCATCTTCCGCCAGGACATCGGCGATCCCGACAAGATCGCCGAACGCACCAAGGAATACGAAGACGCCTTCGCCAACCCCTTCGTGGCGGCCAGCAAGGGCTTCATCGACGAGGTAATCCACCCGCGCAACACCCGGCGCCGGATCGCGCTGGGGCTGCGTAAGCTGCGCAACAAGCAGCTCGAGAATCCGTGGAAGAAGCACGACAACATTCCGCTGTAAGGACCAGCCCATGAAACTAGGCCGCCTCAACCACATCGGCGTGGCAACACCCTCCATTGCCGACGCAATCGTCTTCTACCGCGACGTCATGGGCGCGACGAAGATTCATGAGCCGTTCGATCTGGAATCGCAGGGCGTGAAGGTCTGCTTCGTCGATACACCGGGTGCGGACGGGGCGCTCAACGGCACGCAGATCGAGCTGATCGAGCCGCTGCCGGGCAACACCTCGATCCAGAGCTTCCTCGACAAGAACCCGGCCGGCGGGCAGCACCACATGTGCTACGAAGTGCCCGACATCCACGCCGCCAAGGCCGAGTTCGAGGCCATGGGCAAGCGCGTGCTGGGCGAACCCCGCATCGGTGCCCACGGCACGCTGATCTTCTTCATCCACCCCAAGGACATGGGCGGGGTGCTGACCGAAATCATGGAAACCCCCAGCGAAGATACACACTGGTCGAACTGACCGGGAGGAGAGGACCGAGCATGACTTACCAGACCATCACCGTCGAAGTTTCCGACAAGATTGCAACCATCACGCTCAATCGGCCCGAGCGGATGAACGCCTGCTCGCTCGACATGGCGGGCGAGATCAACGATGCGCTTTCCGCCGATCTGGGCGATGCGCGCTGCCTGATCATCACCGGTGCCGGCCGTGGGTTCTGCTCTGGCGCGGACCTTTCTGCGCGGGGCGAAAGGTCGATTTCCGGCGGTGAGGGCAGCTATGTCGCGCTGACGCGCCACTATAACCCGCTGATGATGAACCTGGCGCGGCTGAACATCCCGGTGATCACCGCGGTGAACGGGGCTGCGGCCGGGGTTGGCTGCTCGATCGGCCTCTGCGGCGATTTCGTGTTTGCCGGCAAGAGCGGCTATTTTCTGCAGGCCTTCGTCAATATCGGCCTGGTGCCGGACGGCGGTGCCAGCTGGATGCTGCCGCGCCTGATCGGCAAGGCCCGCGCGACCGAGATGATGATGCTGGGTGAGCGTATCTCCGGCGAAAAGGCCGCCGAGTGGGGCATGATCTACAAGTGCGTCGAGGATGACCAGCTGCTGGCGGAAGCCCGTGTGCTGGCCACCCGGCTCGCGAATGGCCCGACGGTGGCCTATGCCACCATGCGCAAGAACATTCTGGTTGCGCTAGAGAACAGCTATTCCGAGCAGCTCCTGGCGGAAGCCGAAGGTCAGCGGATCGCAGGTAGCTCGGCCGATGCCATGGAAGGCGGACTGGCCTTCATGGAAAAGCGCAAGCCCAACTTCCAGGGTAAGTGATGCTGTTCTTCAACAGCCCGATGCCGGCGCCCAACCCGCGCCGGGTCCGCATCTTTGCGGCGGAAAAGGGGATCGCGCTCAACACGCGCGATCTCTCGATTCCGGCTCGGGAACACAAGTCTGAAGAATTCCTGGCGCTCAACCCGCGCGGCCAGATCCCGGCGCTACAGCTGGACGATGGCACTGTGATCGCCGAAAGCGTCGCGATCTGCCGCTATCTTGAAGGGCTGCACCCGGAACCGCCGCTGTTCGGCACCGGGGCGCTGGAGCAGGCCCAGGTCGAGATGTGGAGCCGCCGGGCCGAGCAGGTGCTGGGCACGCCGGTCAGCGCAGTCTGGGTCCACACCCATGCCTTCACCGCGCGCCTGCCCGGCCGCAATGCGGAGTGGGGCGAAGCGAACCGCCCGCGCGTGCTCGATGCCATGCGCTTCTTCGATGCCTCGCTGGCGGCCCGCGAGTTCCTCGCCGCCGATCACTTTACCATCGCCGATATCCTGCTGCTGACCACGATCGACTTCGCCGGCTTCATCGGCATTCCGATCCCCGAGGATCTCGTTTCCCTGCGCGCCTGGCACGCGCGCGTTTCCGCCCGGCCCAGCGCCGCGGCCTGAATGGTGCACCAATGACGAAACCGACTGTGACTGACTGGCAGACCGCTGCGGCCAAGGAAGTGAAGGGCAAGGACCTGACCTGGCAGACGCCGGAAGGGTTCGCGATCAAGCCGCTGTACACGGCTGAGGACGCTGGCGATCCGGGCCTGCCCGGCTTTGCCCCGTTCACGCGCGGCGTGCGCGCCTCGATGTATGCCGGCCGCCCCTGGACGATCCGCCAGTACGCCGGTTTCTCCACTGCCGAGGAATCGAACGCCTTCTATCGCCGCAACCTCGCGGCCGGGCAAAAGGGCCTGTCGGTGGCCTTCGATCTGGCCACCCACCGCGGTTACGACAGCGATCACCCGCGCGTGGTCGGCGATGTCGGCAAGGCCGGCGTGGCGATCGATTCCGTCGAGGACATGAAGATCCTGTTTGACGGGATTCCGCTCGACCAGATGTCGGTCAGCATGACCATGAATGGCGCGGTGATCCCGATCCTCGCCTTCTTCATCGTCGCCGGGGAAGAGCAGGGGGTTGCCCGCGCGGCGCTCGACGGGACCATCCAGAACGACATTCTCAAGGAGTTCATGGTCCGCAACACCTATATCTACCCACCCGAGCCGAGCATGCGGATCGTCTCGGACATCATCGCCTATACCTCGGCGGAAATGCCCAAGTTCAACTCGATCTCGATCTCGGGCTATCACATGCACGAGGCCGGGGCGACGGCGGTGCAGGAGCTGGCCTTCACCATCGCCGACGGCAAGGAATACGTCGAACGCGCGATGGCCGCGGGCCTCGACATCGACAAGTTTGCCGGGCGCCTGTCGTTCTTCTTCGGCATCGGCATGAACTTCTTCATGGAAGTGGCCAAGCTGCGCGCCGCGCGCACGCTGTGGCACCGGGTGATGGATGGGCTGGGGGCGCAGGACGAGCGCTCCAAGATGCTGCGCACCCACTGCCAGACCTCGGGTGTCTCGCTGCAGGAGCAGGACCCCTACAACAACGTCATCCGCACGACGATCGAGGCGATGGCCGCCGTGCTGGGCGGTACGCAGAGCCTCCACACCAATGCGCTGGACGAGGCGATTGCCCTGCCGACCGATTTTTCGGCCCGGATCGCCCGCAACACCCAGATCGTGCTGGCCGAGGAAAGCGGGATCACCAAGGTCGTCGATCCGCTCGGCGGGTCCTACTATGTCGAGGCGCTGACCTCGACGCTGGTGGAAGAGGCCTGGAAGCTGATCGAGGAAGTCGATGGCCTTGGCGGCATGACCAAGGCCGTGGCTTCCGGCATGCCCAAGCAGCGGATCGAACAGGCCGCCGCCGCCAAGCAGGCGCGGATCGACCGGGGCGAAGACGTGATCGGCGGCGTCAACAAGTATCGGCTGGCCGAAGAAGCCCATCTCGATACGCTGGAGATCGACAACCACGCCGTGCGCGATGCGCAGATCGCCCGGCTCAAGACGGTCAAGGCCGCGCGCGATGAGGCCAAGTGCCAGGCCGCGCTCGCCGCGCTGGCGGCTGGGGCCAAGGGCGGGGAAAACCTGCTGGCGCTCGCTGTCGAAGCCGCCCGCCACCGCGCCACGCTCGGCGAAATCAGCGATGCGATGGAAACCGTGTTCGGCCGCTATGGCACCCAGCCGGTGCCGGTGACCGGGGTTTACGGCCCCGCCTATGCCGAAGACGCCCGCTATGCCCAGGTAATCGAGGGCGTCGAAGCCGTCACCCGCCGCCTTGGGCGCGCCCCCCGCCTGCTGGTCGCCAAGATGGGCCAGGACGGGCACGACCGCGGCGCCAACGTGATCGCCAGCGCCTTTACCGACATGGGCTTTGACGTGACCTCAGGCCCGCTGTTCCAGACGCCGGAAGAGACGGTTGTGCTGGCGCTGGAGAAGGACGTTGACGCGGTCGGCGCCTCTTCGCTCGCCGCCGGTCACAAGACGCTGGTCCCGCAGCTGATCACCCTGCTGCGCGATGCCGGCCGCCCCGACATCAAGGTCATCGCCGGCGGCGTGATCCCGCCGCAGGACTATGACTTCCTGCGCGAGGCCGGGGTCCAGGGGATCTATGGGCCAGGTTCGAACGTGGTCGAATGCGCGGCGGATATGCTCCGCCTGCTCGGTCACAACATGCCGCCGCTTGAGGCATAAGGAAAAGATTGATGTTCAAGAAAATCCTCATCGCCAACCGTGGCGAAATTGCTTGCCGGGTGATCAAGACCGCCCGCCGGATGGGTATCCAGACCGTCGCGGTTTACTCCGATGCCGATGCCCGCGCGCCGTTTGTGCAGATGGCGGATGAGGCGGTGCACATCGGTCCGTCGCCGGCCGCGCAAAGCTACCTGATCGCGGACAAGATCATCGCCGCCTGCAAGGCGACCGGGGCCGAGGCGGTCCATCCGGGCTATGGCTTCCTGTCCGAGCGGACCAGCTTCGCCGAGCAGCTCAAGGCCGAGGGCATTGCCTTTATCGGGCCGCCGGTCGGCGCGATTGCGGCGATGGGGGACAAGATCGAGTCCAAGAAGCTGGCCAAGGCAGCCGGCGTAAACACAGTACCCGGCAGCGAGGACGCAATCGCTGATACGGCCGAGGCCCTGAAGGTCAGCCGCGAGATCGGCTATCCGGTGATGATGAAGGCCAGCGCCGGCGGCGGCGGCAAGGGGATGCGGCTGGCCTATAATGACCAGGACGTTGAGGAGGGCTTCGAAGCGACCCAGCGCGAGGGCCTCAATTCCTTCGGCGATGACCGCGTGTTCATCGAGAAGTTCATCCTCAACCCGCGCCATATCGAAATCCAGATCCTGGGCGATCAGCACGGCAACATCCTTTACCTCAACGAGCGCGAATGCAGCATCCAGCGCCGCCACCAGAAGGTGGTCGAGGAAGCACCGTCGCCCTTCGTCACGCCGAAGATGCGCAAAGCCATGGGCGAGCAGTGCGTCGCCCTGTCGCGCGCGGTCGGCTATTACTCCGCCGGCACGGTCGAGCTGATCGTTTCGGGCGCGGACCCGAGCGGCGAGAGCTTCTACTTCCTCGAAATGAACACCCGCCTGCAGGTGGAACACCCGGTCACCGAATGCATCACCGGGATCGACCTGGTCGAGCAGATGATCCGCGTGGCTGCTGGCGAAAAGCTGGCCTTCACCCAGGACGACATCAAGATCGATGGCTGGGCGATCGAAAACCGGGTCTATGCCGAAGACCCCTATCGCGGCTTCCTGCCTTCCACCGGCCGCCTGGTGCGCTATCAGCCGCCGGTCCCTGGCTGGGAGGACGATGGCGAAGCCAATGGCCGCCGCGGCCTGGGCGGGGTGCGCGTCGATGATGGCGTCTATGAAGGCGGCGAAGTCTCGATGTTCTATGACCCGATGATCGCCAAGCTGATCACTTGGGGGTCGACCCGCGACGAGGCGGCCGACCTGCAGATCGCCGCGCTTGACCGGTTCCAGCTTGAAGGGCTGGGGCACAATGTCGATTTCGTGTCGGCAATCATGCAGCACCCGCGCTTCCGCTCGGGCGAGCTGACCACCGGCTTCATCGCCGAGGAATACCCGGACGGCTTCACCGGCGCGGCCACCTCGGCCGAAACGGCAAAGCATCTCGCCGCCATTGCCGGCTTTATCGCCACGGCCCGCGCCGACCGCGCGCGCCAGGTCGACGGCCAGCTCGATGGCGAGCTGGAGCCGCCCTATGACTGGGCGGTCAAGATCGACGGACAGACCTATGCCGTCAGCCTGGATGAGGAGATCACCGTCGATGGCGAAGAGGTCGACCTGGCGATGGAATACACGCCGGGCGAACGCCTGGTCGAAGCCGAGGTCGGTGATGTCAGTTACGGCGTGAAGGTCGAACCCAGCCGCACCGGCCTGACCATGACCACCCGCGGGGCGATCCACAAGGTGCAGATCCTGCCCGCCGGGATCGCCCACCTGACCAAGCACATGATCGAGAAGGTCCCGCCGGATCTTTCCCGGTTCCTGATCTGCCCGATGCCGGGGCTGCTGGTGGCGCTCCACGTGGCCGAGGGCGACAAGGTCGAGGCCGGACAGCCGCTGGCCGTGGTCGAGGCGATGAAGATGGAAAACATCCTGCGCGCCGAAAAGTCCGCCACGGTGAAAATGGTCAATGCCAAGGCCGGTGACAGCCTGGCGGTCGATGCGGTGATTTTGGAACTGGAATAATCCGGGCTCGGGCGTAAGCTGGTAGCTTCGCTCAGGGGGATATCCGGGATGCCATTGCCAATCACTGCTGCCGTTGCGGCGGCTTGCGCAATTTTGCTGCTGCTAACGGCGGTCTTGACCGTTCAGCAGCGGCTGAGGCTGAAGGTGGCGTTTGGCGATGGCGGTGATGCCAGGCTGGTCAGCGCCAGCCGCAGTCACGCCAACCTGGCGGAACATGCCCCGATCGTGATTCTGCTGCTGGGCCTGCTGGAGAACGCCGGGGCCAATGCCGCGGTGCTTGCGCTGGTTGGCGGGCTGTTCGTGTTCGGCCGGGTGGCCCATATCATCGGCCTGCACAGGCCCTCGGTTCCCGGTAAGGCCCCGGTGCCGCGCCAGATCGGTGTGATCCTGACCTGGCTGACGCTCGCGGGCCTGAGCGTCTGGACGATCTTGCTCCTCGCCAGCGGAGCGACCTAGCCCAACATCGCCACCGCCCGGATCCACCCGGCGCTGGCGCCTTCGATCTTCACCGGGAAACAGCTGAGTGTGAAGCCGTGCGCGGGCAGGGCGGACAGGTTGGTCAGCTTTTCGATCTGCCAATAGGGGCGAATGCGGCCGGCCTTGTGGCCTTCCCAGATGATGCTCGGATCGCGCTGTTCTGCCCAGCGGCGGGCGGTGTGGCTGAAGGGCGCGTCCCATGACCAGGCGTCAGTACCCACTACCTCAACCCCGCGCTCGGTCAGCCACAGCGTCGCTTCGGCGCCCAGGCCGACACCCTGGTCGGTGAAGTTGTCGGTGCCATAGACCGCGCCCGATTGCACCAAGACGATGTCGAGCGGCTGGAGTTCATACCCGATCCGCGCCAGCTCCGCCTCAACCTGCGCCGCGCTGACCACCGTGCCGTGGGGCAGATGGCTGAAGTCCAGCTTCACGCCCGGCCGGAAGAAGCGGTCGAGCGGGGCTTCGTCGATGCTGGGGGCCTTGCGCGCCCCCCCAGGGCTGCCGACGTCGGTGGTCGAATGGTAATGCCACGGCGCATCCATGTGTGTGCCGTTGTGGGTGGAGAGCGTCAGCGTTTCCACCGCCCAGCCTTCGCCATCGGGCAGGTCTTCCTTTTTCAACCCCGGGAAGAACAGCGCGATCTGTTCCCAGCTGGTCTCATGCGTGGTGTAGTGGATCTGCGGCCGCATTACCGGCGGGTCGGACACCACATGGTTGGTGATCGGGATCGAGAGATCGATGAATTGCATGCCTAACCCTGCCTTGACCTGCTTTCCGTTTACGTCAAAGGAAAGCCGATGAGCCTGCCCGCGATCCTAACTGCTGCCCGCCCGACCGCAACCGGTCTTGTCGCCACCATCACTGAAGAGTGGATGCAGGGCCGCACCTCCTATGGCGGGCTGTCCTCGGCGCTCGCGCTGGAAGCCGCGCGGCGGGTGGCTGACGATCTGCCGCCGCTCCGCTCGGCCACCATCAACTTCGTCGGCCCGCTGGCGGGCGAGGTGGAAGTAACCACCCGGACCTTGCGCCGCGGCCGCAACGCCACCTGGATCCAGGCCGAGGTGACCAGCGAGGCCGGCGTCGGCCTGGCCGCCACCTTCGTCTTCATGGGCCCGGTCGAGAGCAGCGTGCACCTCCATGATGCCCCGCCGCCCAAGGGCCTGGTCCCGGTCGATGCGGCACCGGTGCTCCCCGAGCACCTCGGCCCGCTGTTCACCCGCAATTTCGAGCGCCGCTTTGCCTTGCCGCGCACCGAGGACAAGGTGCCCGAGCTGGTCTGGTGGGTCCGGCTGAAAGACAGTGCCGGGGTCGATCCGATGGTCGAACTCCTCCTCTGCGCCGATGCCCTGCCGCCGGGCGTCATGCCGCTGATGAGCAAGACCACGGCGGTCAGCTCGATGACCTGGATCGTCAACCTCCTTACGCCTGCACCGGTCAGCCGCGATGGCTGGTGGCTGCTGCGCGCCGCCGGGAATTATGCCGAGCATGGCTGCTCCAGCCAGGACATGGGCATCTGGAACGCCGATGGCGAAGCAATCGCCGCCGGAATGCAGTCTATCGCGCTCTTCGGCTAGGCCTCATTCAGCCGCTGGCCGATCACCAGCTTGAAGGCGACGAACCCGATCAGCCCGGCCACCGCCGTGCCGACATGGACCAGCCAGAACGTTGGCGTGTCCATGGTCGAATACCAGCCGCCGATGATCCCCACGGTCTTGTTGGCGGTGAAGAAGGTCAGGTAGTAAATCCCCACCACCGTCGCGACGATCGCCTTGGGGGCGACCTTGGTGAACAGCGCCAGGCTGACCGGCATGATGTGCGAAAAGCCGATCGAGTTGAGCAGGTGGAACATCACCGGCCAGAACAGCCCGATCTTGCCATCCCCTTGCGTGATCGCCGCCATGTAGAGGCACAGCCCGCCGCCGATCACGAAGAAGCTGCCGATGATCATCTTGCCGATTTCGTCCGGCTCCCAGGCGCCCTTGTCGCTGCGCCACTTCCAGTAGAGCGCGACGGCCGCCAGCATCGAGAAGCTGAGCGCCGCGTCGATGGTGATCATGTAGCTGGTCGGCAGGGTCGTGCCGAAGAAGGTCAGCTGGAACTGCTCATCCGCCCAGACGAGATAGGCGTTGAAGATCTGCTGGTTGGTCAGCATCGCCAGCGCCAGGATCGGGATCAGCATCAGCAGCGCGAACACCCGCGGCC
>JBEGOD010000030.1:0-3346 GCA_041182185.1 Pseudomonadota bacterium
AGACCCACCCCGGCCTCGACCAGCAGCATCAGCGAAGGCGTGGTGCCATAATCGACCGCGCCAGGCGCATCGGGATCGCGCACCGGCAGGTAATACATCGTCAGCGGATTGCCGCGCCGGCCTTCGCGTGCCCAGCTGACCTGGTCGCGCTCGTCCTGGCGCAGGAAGGCGGTGAATTCCTGGCCCGTCAGCAGCGCCGCCGGATCGCCCGTGGCGCGGGCAGCAAAGCCGGAACTGGCAGCGCGGATCTTGCCATCGGGATCGACAATCGCCGCGGCCATCCCGGCGGTGGCCAGCGCGCGGCCCAGCGTGCCATCAAGGTGCGGGACAAGGTCGGCGACCGGATCGGGATTGGCCAGCGGGCTGATCGTCCAGACCAGGTAATCATCGCCGCGCCCGGCGCGCAGTGCTTCGGCGCTCCACCGGCCGCTCTCGTTCTCGATAATGTCGGCCTTGCCCTGGCCATCGCGCCAGCCCGAGCGGCCGGCCTTGGCGAGGCGTTCAAGCGAGGCGTTGTCCACTGGCAGGCGCGGCGGGGCGTGGTTGGTGGTGAACCAGCTTTCGAAGGCCCGGTTCGCGCAGACCAGGCGGCCTGCACGGTCGGTAATCGCCACGCCGCAGTCTGGCCGGTCGATCGCGGCAACCGTCACCGACCAGTCCGGCAGGGCATATTCGACTTGGCTCACCGCCGGCTTGGGCCTGGCGAGGAACCAGGCCAGACCACCCAGCGCAATCAGCCCGGCGGCAAAGGCAGCCAGGACCAGCACTTCGCCCGTCGCCAGCCAGACCAGGGCCAGACTAACAGCCAGCGCCGCGCCCACCATCAGCCGCTCACCTCCACTTGACGCAAGGCGGGAGCCGGGCGCGCTCACGGCTCGACGGATTCCTGCAGCCGCCGCTGGGCGATAATCCGTTCCTGCGCGGCACGGCGCTTGCGGCGGACCCAAATGGTCCAGGTGAAGGAGGAGACGAGGTAGCCGACCGCCGCCGAGACGGTCGAGATGATGAACAGGCCAAGCAGCGCAGCCGGGGCAGCATCCGAGAGCAGCCAGCTGGCCCATTCCTTCAGTCCGGCACCGCGCTCATAAAGACCGTAAAAGGTCTCGGGGTCGGCATGAAAGCCCAACTTGTTGCCGAGCCAGATCGATCCGGCCAGGATCAGCGGCGTGGTTGCCGGATTGGACAGGAAGGTCATCAGCGCGGCCAGCGGGATATTGCCGCGGCACGGCACGCACATCAGCGCCGCGCCGATAATCTGGATCCCCGGGATCAGCGCGAAGATGCCGACCAGCAGGCCGACCGCCACCCCGCGCGGCACCGAGCGGCGGGTAAAGCGCCACAGTTCCGGCCGACGCGCGAAAGGCCCGATCCAACGGGTGTGCTCCAGGTCCTCGCGCCGCGGCATGTTGGCGCGGGCCCAGCGGAAAATTCGGGACGACAGATCGCTCATTTATGGTCCCGCATAATTCGCGCCTGGTCACGCTTCCAGTCACGTTCCTTGATCGTCGCGCGCTTGTCCGCCACGTTCTTGCCCTTGGCCAGCGCCAGCTCGACCTTAGCCCGGCCGCGGCCGTTGAAATAGATCGACAGCGGTACCAGCGTCATGCCCTTGCGTTCAACCGCCCCGGTGAAGCGGGCAATCTCCCGTTCGTGCAGCAGCAGCTTGCGCGGGCGCTTGGGCACGTGGTTATGGCGGTTGCCATGGCTGAATTCCGGCACGTTGGAATTGATCAGCCAGACCTCGCCGTTCTTGACCTCGGCATAGGCTTCCGCGATCGAGCCTTCGCCGAACCGCAGGCTTTTTACCTCGGTCCCGGTCAGCGCGATCCCGGCTTCGACCGTATCGTCGATATAATAGTCGAACCGCGCCCGCCGATTTTCGGCGACGACTTTCTTCTTGTCGAATGCTGCGGGGGTCGGGCGGGCCATATCGAGGCCATGTAGGCATGGAACGGGCAAAAGGAAACCGGTGGGCTGTACTAAATCCTCCCAGTCGCGGTGGAGCGGATCTTAGACCAGCCCGGCGTGCGCCAGCCCCGCATCGACCGCACGGCGGGCTTCGGCGCTGCAGGCGACCAGCGGCAGGCGGACTTCCTCGCCCAGCCAGTCGCAAACCCGGGTCAGCGCATACTTGATTGGCCCCGGCGAGGCATCGGTGAACAGGGCCTGGTGCAGCGGGAACAGCCGCTCATTGAGTTCATGGGCCTTTGCCATGTCGCCGGCCAGGCTGGCGGCCTGGAATTCGGCGCAGAGCCGCGGCGCGACGTTGGCGGTTACCGAGATGCACCCCGCCCCGCCCCCGGCGTTGTAGTGCAGCGCCATGTCATCGTTGCCGCACAGCTGGACGAAGCCGGTTCCCAGCGCGAGGCGGTGGGCGGTCAGCCGGGTCATGTCCCCGCTGGCGTCCTTGATGCCGATGATCCGGTCCGGAAAACGGCGGGCGAGTTCGGCGACGGTCTCGGGCTTGATGTCGGTCACGGTCCGGCCAGGAACGTTGTAAAGCACGATCGGCAGATCGACCTGTTCCGCCAGGTAGCTGAAATGGGCCAGCAGCCCGGCCTGGCTCGGGCGGTTGTAATAGGGGGCGACCATCAGCGCGGCATCGGCGCCCACTGCCTTGGCTTCCTGCATGTGCCACAGCGCGGTCTGGGTATCGTTGCTGCCACAGCCGGCGATCACGGGGACGCGGCCGGCCGCCGCCTCGACCGTCACGGCGAAGAGGCGGTGCTGCTCATCATTGCTCAGCGTCGGTGCCTCGCCGGTGGTGCCGCAGGGGACCAGCGCGGCAGAACCTTCGGCGATCTGCCAATCAACCAGCCGGCGGAAGGCCGCTTCATCCACCGTACCTGTGGTGAACGGGGTGATCAGCGCCGGAATCGAGCCGGAGAACATGGACTTTACCCTTCCTCTTGGCCCATAGGACCAGCGGCAGCCCATCCCGCGGCGGCCGCTTCGTTCAGCGCCTGATAAGGAGCCTTTGCCGAGAATGTCCAGCATGGTCCGCACGACATTTGCTTTGCTGCTGGCAAGCCTGGCAATTACTCCTTCGATAGCATCGGCGCAGGACGGTGCCGACTGGGACCGTGCGCGCGCGGCCCAGGCTGCCACCCCCGCCAGTCCGATGGCCCAGGCCGTCGCGCGCTGGAAGCTGCTGACGAGTTCCGATCGGTTCCTGTTCGATGACTATGCCAGCTTCCTGCTGAGCTATCCGGGTTTCCCCGAAGAAGCCAAGCTGCGCGGCTATGCCGAGCGCGCGCTGGAGCGGGAAAGCCCCCAGGCCGAGCGGATCGCCGCCTTCTTCGATCGCTACCCGGCCCTGGGCAACGCCGCCCGGGCGCGCCAGGCG
>JBEGOD010000031.1:0-2541 GCA_041182185.1 Pseudomonadota bacterium
GGTACGGGTGCCAATCGGCTTGATCGGGATCATCTACGAAAGCCGGCCCAACGTGACCGCCGATGCCGCCGCGCTCTGCCTGGCTTCGGGCAACGCCGTGCTGCTGCGCGGCGGCAGCGAGGCCGTTCACTCCAACCGCGCGATTCACGCGGCCCTGGTTGCCGGCCTGGTCGAAGCGGGCATTCCGGCCGAGGCAGTGCAACTGGTCCCCAGCCAGGATCGCGCAGTGGTGGGTGCCATGCTGACCGCTGCGGGGCTGATCGACATGATCGTACCGCGCGGCGGCAAGAGCCTGGTCGCGCGGGTCCAGGCCGATGCCCGGGTGCCGGTGCTGGCGCATCTCGACGGGATCAATCACACTTACATTCACGCCGCCGCCGATCCGGACAAGGCCAAGGCGATCGCGCTTAACGCCAAGCTGCGCCGAACCGGTGTCTGCGGGGCAATGGAAACGCTGCTGATCGATGCGCTTTATCCCGAATCGGCCAGCCTGGTCGGTGCGCTGATCGAGGCCGGGTGCGAGGTGCGCGGCGATGCCCGGGCCTGTGCGATCGACCCCCGGATTGGCCCCGCCAGCGCAGACGACTGGGACACCGAATACCTTGATGCCATCCTCTCGGTCGCCGTGGTTGATGGAGTGGAAGCGGCCATGGCGCATATTGCGCGGCACGGCTCCCACCACACCGATGTCATCGTAACCGAGGATCAGGCAGTAGCCGAACGCTTCCTGGTCCAGGTCGACAGCGCGATCGTCATGCACAATGCCTCCAGCCAGTTTGCCGATGGCGGCGAGTTCGGGCTGGGCGCGGAAATCGGGATCGCCACGGGGCGGCTCCACGCCCGCGGCCCGGTCGCGCTGGAAGGGCTGACGACCTACAAGTGGCTGGTGCGCGGCACCGGGCAGGTGCGCCCCTGAACGGCCGAAAACTGCGCGTCGGGCTGCTGGGCGGCAGCTTCAACCCGGCTCATGGCGGGCACCGGCGAATCAGCCTGTTCGCACGCGCTGCGCTGGGGCTGGATGCTGTCTGGTGGCTGGTCTCGCCCGGCAATCCGCTTAAGCCGAAAGCCGGTATGGCACCGCTGTCGGCGCGGCTGGCATCGGCCATCAAGATGGCCCGGCGGGCACCGATCGTGCCGACGGGAATCGAGCGCGAGCTTGGCACGGTCTATACCATCGACACGCTGCGCGCCATGCGCCGCCGCTACCCGAATATTCGCTTCGTCTGGCTGATGGGCAGCGACAATCTGGCCCAGCTGCACCGCTGGCGCGACTGGCGCAGATTGGCCCGCACCATGCCGATTGCGGTTATCGCGCGTCCGGGCTATGAAGGCGTTGCTGCGGCGAGCCCCGCTGCGGCATGGCTCGGCCGATACCGGCGGTCCGCGGCCAGTCTGAAACACCGGGCAGGATGGAGCGCACCCGCGCTGATACAATTGCGATTCGATCCCGATCCGCGCTCGGCGACTGCCATTCGCCGCGCTGATCCAGACTGGGCCCGGCGCGATGCCGGCCGGGCTGTCAGGGATCCGCTGACGCACCATCCGGTCAATTCCGACACGCCATGAACGGGCTGGGCCTTGTCCCTGCGCCGCCGTGCGCCGCCCGCCCCAAGGAGCCGTTGCCACCTACATGACACCCGCCACGAACGCGCCGGCCGCTGCCGGAACGCCCACTCCGCTGCCCCATTCCGAACCTGGTTCGCTTCACGCGCTGGTGCTCCAGTCGCTGGACGATGACCAGGCGCAGGAGATCGTCTCGATTCCGCTCGAAGGCAAAAGCTCGATCGCCGATCACATGGTGATCGCCAGCGGCCGTTCGACCCGCCAGGTCGCGGCCATGGCCCAGAAGCTGGCCGAACGGGTCAAGCAGGGCGGCTTCGGCCATGTCCGGATCGAAGGCCTGCCCGCAGCCGACTGGGTGCTGATCGATGCCGGCGACGTGGTGGTCCACCTGTTCCGCCCGGAAGTGCGCAGCTTCTACAATCTTGAGCGGATGTGGGCCTTCGGGGATTCGGGCGCGGCCTGATCCTTTCCCCATGCGGCTGCACGTGATTGCCCGCGGCAAGATTGCCCGCTCGCCCGAAGCCGATCTGGTTTCTCGCTACATGAAGCGGATTGCCTGGCCGGTGGTCCAGACCGAGCTGCCCGATAGCGGCGGCACGATTCCTGCTCCGCTTGCCCCGGTGCGCGAAGTCCTGCTGGATGAGCGCGGCAAGCAGCTGTGCTCCGAAGATTTTGCTGCCCTGCTCGGCCGCTGGCGGGATGAGGGCGTGCGCGAGGCGCGCTTCCTGATCGGCGCCGCCGATGGGCATGGCGATGCTGCGCGCGGTCAGGCCGACCTGCTGCTCGGCTTCGGGCCGATGACCTGGCCGCACCTGCTGGTCCGGGCCATGCTGGCCGAACAATTATGGCGCGCGACCAGCATTCTGGCTGGTCATCCCTATCACCGTTCGGGATAAGGCGCGCGATGCCGCCCGCTGTCCTGCTTCGCCTGACCCCGCTGCTCGCGCTCGTCGCGCTGGGCGGTGCTGCGGCGCAGGT
>JBEGOD010000032.1:0-3965 GCA_041182185.1 Pseudomonadota bacterium
TGCGCCGGTGCTTGAGATCGTGGCCTGGGTCGATCGGCCCGCCCAGCTGGGCGAGGTGACCGCCAAGGCCCCTGTCGCTCCGGTGATCG
Source organism: Pseudomonadota bacterium (assembly GCA_041182185.1). GTDB lineage: Bacteria > Pseudomonadota > Alphaproteobacteria > Sphingomonadales > Sphingomonadaceae > Novosphingobium. The sequence goes on from JBEGOD010000032.1 coordinate 90, forward strand.
CCGAACTGCCTGCCGGCCCGGCCGTCCATGCCCCGCCGCCTGCGCCCGTCCTCGCCCACGCCGGCGTCGAGTGCTGATGCGCTGCGCCGGGGCGATCCTGACGTCCCGGCGCACGCGCAAGCCCCCACCACGAAAGCCCTGAAAGCATGACCAGCGTGGTCCAGCCCTTGATCCAGCCAGACCTCGCCGTGATCGCTGCCCATCTCCAGGCGCTGTTTTCCCCGGTGCTGGACGATGGGCAGGACGGACTGATCGAGATCCGTCACGGGCCGATCGACCCGGCGCTCAAACGCGCAGCCATCAACCACAATGCCTGGTTCGGTCTGGACCAGATCGACGCTGCGGCCGCCTACGCCGCCGACTGCAACGCCCGCGGCCACAATGTCTATGTGGGCGTCAATCCTCGCAAACCTGACACCGATCAGGCCGGCCATGGCGCCGACGTAGATGTGGCCCTGGCCTACTGGCATTTTGCGGACCTGGACGACCCGGCCGCCGTCGCCGCAGCCCGCGCCCACGTTCCCTTGCGCTATTCCATGCTGGTGATGACCGGCGCGGTTCCGGAGGCCCGGCGTCACTTGTACTGGCGGCTGGAAGAACCCTGCGCCAACCTGCCAGCCTGGACGAGCCGCCAGCGCGCGATCGCCGCGCACCTGGGCGGCGACGCGGTCATCAATCCCTCCCGGATCATGCGGCTGGCTGGCACGGTCAACTATCCCGCACCCCACAAGGTCGAGCGCGGCTATCGCACCGAGCTGACCACGCTGCGCACCTTCTTCGACGACGATACGCGCGGTCCCTATTCCTTCGAGATGATGTCCATGGCGTTCCCGGACGCGGTGGCGCGCACGGAACCGCTACCCGCCGATCCACCGCCTGGCGCGCCCGCCATCGACACCGGCCAGATCCGCGTGGCCGACCTGATCTCGGCGATCCGGCGCGGCGACCAGTGGCACAACCACATGGTCCGGCTGGTGGCCCACATGGTCTCATCCGGTCGCACCGATGCCGAGATCATCGGTCTGGCCGCTGGCCTGACCCTCAATGGCCACACGGTCGAGGACACCGTTCGCGAGATGGCCAAGGCCATGCGCGGGGCGAGGGCCAAGTGGGCGATCCCCGAGCCTGACCAGCGCCTGCCGGCAATCGAACCTGACCCGGCCGAGGACATCTTCGAGCTGCTCGATCTGGACGAGCTGGAGGCCCTGCCGGCCCCGACCTGGCTGATCGCTGACCTGATCGCCGACCATGGCCTGTCGGTCCTCTATGGCGACCCGGGCGCAGGCAAGTCGTTCATCGCCATCGACATGGCGCTCCGCCTGGCTTTCGCCATGGACTGGCACGGCACACCGGCCCGGGCGGCAGGCGTCCTCTACATCGCCGGCGAGGGCTCGCGAGGCCTTGGTAAGCGGGTCGCAGGCTGGCGGCGTGAACACGCCATGGACGGCGTTGAGGCGCCGTTCCTGCTGCTGCCGGCCGCGGTCCAGCTGCTCGACGACGCCTCACGCTCACGCCTGTGCCGGACCATTGATGCGGCCAAGTCCCGCGCGGGGTTCCCGATCGGTCTGGTGGTCATCGACACCGTCAGCCGGGCCATCGCCGGGGCCGACGAGAACGGCCAGGAGACCATGTCCCTGTTCGTCAAAGCCTGCGCCGAGATCCAGGCGCACTGCGGCGGGGCGGTCCTGGCCGTCCACCACAGCGGCAAGGACAAGGACCGCGGCATGCGCGGCTCCACAGTGCTGCTGGGCGGGTGCGACGCCTCCATCCGGCTTGGCCGCGACGAGGACTATGTGACCCTCACGGTCGAGAAGCAGAAGGACGCCGAACAGGGCGAGCCGGTCACCTTCTCGATGAAACAGATCGAGTGGGCCAGCGGTATGGCCGAGCGCATCAGCACCCTGGTTCCTGTCCGGTGCGAACGCTCGACCGTCGTCGAACGCGGCCTTGGTCCCTGCGAGATCGCCGCAATCTTCGATGAGATCGACCAGGCCTGGAACGCTGCCTCCCCGTGGTCGGAGTGGCAGCAGTCCAGACGTTATCTGCCCCATTGGATCATGGACCAGTTCGAGGTCTCCAAGCCTGTGGCAGAGGCGGCCCTGACCGACTGGATCTGTCGCGGCTGCCTCGTCTCCGAGCCCTACAGCCGATCCACCCGAGGCAAGGGTCTGCGGGTGATCAGGCGTCCGGAGGTCGGTCAATGAGCCGTCTGCTGCACACGCTGCAAAGCCCAAAAACCACTGTGCAGCAGCCTGCTGCAAAGGGTGCTGCAAACCCGCTGCAAGCCCGCTGCAAAGCGCTGCGCGGGGTGCTGCATCAGGTGCTGCACGCGGCACTCCCCCTAAAGGGGGAGGTGCAGCGTGCAGCACAGCCCCTGCCTTGCAGCAGATCGAGGACAGATCGATGAGCTCGACCTCTCGTTCCAGTCACCGGATCGCCACAGCCCATCACCAGCAGCAGCTGGCCATGATCGAGGCTGTCGACGAGATCGGTCGGTCCATGGATGACAAATGGGGCGTCGGCCGTCTGCCCCGACTGGTCGACCCGATCACCGCGGCCCGGTTCGCCCGTCAGGTCCACAAGTTCGGCCAGGCCTGCTGGGGCGATGAGCTCGGCGATGTCGCAGCCCATGCGCCGGCGATGGTCAGGGCCTACCAGGCGCTCGATCGGATGGCTGAGGCTGCCGGCCATCGACCGATCCCGCCCCAGCAATGGGAGTTCGAGATCCCCGAGGGTCTGGTGATCCTGGTGCGCCACACCGACGAGATCGGGCAGGTCCAGACCCACGGCCGAAAAGGTCAGATCTGGTCGCTGGAGGAGATCGCCAAGCTGGTGCGGCTCCACCCGCTGCTGGTCCAGGTCAAGACCCACTTCCCCGGCGCGACGATCGAGAAGACCCGGCCGGGCCGCGATGTCCTGCAAGCCCGCGAGGACGACCTCGCCAGCCTGCCGTTCTGAGGGAGCCGATCGATGACCTGACCCCACCCCATGACCGGACGACGGCGGCCCGTACCGCCAAGCACAAGGCCGCCGTCGCCCGCACCACTGCTGACCCCATTTTGCAAGGAGACCAACCATGGCCCTGTCGACTCTGGCTGCGCCGCAACGATTTACAACCCCGCCCGTGATGCTGGCGTCCGACGTCAGAACCGGTGCGTTGCTGGCGCTGGACCTGGGCGTGACGACCGGCTGGGCGATCCGGACCTGCGACGAGTTCATCTCCAGCGGGACCCTGTCGCTCAAATCCTCCCGCTACGACGGCGGCGGCATGCGCTACCTGCGTCTGCGCCGCTGGCTCGACGATCTGCAGCGTGACGCCGGGCCCATCGGCGCGATCCACTTCGAGGAGGTGCGCCGCCATATCGGCACCGATGCGGCCCACATCTACGGCGGCATGCTGGGCGTGCTGAGCGCCTGGTGCGAGGAACACGCTGTCGCCTATCAGGGCGTCCCCGTCGGCACCATCAAGGCGTTCGCCACGGGCAAGGGCAACGCCGACAAGGCCGCTGTCATCGCTGCGGTCCAGGCGCGCGGGTTCTCGCCGGCCGACGACAACGAAGCCGACGCCATCGCCATCCTGCTCTGGGCCATCGAGACCGGTGGGGGTGTGCGATGAACTGGTATCCCCGCGGCTATGGCGGCGAGCGCCGTGACCCCGAACAGGTCAAACGCGACGGCTGGCGCGAGATGGGCGTTCTGGCCGTCTCGGCTTGCGACCAGCGACTGAACTGGGCCGAGAAGGAGTTCATCCGCCAGATCGGCGAGAAGCTCTACGGCGCTGCCTCCAAGACCTGGAGGTAGGCCCATGGCTCGTGGACGCAAACGCAAAGCCGGCAAGCGCCACCCATGCGGCAAGCTGGTCAGGCCCACCAAGGG
>JBEGOD010000033.1:0-12860 GCA_041182185.1 Pseudomonadota bacterium
GGCCAAGGCCGGGGTGACCGGGCTGACCCGCGCGCTGGCGGTGGAGCTGGGCAAGGAGGGGATCACCGTCAACGCGATCTGCCCGGGGCCGATCCTGACCGGCATGACCGACAAGGTCAGCGAGGCGGACCGCGAGGTCTATGCCAAGCGCCGCACCGCGCTGCGCCGCTATGGCCGGCCCGAGGAGGTGGCGCACATGACGCTGAGCCTGTGCCTGCCCGCCGCCAGCTATCTCACCGGGGTGACGATCCCGGTCGATGGCGGGCTGATGGCGCGGAATGCATGAGGTGCTGCGTGACCTGATGCGCGAGCGGAGCGGACGGGGCTGCGCCTTTCCGGTTCCTTAGGAAAGTTGTGATAAACCAGCAGGATGGCGGCAATGCACACCATCCAGATGCTGGGGCTGATCGGGGCGGCCTCCCACGTCGGGGCGCGGGCGGCGCGGGGCATGGGAGCGCTGGCCTGGCATCGTTATGCGATCCTGGCCCAGCCGCGCGCCGGACTGCCGACTATGCCGCGCGGCTATGCGGTGCGAGCGCTGGTGGCGGGGGACCTGGCGGGGCTGGAGCAGGCGGGGCAGGCGATCGATGCGCCTGCGGCGGTCCAGGCGGAACGCTTTGCCGCGCTGTGGGCCGGGGTGGGGCAATGGATGGAGGCGCGCGGGCTGAGCCACTCGCTCAGCCGCGTGGCCGATTACAACCTGCCCGCGCTGACCGCGCACCGGCGGATGGGCGCGCAGGTGTTGGGCCACCGCAGCTTCCTGCGGATCGGGGGCTGGCAATGGTCGGGGGAAACGGAGCCGCGGCTGGTGCGGCTGGGCCCCGCCCGCGCGACGGCCGAGCTGGATCTCGGCGCGCTGGCGGCGGGGCTTGGCTAGACCTCAGGCCGGGTAGCTGAGCGCCTCGAACCGGTCGAGGTGATGGTCGATGCTGCCGAACTGGCCTTCGATCATCGTCCCGCGCTTAAAGTAGTGGCCGATCGCCAATTCCATGGTGATGCCGATGCCGCCATGGGTCTGGATCGCGTTCTGGCCGACGAGTTTGAGGCTGCGGCCGACCTTGGCCTTGGCCATCGAGACGGCGGCCTTGCGGACGTCCGCCGCCTCATCAAGCTTCAGCGTGCCCATCAGCGCCATCGAGGAGACCTGCTCGGCCTCGACGAACATGTCGCTCATGCGGTGCTGGAGCACCTGGAACTTGCCGATCGGCTGGCCGAACTGCTTGCGCTGCTTGGTGTACTCGACCGTCTGGTTCACCATGGTGCGGGCAATGCCAGAGGCCTCGGCGCAGACCGCCATGGTGGCTTCATCGACCACGCGCTCGATCAGGTCGATCCCGCCGGTGAGCAGCGCCTCGCCCGGAATGGCGACGTTCTCGAAGTAGACTTCGGAAGCCATGAAGCCGTCGACCGTCGGGTAATCGCGGCGGGTCACGCCGGGGCGATTGGCCTCGATCAGGAACAGCTCGACGCCCGCGCGGTCACGGCGGCCGCCGCCGGTGCGGGCGGTGACGAGCAGGTGGGTGGCCCAGGGGGCGGCATAGACCACGCCCTTGTGGCCATTGAGGACATAGCCGGCGCCGTCGGCCTTGGCCGTGGTGCCGATGTCGGCCAGGTTGTAGCGGCCCTGCGGTTCGGCATAGGCGAAGGCGATCACGCAATCGCCGCTGATGATCGCGGGGATGGTCGCCTCGGCCAGCGCGCCGCCAGCATGCTTCAGCGCGCCGCCGCCGATCACGACGGTCTGCAGCCATGGCTCGATCGCGATGACCTTGCCGAACTCTTCCATCATGATCATGTTTTCAAGCGCGCCGCCGCCCATGCCGCCATGCTCTTCGGCAAAGGGTGCGCAGGTCAGGCCGAGTTCGGTGGAGATCGCCTTCCAGATGCCGGGATCGCGCCCGGTGGGGCTTGCCAGCATCTTCTTGCGGCTTTCGAAATCATAGGTGTCAGCCAGGAACCGCGCGAGGGTTTCGCGCAGCATGCCCTGGGTTTCGTTGTAGCTCAGATCCATTGGATAACTTCCTCGTCCCTTGCTTGCTCTTCCGCTGAGCAGCGGGAAGCCAGGCGGCGTTGCCGGCCCTGGCTTCCCGCCGAAGCGGAACTGACAAGCCCCAGTCTTACTCGTCGATCAGAGACCCAGCACCATCTTGGCGATGATGCCGCGCTGCACTTCGTTCGAACCACCGTAGATGGTGGTCTTGCGCATGTTGAAATAGCTCGGCGCCGTGCGGTGAGCCCAGTCGGGGCCGATCGGGTGCTCGTTGTCGCCCGCGCCAAAGCCGCGGAAGTAGGGCGCGCCATAGTGACCGGCCGCTTCCAGCGCGAGCTCGGTGATCCGCTGCTGGATTTCCGAACCCTTGATCTTGAGGACCGAGCTTTCCGGCCCGGGGCCCTTGCCGGCGGCTTCGCCTGCCAGGGTGCGCAGCTCGGTATATTCCAGCGCGGTCAGGTCCATTTCCAACTCGGCCACCTTGCGGCGGAAGAACGGGTTGGAGAGGAGCGACTTCTCACCGTCCATCTCGGTAGTGGCGATTTCCTTGATCTTTTCGATCCCGCGCTTCGATCCCGCGACCCCGGCAATGCCGGTGCGTTCGTGGGCGAGCAGGAACTTGGCGCAGGTCCAGCCCTTGTCCTCTTCATAGACGCGGTTGGCGATCGGCACGCGCACGTTGTCGAGGAACACCTCGTTCACTTCGTGCTCCCCGCCGAGCGTGATGATCGGGCGCACTTCGATGCCCGGCGTCTTCATGTCGATCAGCAGGAAGCTGATGCCTTCCTGCTGCTTCACATCAGGATTGGTGCGAACCAGGAAGAAGCCCCAGTCAGCGTGCTGGGCCATGGTGGTCCAGGTCTTCTGGCCGTTGACGACATAGTGGTCGCCATCGCGCTCAGCCTTGGTCCGCAGCGAAGCAAGGTCCGAACCGGCGCCCGGCTCCGAATAGCCCTGGCACCACCAGTCGTCGCCCGACAGGATGCGGGGCAGGAACTTGGCCTTCTGCTCGGGCGTGCCGAAGGTGTAGATCACCGGGCCGACCATCGACAGGCCAAACGGCATCAGCCGGATGCAGTCAGCACGCGAGGTTTCTTCCGACCATATGAAGCGCTGTGTCGGGGTCCAGCCGGTGCCGCCGTATTCCACTGGCCAGGCCGGGGCGACCCAGCCCTGCTTGTGCAGGATGCGGTGCCAGGAGAGGAAGTCCTCTTTGGAGAGCTCATCGCCCTCATCCTGCTTGCCGCGCAGCTCGGCCGGATAGTTCTCGGCAATGAAAGCGCGGACCTCGTCGCGGAAGGCAAGGTCTTCGGGGCTGAAATCGATGTCCATGGGCCTCAATCCTCGGTTATGTTGTTGCCCGCAAAATGGCCCGGATTTGCGCGCGGGGCAAGGATCGGTTGCAAGTCGGGACCAAAGACCTAACCGCGCTTCACGCTGTCGTTACGGCATGCTGGCCTTGGGGTCGCCCGGTTCGATTGGCACTTGGCCGGCAGGTTGATAGCAAAGGCCCCGGAAGGAACCCGTCATGCGCCGAATCACTCCTTGCGCCGCCCTGGTCTTGCTGGCTGCCTGCCAGCAGGAACCGGCCGCGCCCCAGCCGACGCAGACCGCCGCCGCGGCAGCACCGAACGCCCCGCTACCCGGCCGCTACCGGGTGACGATGAAGGTGAAGGCGGTGAGCTTTCCCGGGATGACAGAGCGCATGGCCCGGCAGGCCAGTACCCTGTTCGGCGGGACCGCGCAGATCAGCGAATTCTGCCTGACCCCGCAGGAGGCCGGCAAGGGGCGCGAGGCGTTCTTCAAGCGCGCGGTTGAAGGGGACTGCCGCTACGAGGGCTTCACTGCCCAGGCCGACAAGTTCGACGCCGTGCTGGTCTGCCAGACCGGCCAGGGCATGTCGGCGCGCAGCGAGCTGAGCGGCAGCTTCACGGCTACTGGCTCGCAGGTTGCCATCCGCACCACAAGCGAGGTACCCGGCGGCCCCGGCGGCAGCATGGTCCTGGATGCCGACATCGCCACCGAACGTCTCGGAGACTGCATTTGAGCCACCCCTATCGCTTCGATCGCGCCATTTCCCGCCGCCCCGGCGCATCCGTGGTCCAGGGCCTGCGCGCCGGGGGCGGGCCCGATCCTTCGCTGGACGGCGTGCTGGCGGAACACGCAGCCTATGTCGCGGCGCTGGAGGCGGCGGGGCTGGCGGTAACGCTGCTCGATCCGCTGGAAGACTTTCCCGATGCGATCTTTGTCGAGGATCCGGCGCTGGTCTTTCCGGACTGTGCGGTGCTGCTCAACCCCGGCACCCAGACCCGCGCGGGCGAGGGGGTCTTTTTGCGTCCGACGCTGGAGGCGATGTTCGAGCGCGTGCTCGACCTGCCCGAAGGCCACGCCGATGGCGGCGACGTGCTGGCGATGGACGCGGCGGTCTACATCGGCCTCTCCGCTCGGACCGACCGTACCGGGGCCGAGGCGCTGGCCCGGCTGCTCGAAGCCACCGGTCGCCGCGCCGTGGTGGCTGAAACCCCGCCGTCAGTCCTGCACCTCAAGACCGCCAGCTCGATTGTCGATGAGGAAACGATCCTCGCCACCCGCGAACTCGCCGCCAGCGGGGTTTATGCTGGCTACCGCGTGCTGGTGATCCCCGCGGGCGAGGAGGCCGGCGCCAACGTGCTGCGGGTCAACGACACGATCCTCGCCGGCGGCCGCTTCCCGCGCATCCTCGACCTGCTCGATGGGCATGGGGCCAAGGTGGTCTGCCTGGAGAACAGCGAGATCGAGAAGATCGATGCCGGGTTTACCTGCATGTCGCTGCGGTGGTTTGGGGGGTAGTAGGCGCGGTTCTGCCGTCTCGCATCGGTGAGCTATAAAGTATTGAATAGAAGCGGGTCTTGCCGCACTATCTCCTCATGGCGGCGCATCTGTCAGCCGGGGAGAATCGATGATGGTTCGCGCGGCGCTCATTGGCCTGCTGATGATGGTTTCCGCTCTGGCCGGCGCACCGGCGCAGGCGGCAGAGCGTTCGGCGACGCTGGATTGTCCCATGCCGCCAGGGTGGGCGGCGGTCGAACGGCAGCAGGCACGGTTTGTCGTCTTCGGGGAGCTCCACGGGACCGAGCAGTCGCCTCAGTTCGTCGGCCAATTGGCCTGTGCGCTGGCGGCGCGGGGGCAGCGCGTGCTCGTCGCGGTAGAGCATGGGGCGAACCTGGTTTCCGCGTGGCAGGAAGCCTGGCAACTGGCGCCGGGCCCGTTCGATGCGGCGCTGGCGGCACAGGGCTGGTCGGGTCGTAACGATGGTGTCGGCAGCAAGGCCTATTTCGATATGCTCGTCCGTCTGCACCTGCTGAAGGCGCGGGGCCTGCCGCTGGCGGTCGTGCCTTATGCCGGGTTCACCGACAAGGCGCAGTTCGATCGCTTTGCCACTCTTCCTGGGCAGGGCGGCCACGAAGCGGCCATGGCCGAGAACATCGCCACTGCCGCCAAGGCGGGCAATTATGATGTGGTGCTCGTATTGGTGGGCAACCTGCACGCGCGGAAAAGCCCGATAACCCGGGGTTCGATTACGTTCGAGCCGATGGCGATGCAGCTGGCGCGGCAGGCCAAGGTGGTCACGCTGGATATGCGGTATGGTTCTGGGACGAGCTGGATCTGCCAGGTCAAACCTGGCGCGGTGCCCGGACCGCAGCGGCGGATCGGGCCGGCGGACATGACCTGCGGCAACGCGCCGGCACCCGGCTATCCGGGCCTGCACGGCGCGGCGCGGATCGTGCTGGCGCCGCAAGCAAAAGCGGACGAGCCATTGCCTTACGATGGCATCTTCTGGCTCGGCCCGGTGACGGGTTCGCCGCCAGTCCTGCGCTGAGCCCATTTTCCTACACCGCCCCCGCCTGATACAATCGCGCCGGCTCTTTCCAATCGTTGATCCTCACCGCTCGCTCGCCAGTGCAATGATGCGCTGTGCCGGGCTGCCGTTTTTATCCGCCCAACTGCGCATTCACGCCGAAATCCGGAGAAGCGTGAGCAATTCCGCCAGTTCCAGCCTGCTGGAAGAGGCAGGCGCAGTGTCAACTGTGTCAACTTCAGCGTAACGCTGGCAGTCTGCCTGCACCTGGCGGCAGTGCCGCTGCGCCAGGCCGGTGCCCCGACTTTTCGCACTCGCAGCATTGCCGCTTGACTCCCGCCGAGCATCGGGCAGTCATTGCGGCATGGGGCAAGGCACCACTGCGTTTGATGAAATGCTAACTCCGACCGGCGGGGTCCGCCCGGGCTATGCCGGTTACTGTGAGTGGTTCGGCACCCAGGATCCGGCCATGCTGAAGCGCAAGAACGTGGAGGCGGAAAGCTTCTTTCGCCGCACCGGGATCACCTTCAACGTCTATGGCGACGATGCCGGGGAAGAACGGCTGATCCCGTTCGACATGGTCCCGCGGATCGTCACCGCCGACGAATGGCGCAAGCTCAGCCGCGGGATCGAGCAGCGGGTCCGGGCGCTCAATGCCTTCCTGCACGATATCTACCACCGCCAGGAAATCGTCCGCGCCGGGCGGTTGCCGCAACGGCTGATTTCCGAGAACGCGGCCTTCCTGCCGCAGATGGTCGGCTTCGTGCCGCCGGGCGGGGTCTATACCCATATCGTCGGGATCGACCTGGTCCGGACCGGGCCGGACGAGTTCATGGTGCTGGAAGACAATGCCCGCACCCCTTCGGGCGTGTCCTACATGCTCGAAAACCGCGAAACGATGATGGCGATGTTCCCCGAGCTGTTCACCAAGGTGAAGGTCGCGCCGGTCCAGGGCTATCCGCGTCGCCTCGCCCGCAGCCTGGCTGCCTGTGCGCCGGCCGCCGCTGGCAACCGCCCGACGGTCGCGGTGCTGACGCCGGGGGTCTACAACTCCGCCTATTTCGAGCATGCCTTTCTGGCTGACCAGATGGGGGCTGAGCTGGTCGAGGGAAGCGACCTGCGCGTGGTCAATGGCCGCGTCGCCATGCGCACCACGCGCGGCTATCAGCCGATCGACGTGCTCTACCGCCGGGTCGATGACGACTATCTCGATCCGCTGACCTTCAATCCCAATTCGACGCTGGGCGTGCCGGGGATCATGGACATCTACCGCGCCGGCGGGATCACCATCGCCAATGCGCCGGGTACCGGGATCGCCGATGACAAGGCGATCTATTCCTTCATGCCCGAGATCGTCGAGTTCTATACCGGCGAGAAGCCGATCCTGCAGAACGTGCCGACCTGGCGCTGTTCCGAGGCTGATAGCCTGGCCTATGTGCTCGACAACCTGGCCGAGCTGGTCGTGAAGGAAGTCCACGGTTCGGGCGGCTACGGCATGCTGATCGGGCCCACCAGCTCGCGCGCCGAAATCGCCGCCTTCGCGGCCAAGCTGCGGGCCAAGCCGGCAAACTATATTGCCCAGCCCACCCTGGCGCTGTCGACCGTGCCGATCCTGACCCGCGCCGGCCTGGCCCCGCGCCACGTCGACCTGCGGCCCTTCGTGCTGGTCAGCCCCAAGGGGGTCGACATCACGCCGGGCGGGTTGACGCGGGTGGCGCTGAAAAAGGGGTCGCTGGTGGTCAATTCGTCGCAGGGCGGCGGGACCAAGGACACCTGGGTCTTGGAGGACTAGGGGCGTGTTGGGCAGAACCGCCAACGGGGTGTTCTGGATGGCCCGCTATCTCGAGCGGGCGGAGAACACCGCGCGCCTGCTCGATGCCGGTTTCCGCATGGCGTTGACCCGCGACATGCTGACCGCTGAGGCGGAATGGCGCTCGCTGATTTCGACTGTCGGCCAGACCGCCACTTTCGAAGCGGTTCATGGCAAGGCCTATACCGGCGACAAGGTCTGGAACTTCCTGCTGCGCGACAAGGCCAATCCGGGCTCGGTCCTGGCCATGCTGGAAGGGGCGCGGACCAATGCCCGCTCGGTCCGCACGGCCTTGACCCGCGAGGTCTGGGAGGCGGTCAACGAAAGCTGGATGCTGCTGTCCGAATGGCTGGCGCGGCCGGTCAGGGAAGCCATGCTGGGCCAGGCCCTGGCCGCGATCCGCCGCCAGATGACCCTGGTCCGCGGGGCGATGGACGGCACCATGCTGCGCAACGAGATCCACAATTTTACCCGGATCGGCACCTTCATTGAACGCGCCGACAACACCGCCCGGATCCTCGACGTGAAGTATTATGTCCTGCTGCCCTCGATCGCCTGGGTTGGTTCCAGCCTCGATAACGTGCAGTGGGAATCGGTGCTGCGCTCGGTCGCGGGGGACCGGGCCTATCGCTGGCTCAACGCCGGATCGATGGACCCGCGCGGGATTGCCCAGTTCCTGATCCTCGACCAGCGCTTCCCGCGCTCCTTGCATTTCTGCATCGACAAGATTCGCTCCAACCTGCGCGGGCTGGCGCACGAGTATGGGCATGAGACCGGAGCGCACGAGCTTCTGCGGGGCCTCGGCACGCAGTTTCACGATGCGACGATCGAGACCATCGTCGAAGCAGGGCTGCACGAATTCATCACCGAATTCATCGCCTGCAACAAGCAGGTCGCCCAGGCGATCGAGCGCGATTATCGGTTCTACGTCTGATGCGCCTCAGGATCGCTCACACCACCCACTATCAGTTCGGCCAGCCGGTCAGCCACGGGCTGCAGCGGCTGCGGCTGTCGCCCAAGACCACCCAGGGGCAGAAGGTGCTCGACTGGCGCATGACATACGAGGGCGCCATCGAAGAGGCGCGGTTCGAGGATCACAACCACAACCATGTCGTACTGGTCTCGGTCGTGCCGGGGGTCAGCGAGGTGACGATCCGGTGCGAAGGGCTGGTGGTGACGGCCGACAACCACGGGGTGATCGGCCAGCATTCCGGGCACATGCCGCTGTGGGCGTTCCTGACGCAATCGCCGCTGACCCGACCGGGGCCCAAGGTGCGCGCGATCATGAGCGGGATCGACGTGCCGCGCGAGGATACCTTGCCGCTGCTCCACTGCCTCTCGGTGCTGGTGCGCGAGGCGATCGACTACATCCCCGGCGAAACCTCGGTCCAGACCACGGCCGAGGAAGCCGCCACGCTGGGCGCCGGGGTTTGCCAGGATCACGCCCACGTCTTCATCGGCGCGGCGCGCGCGCTGGGGCTGCCGGCACGTTATGTTTCGGGCTACCTGATGATGGATGACCGGATCGAGCAGGAGGCCAGCCACGCCTGGGCCGAAGTTCACGTCAAGGGGCTGGGCTGGGTCGGCTTCGATGTCGCCAACGGGATCAGCCCGGACGAACGCTATGTCCGCGTTGCCACCGGCCGCGACTATGCCGAGGCTGCGCCGGTCACTGGCCTGTCATGGGGCGCGGGGGAAACCCGGCTGGCCGTGAAACTGGCGGTTGAACAACAGCACCAGGAACAGTGATTTGCATGGATCGCCTTGACTGCCGTCAAGGCTTGCACCACCCACTGCCCCGACCCCCAGCCCAGCCAGCCGCAAGCTTGGCCTGCGCCGGACCAGGCAGGAGTGAAGCGTGACCTATTGCGTCGGAATGCTACTCGACAAGGGGCTGGTGTTGATGAGCGACACCCGCACCAATTCGGGCGTCGACAACATCTCGGTGTTCCGCAAGATGCACTGCTGGTCGGTGCCGGGCGAGCGGATGATCGCGATCATGACCGCCGGCAACCTGGCCACCACCCAGGGCGTGATCAGCCAGATCGAGGAACGCAGCAAGGCCCATGCCGAGCGGCACAATTCGCTGCTGGAAGTGGAAACCATGTTCCAGGCCGCCACGCTGGTGGGCAAGCTGCTGCGCGACACCATTGCTGCGAGCACCGCCCAGAACGGCGAGGAAGCGGCCAGCACCTTTACCGCCTCGATCATCGTGGCCGGCCAGATCAGGGGCGGGCAGCCGCGGCTGTTCCTGATCTATCCCGAAGGCAATTTCATCGAGGCGAGCTACGATACGCCGTTCTTCCAGATCGGCGAGACCAAGTATGGCCGGCCGATCATCCTGCGCGGCTATGATCGCGACATGAGTTTCGAAGACGCGATCAAGCTGCTGATGGTCAGCTTCGATTCCACGATCAAGGCCAACCTTTCGGTCGGATTGCCGCTGGATCTGATGGTGATCGAGCGGGATCGGTTCGAGCCGGCCCACCAGCGCCGCATCAATGCCGACGATCACTATTTCCGGTCGGTGTCGGCCGGATGGAGCGAGGCATTGAAGAATGCGTTTCACGCACTACCTGATTACAGCTTCTATCAGGAGTAGATTGCGCGCGAGGTTCCCATTCTTGCGGCTATACAGTATTTGGACCACAGGACCGGACTGGGTTGGGCTACGGGGCGAATAATGCGATTCGGTGAAATGGAGGCACCACTGCCAGCGCTGATCGAACTCAGCGCCATGGCCATGTGTGTCAGCAACCCTCGTCTGCCAGACAATCCTGTGGTGGCCTGCAACCAGGCGTTCACCGACCTGACCGGCTATACGATCGAGGATATTGTCGGCCAGAACTGCCGGTTCCTCTCGCGCGCCGATCCGCATCCCGAAATCGCCGAAAAGATCGGCCAGTCCGTCCGCGAGAAGCGCGGTGTCCTGTTCGAGGTGGTCAATTACAAGAAGGACGGCACTCCGTTTCGCAATGCGGTGATGGTTGCCCCGATGTTCGATGAGCACGGCGAGGTCTGCTTTTTCCTTGGTTCGCAGGTCGAAGTTCCCGAACCCCAGATCGACCAGGCCATGGCCGAACGGAAGGAAGCCGCGGAGCAGCGCATCGCCGGCCTGACCCCGCGCCAGCGCGAGATTCTGGTGCTGATGGCGAGCGGCCAGCTCAACAAGCAGATCGCCTATGTGCTCGACCTGTCGGAAAAGACGGTGAAGATGCACCGCGCCTTGCTGTTGCAGCGGCTGGGTGTCGCCACCTCGGCCGATGCGGTGCGGCTGGCGGTCGAAGCCGGTCTCTGATCCGGCACTGACCTAAAGGCCGTAACCTTAAGTCCGTATGGTGACAGCGGGCTGATGGGGGCAAAACGATGTTCGAGGCGGCGCAGTCGTCTCCGCATTGGTACTGCGGCCTACCCAACCACCCCCTCCCAAGGGTCCGGTACCAAGCGAGGAAGCAGGTTCGGCAACGGGTCGCGCCCAATTGCTCTGGGGCCGGACCTGCTTCCCTCCAATTTCAGCGACAAAATCCGGAACCTGATAGCTCGACATGCAAGTGGTCGCGATGCGCGGCGTTATAGGCCGGGCCCAGGACCGTGCCGAACCGCTTGCAGGCGCTTTGGTGAACCACCGTCAGGAACAGCTTTTCGGCCGAATTGCCCGCATACCAGTCATCCAGCACACTGATCCTGCGGCCATCGGCGAGGATGAAAGCGGAAACGTCGATCGCGCTGGCCGTAGCGTGGCCACTGCGACGGTCGCTGCCGGCGACATTGCGGCAGGCATAGCTGCCCATGGTCTCGATCCTGACCAGCGGGCTGCCCAGGATTTGGCGCGCCGCCCGGTCCACCCCAAAGCGCGCCCAGCCCGCCAGGGTATCGGCCAGCGGGCAGGTTACCGGGCCCAGGTTGGCTAGCTGCAGGTGCGCATCGTCGCTGCGCAGGCCGGTCAGCCGGACCGTGCCGATGGTCGAACAGCCCGCACCGTAATACTGGTCGGGCAGGGGCGTGAAGCTGGCCCGGGTAATGCTCAGGTCGGCCAGGCACTGCCGCACTTCTGGCCGCGGCGTGAAGGCGGCGCTCGCCGGGCGGCGCACGGCGTCGTGCTTGGGCGCCTGCGGGATGTCGATGCAGGCGCTCAGCAGGGCCACAGCCGGCAGCAGGGCGAGGAAACGGCGCATGATGTGACTATCCGCCAACATGGTTAACAACCAATTACGCCGCACGGACGCAAATGCAGGGTTGTCAGCAGCGCATGCCGAAGCTATCCGGCATTTAATGCGAACGATTATCAATAGCGTGAAACTGTTCTGGCTGCTGCTTGCGCTGCCCGGCCTGGCCATGCTGCACGGCTGGTGGAGCGGCGCGATCCAGACGATGGACATGCTCCATCCAACTGGCGAGACCAGCGCACGCTTGATGATCGCAGCCATGCTGATCGGCCCGCTTGCGGGCGTCCTTGGCCCGCGCCGCTGGCTGCTGTGGCTGCTGGCCCGCCGCCGGGCGCTGGGCGTCGCCGCTTTCGCCTATGCCGCGGCGCACCTGGTATTCTATGCGATCGACATGGGCAGCCTGGAGGCGATCCTGGGCGAGCTGCCGATCGCCTCGATCTGGACCGGCTGGCTCGCGCTGGCGCTGCTGCTGCCGCTGGCGCTGACCAGCAACCAGGCCGCGATGAAGGCGCTGCGCACCGCCTGGAAGCGGGTCCAGCAGCTGGCCTACCCCGCTGCCGTCCTCACCTTGCTGCACTGGTGGTGGGTCCACGATGGCGCCACCGCCGCAGTTGCCCACTTCGCTCCGCTCGCGCTGCTCTGGCTGCTGCTGGCGCAGCGCAAGCTTTTCAAGTCCCAACCTTCCCCCCAAGCAGGAGTTTGACCCATGCGTTCCCTGATGCTCGCCGCCGCCTTTGGCCTGGCCTCGATTGCCGCCCTGTCCACCGCCACCCCGGCTGAAGCGACCGGCAAGGTCAAGTGCCAGGCCGGCCCCCCGTCGGGCTGGAAGAATGTCGAGGCGCTCAAGGCCCAGCTGACCAAGGACGGCTGGAAGGTGACCAAGGCCAAGGTCGATGGCGGCTGCTACGAAGTCTATGGCGTGCTGCCGACCGGTGAGAAGGTTGAGGCCTATTTTCACCCGGTCAGCTTCGAAAAACTCTATGTCGCGCAGCGCGGCAAGGTGCTGTTCCGCAAGTCCGGGTACTGATTCCAACCACATAGCTATGCGTCATTGAC
>JBEGOD010000034.1:0-2922 GCA_041182185.1 Pseudomonadota bacterium
TGACCGCCGCGCGCTGGCCGGAGCCATTGCCGCTCTGGTGGCCCAGCAGGGCGCGGCCAAGGCCCGCCCCGCCGTGGTCGAGGCGCTGCGCACTGCGCTGGCCGACGGCCGGGCCGAGATCGCCCGCCGCCTGGCCGAAAAGCCCAGCGCCGGGCGTGAATGCGCCTCGGCCCAGGCCTTCCTGGTCGACCAGCTGGTTCGGGTGATCCACGATCACGTGATCACCGAGGTCTATCCTTCAGGCAACCGCTCTTCGGCCGAGCGGCTGACGCTGATGGCGGTGGGCGGCTATGGCCGCGGGGAAATGGCGCCGCATTCCGACGTCGACATCGCCTTCCTCACCCCGATGAAGCAGACCCCCTGGTGCGAACAGGTGATCGAGGCAATCCTCTATTTCCTGTGGGATCTCGCGCTGAAGGTCGGCCATTCGAGCCGCTCGCTCGACGAGATGGTGCGGATGGCGCGCAGCGACCTGACGATCCGCACGGCCCAGCTTGAAGGGCGCTATGTCTGGGGCGACCAGGCCCTGTTCGACGAGGCCCAGGCCCGTTTCCGCGCCGAGGTCGTCGCCGGGACCGAGCGCAATTTCATCACCGAGAAGCTGGCCGAACGCAACGAGCGCCACAAGCGGCTGGGCGACAGCCGCTATGTCGTCGAACCCAATGTGAAAGAGGGCAAGGGCGGGCTGCGCGACCTCCACACGCTCTACTGGATCGGCAAGTACCTGCACAAGGTGCGCGACAGTTCGGAACTGGTCACGGTCGGTCTGCTGACCCCGGCCGAGTACCGCACCTTTCGCCGGGCCGAGGACTTCTTCTGGGCGGTGCGCTGCCACCTCCACACGATCACCCGCCGCGCCGAGGACCGGCTGACTTTCGATCTGCAGCGCGAAGTCGCGGCGCGGATGCAGTTCGCCGACCGTCCGGGCAAGAGCGCGGTCGAACGGTTCATGCAGTACTTCTTCCTCCAGGCGAAGCATGTCGGGCATCTGACCGGGCTGTTCCTGGCCCAGCTGGAAGAGCAATCGGGCAAGAAGCAGCCACGCGGGCTGCTGGCCGGCTTCCGCGCGCGGCGGCGGATGGTCAGCGGCTATCCGGTGTTCGGCGGGCGGATCAACGTGCCGGCCAATGACTGGTTCGCCGCGGACCCATCCCGCCTGCTCGAAATCTTTGCCCTGGCCGATGCCCAGGGGCTGGAACTGCATCCCGAGGCGATGCGCCTGGCGGTGCGCGATGCGCGGCTGGTCGATCCGCTGCGCAACGACCCCAAGGCCAATGCCATCTTCCTTGACCTGCTGACCAGCCACCACGATCCGGAAACGGTGCTGCGCTGGCTCAACGAGGCCGGGGTGTTCGGCCGCTTCGTGCCCGATTTTGGCCGGGTCAACGCGCAGATGCAGTTCGACATGTACCACCACTACACGGTCGACGAGCACACCATCCGCGCGATCGGCCTGCTGGCGCGGATCGAACGCGGCGAGATGAAAACCGATCATCCGCTCGCCACCGCGCTGGTTCACAAGATCGTCAACCGCCGCGCGCTTTATGCCGCGGTCCTGCTGCACGACATCGCCAAGGGCCGGCGCGGTGATCATTCGGTCTTGGGTGCCGATGTCGCGCTGAAGCTGTGCCCGCGCTTCGGGCTGGATGAGAAGGAGACCGAGCTGGTTTCCTGGCTGGTGCGCAACCACCTGATCATGAGCGCGACCGCCTTCAAGCGCGACCTGGCCGACTGGAAGACGATCACCGATTTCGTCGCCACGGTGCAGTCGATCGAGCGGCTGCGGCTGCTGGCGCTGCTGACCATCGTCGATATCCGCGCGGTCGGGCCCGGCGTGTGGAACAGCTGGAAACGCCAGCTGATCCACGAGCTCTACGAAGCGGCAGAGGAGCGGCTGCGGCTGGGCCATGTCCAGCATGGCCGGCCCGAGCGGATCGCCGCCAAGCAGGCGGCCGTGGCGGAACGGCTGGGCAAGCGCGCCGGCCTGGTCAAGTCGGCCGGCAAGCAGCTCAGCGACGCTTACTGGATCGCCGAGCCGGATGACATCATCGCGCTGAACCTGATCCAGTTCGATGCCGCCGCGGGCAAGGCGCTGGACGTTCACACCGAATACTATGCCGCGCGCGGCGCCACGCTGGTGACCGTGATCGCCGCTGACCACCCGGGGCTGTTCTACCGCATCGCCGGCGGCATCCACCTGGCCGGCGGCAACATCATCGACGCGCGCATCCACACCGCGCGCAACGGCACGGCGGTCGACAACTTCCTGGTCCAGGATCCGCTGGGTCGGCCCTTCTCCGAAGAAGGCCAGCTCGCCCGGATCAAGACCATGATCGGCGATGCGCTGGGCGGGAAGATCAAGCTGGTGCCGCAGCTGGCGGCCCGTCCGCTGGCTCGCCCGCGCGCCGATGCCTTCGAAGTCCGGCCGCGGGTGGAATTCGACAACCAGGCCAGCAACCGCTTCACCGTGATCGAGGTCAGCGCGCGCGATCGGCCGGCCCTGCTCAACCGCCTTGCCCGCGCATTGTTCGAGGGCAAGCTGATCGTCCATTCCGCCCACATCGCCACCTATGGCGAACGCGCGGTCGATACCTTCTACGTCACCGACCTGCTGGGCGAGAAGGTGGAGGCCCCGCAGCGGCTCAAAGCGGTCGAGAAGCGGCTGCTCGAAGCCGCCGACGAGCAGACGGTGGAGATCGCCGCAGCCTAGGCGGCAGCGCGCAGCCGTTCCAGCGCGGCGTCCTGGCCGATCAGCGGCAGCAGCGCAGCCATTTCCGGACCATGGTCCTGCCCGGTCAGCGCCTGGCGCAGTGGCAGGAACAGCGGCTTGCCCTTGCGCCCGGTCTGCTCCTTGAGCGCGGCGGTAAGCGCGGCCCAATCGGCCCCGACCGCGGCGAGAACTTCGGCGGCAGTCGCGAGGTA
>JBEGOD010000035.1:0-8684 GCA_041182185.1 Pseudomonadota bacterium
CCCCCTTGCCGGCCAGCCGCATCTGCGTGCCGTCCTCAACCCCGGCTGGCAGCTTGAGGTCGATTGTCTTGCCATCGGCCAGGGTGATGCGCTGGGTCGCTTGCGCGGCCGCATCGGGTAGTGAAACACCCAGCTGGTACGAGACATTGGCGCCCTTCGGTGCGGGCCGGGCGCGGCCGCCACCAGGGCTGCCGCCAAAGCCGCCGCGTCCGCCGAACAGGCCTTCGAAGATGTCGCCCAGGTCGATCCCGGCATCGCCGCCACCGCTACCGCCGCCGAAGCCCTCGAACCCGTCAGCGCGGAAACCGCGCTGGCCGCCAGCGCCGCCAAAGCCGCCGCCCGGGCCACCAAAGCCGTAGCCGGTCGGGTTGCCGTCGATATCGATTTCGCCCCGGTCAAACCGGGCCCGCTTGTCCTTGTCGGACAGCAGGTCATAAGCGCGGGTCACTTCGGAAAAGCGCTCCGCGGCCTTGGGGTTGTCCTGGTTGCGGTCGGGGTGCAGCTCTTTCGCCAGCTTGCGATAGGCAGACTTGATGTCCTTCTCGCCCGCGCCGCGCGCTACCCCCAGGATCGAATACGGATCGGCCATTGGCCTTAGCTAGGAGCGGCAAGGCCATCCGGCAAGGCGTTCCGGCACGTGCAGCTTTCGCTGAGCTCGGCTTGGGGCTATGCCGCGGACCATGGACGAACAACAATCCGCCAATGCCATCCCGGTCACCGCGCCGCTCGCGCTTTTTGCCGAATGGTTTGCCCTGGCGAAAGCGAGCGAGCCGAATGACCCCGACGCCGTGGCCCTGGCCACTGCCACACCCGATGCCGCGCCGTCGGTGCGGATGGTGCTGCTGAAGGCTCATGGGCCCAATGGCTTCGTGTTCTATACCAATGCGCAGAGCCGCAAGGGCGGCGAACTGCTGGCCAATCCGCAGGCTGCCATGCTGTTCCACTGGAAAAGCCTGCGCCGCCAGATTCGGATCGAGGGGCGGATCGAGGAAGTCGATCCGGCCACCGCTGACGCTTATTTTTCCAGCCGCAGCCGCGATTCGCAGCTTGGCGCCCTGGCTTCGGACCAATCCCGTCCGCTGGGTTCGCGCGCGGAGTTCCTGGGCCGGATCGCCAAGGTTACCGCGCAGCACTTGGTCGGCCGGGTCCCGCGTCCGCCGCACTGGACGGGCTTCCGGCTGGTCCCCAGCGCCTTCGAATTCTGGATGGACCGGCCCTTCCGCCTGCACGAGCGCCGCCGGTTCGAGCTGGACGGTACGGGTAACTGGACTTCGGGCCTGCTTTACCCCTGAAGGCCGCACCCATCGCCCGCCAGGAAGGCGGCATTAGCCTTGGCTATGCCATAAGCGGCTCAGTGCGGGCCTTCCCTCGCGCTGGCATAGAGCCGAACAATTCGGCCCATCGCGAATCTTACGGGGTCGTGGCTGCCGTCAAGGGTGCGGCCCAGCCTGACCGCGGTTAATTTGTCGGCTGGCGAAACCAGCACGAATTGCCCGAGATGCCCGTTCATCGAAAAGGCCGAGCGCGGCGCGCCGGGGAAGGGCACGTCCCGGTCGCCCGGTTGAGGCCGGTTGAGCCAGGTTTGCGCACCGTAGCCCGGGTTGCGCGGATTGGCGGTGGTCATGAATTCGATCCAGCCGGGCGGAACCAGCTGCGCCCCGTTGACGCTACCCTTGTTGCGCAGGAACTCTCCGAACCGGGCCCAGTCGCGCGCCGTGGCATGCATCAGGCTACCGCCGATCAGGGTGCCGGCCGCGTCGTATTCGGGGACCATGCTCTTCATGCCTAGCGGCTCGAACAGGCGGCTGCGGAGGTAATCGTTCATCACCCGGCGGCGTTCGGCCGGATCGGTGCTGGCAGTCAACGCCCGTGCTGCGATATCGGCCAGGATCACGGTGGTGGAACTGGAATATTCCCACTTGCGGCCAGGTACGGCCTCCAGCGGCTGGGCCTCGGCATGGGTGGCCATGGCATCGCGCCCGTCGAGGAACAGCATCCGCACTTCGTCGGATTCGTAGACCGGATCACCTGCCTCGGTATGGCGCAGGCCGGAGCGCATCTGCAGCAGCTGGCGCAGGGTGATCTCGCCGCGCGGATCGCCCGTGCGCTGCCAGGCAGGGACCGGGGCGCTTTCATCCAGCCGCAACCGACCATCGGTGACCAGTAGCCCGATCAGCACGCCGGTGACGGTCTTGGCCATCGACCAGCTGACGAAGCGGGTGTTCTCGTGATAGCCGGGGCCATAGCGTTCGGCGACCACGCGCCCGTCGTGCAGCACCAGCACGGCCCGGGTTTCGGCAGTTTCGGGTGCGCTGAACAGCTGGTCGACCGCGCGGGCCAGCGCCTCGCGCGGGACGCCGGGCTCCTTGATCACCGCCTTGAGCGCGCTTGCGGCCAGCGGTTGCGGCGGGTCCTGCACTGTCTGCTGCGGGCCGCATGCGATCAGGCTTGGCAGGGCCAGCAAGGGCAGGATAAGGGACAGGCGGCGCGTCAACATGGAGCGCATCCCTTGCGCAAAGGCTGGCCGATGGCAACCGCAAACCCCGCATCGTCAATACCTTCGCCGCGCCGCCGCTGGCCTTGGGCGGTACTGCTCGCGCTGGCTGGCCTGCTGGCCTGGTTCTGGGCCCCGCTCAATGGTTTCGCGATTACTGGCGCCTCTTATGGCGCGCGGGTGGCCTGTTCCTGCCACTACCTCGGCGGGCGCGGCCTGGATGATTGCGCCAAGGATTTCGAACCCGGGATGGAACTTGTCATGCTCAGCGCTGATGAAGAGGCCAAGAGCGTTACCGCCCGTTTCCCGCTGCTCGCCACCCAGACTGCAACCTATTACGAGGGCCAGGGTTGTCGTCTTGAACCGTGGACCCACTAGGGATCCCGCAGATTGACTTGCCCAAAACCTTCCGCCACTGCCGAAAACATTGTTCGGCCAGCAGATTGAGCCATGACCCTTTCGATAACCCCAGTAATCCTGTGCGGCGGTAGCGGCACCCGGCTTTGGCCGCGCAGCCGGGCTGCCAAGCCCAAGCCCTTCCTGCCGCTTGTCGGCGATTCGACCCTGTTCGAGGCGACCGTGGCCCGCGCCGCGCCCGAGCACGGTTTCGCGCCACCGCTGGTAGTGACCGGCGCACGCCATGTCGAACATGTCGAGGCGCAGCTTGCCGGGCTTGCTGCAACCATTGTGGTCGAACCGGCGGCCCGCAACACCGCCGCGGCAATTGCGCTCGCGGCGCTGCGGCTGGATCCCGATGCGATCATGCTGGTCTGCCCCAGCGATCACCATATTGCCGATAGCGCGGCCTTTCGTGCCGCCGCCCGCAATGCCGCGGCGCTCGCCGCCGATGGCTACCTTGTCTCCTTCGGGATCGAGGCGAAGAGCCCGGAAACCGGTTTTGGCTATCTTGAGCGGGGCGAACCGCTGCCGCACGGCGGATTCCGCGTCGCCCGCTTTGTCGAGAAACCCGACCGCGCCCGGGCCGAGGCTTTCGTGGCCGCCGGCAGCTATGCCTGGAACGGCGGGATCTTTGCCTTCCGGGTCGGCACCTTCCTCGATGAACTGGCGGCGCACCGCCCGGCCATCCTTGAAGCCGCGCGCGCAGCAGACCAGGCGGGCACGCTGGCGGGCCGCCAGTTCCATCCCGGTGCCGCCGAATTCGACGGCTTCACCCCGGAATCGGTCGACTATGCGGTGATGGAAAATACTACCCGGGCCGCGATGGTCCCGGTCGACATGGGCTGGTCCGACATCGGCAGCTGGGACGCGCTCCACCTGGCGCTCGATCGCGACGGATCGGGCAACAGTGTGCAAGGCCGGGCCGAACTGGTCGATTGCCGCAATGTCCTGGTGACCAGCGATGGCCCGCGTGTGTCGGTGATCGGGCTGGACGACGTTGTGATCGTGGTCGACGGGGATGACATCCTGGTGACCAGCCATGCCGGTACCCAGCGGGTCGGCAAGCTGCACGGAGCCGCCAACCAGTGAGCCTGCTGCCGACCCGGACCGTCGCCAAACCCTGGGGCCGGACCGATCTGCCGCCAGCCTTCGGCGGGGCTGCGCCCGAAGCAATTGGCGAGGTCTGGTTCGAACCGCCGGCCGCGCTCGACCGGTTGCTGATCAAGTACATCTTCACCAGCGAGAAGCTCTCGGTCCAGTGTCACCCGTCGGATGACCAGACCCTGGCCATGGGGCTGGGCCGACAGGGCAAGGAAGAGTGCTGGCTGGTACTCGATGCGCAGCCCGGCGCGCAGCTGGCGATCGGCTTCGAGCATGAGATCGATGCCGCAACCATGCGTGCCGCCATGCAGGACGGGTCGATCGAGCAGCTGCTGACCTGGCACCCGGTCAGTGCCGGGGATTTCTTCTATATTCCGGCCAATACGGTCCACGCGATCGGGGCCGGGATCACGCTGGTCGAAGTGCAGCAGAACTCGGATATTACCTACCGGCTTTACGACTATGGCCGCCCGCGCGAGCTGCATGTCGAAGCAGGGGCGACCGTTGCCCTGCGCGCGTCTTATCCGGCCCACAACCACCAGCGCCTTGCTGCCACCGGCGCGGCCAGCCTGGTCGAGGGGCCCTATTTCCGGCTCGACCGGCTGGATGGCCCGCCCGATGCGGCCACGACTGCCCGCTATGTTGGCGCCTTGCTGGTGGTGCCGCTCGATTGCACCGTCTCAGTCGCGGGAGCAGCTGTCGCACCGGGCCAGTGCGCCTTGGCCAGCGGGCTGGACGCGGTCGCGGTTCCCTCCGGCGGGCTCTGCCTGATCGCCCAGTCGGTCTAGACCTGACTGCCGCCGATCGTGCGGCGGACATATTCGGCATAGGCCGACTTGCCCAGCTGGTCCGCCAAGACCTCGACCTGGGCCTGGTCGATGAAGCCCTTGCGCCAGGCGATCTCTTCCGGACAGGCGATCTTGAAGCCCTGCCGCTTTTCCAGCGTGCGCACGAATTCCGCCGCATCGATCAGGCTGTCGGGCGTGCCGGTATCGAGCCAGGCATAGCCGCGCCCCATCAGTTCGACCGAGAGCTGGCCGCGTTCCAGGTAGGTGCGGTTGACATCGGTGATCTCCAGCTCGCCGCGTGCGCTCGGCTGCAGATTGGCGGCAATGTCGACCACCTGCTCGTCATAGAAATAGAGCCCGGTCACCGCCCAGTTCGAGCGCGGCTGCGCGGGCTTTTCCTCGATCGACACGGCCTGCATCGCAGCGTCGAACGCGACCACCCCGTACCGCTGCGGATCGGTGACGTGATAGGCGAAGACCGTCGCGCCGCTGGTCCGGGCGATGGCGTTCTCGAACAGGCCGGTGATCCCGTGGCCGTAGAAGATGTTGTCGCCCAGGATCAGCGCCGAAGGGCCGCCAGCCACGAAGTCCGCGCCGATGATATAGGCCTGGGCCAGCCCTTCCGGTTCGGGCTGCACGGCATATTCGATCGCCATGCCCCACTGCGATCCGTCGCCCAGCAGTTCGCGGAAGCTGGGCGTGTCGCGCGGGGTAGAGATCACCAGGACCTCGCGGATACCCGCCAGCATCAGCGTCGACAGCGGATAATAGATCATCGGCTTGTCGTAGATCGGCATCAGCTGCTTCGACGTGACCAGGGTCATCGGATGCAGCCGCGTGCCGGACCCGCCGGCGAGAATGATGCCCTTCATGCTGTAATCCTTGCTTGCTCGGCCGCGTGGAGTTCGCTGACGATTTCGCTTACGGTTTCCTGCCATGGCCGCGGTGTGATGCCGAAATCGCGTTTCAGCTTCGCCGGGTCGAGCCGCGAATTGGCGGGCCGGGCGGCGCGCTGCGGATAGTCTGCCGAGGCGATCGGGACGATCGGCACATGCGGGCCGCCGCACCGGGCGCTGGCGGCCATGATCGCCTCAGCCAGGCCGTGCCAGGTGGTGCTGCCGGCATTGACGAAGTGATAGGTCCCGCCGGGCGCGGAAGCATCCGCCAGATGGGCCAGGGCAATCTCGTGCAAGGCAGCAGCAATATCGCGGGCGCCCGTCGGGCAACCGTGCTGGTCCGCCACCACCCGCAATTCGGGGCGCTCGGCGGCCAGCCGCAGCATGGTCTTGAGGAAGTTGTTGCGCTGGGCACTGACCACCCAGGCGGTGCGCAGGATCACATGGCGCGGCGCACCGGCGCGGACGGCCAGCTCGCCGGCCAGCTTGCTGGCACCATAGACGCCCAGCGGCGCGACGGGATCGTCTTCGCGATAAGGCCGGTCAAGCGCGCCGTCGAAGACATAGTCGGTCGAGACATGCAGCAACGGAATGCCGCGTTCGCGGGCGATGTCGGCCAGCCAGGCCGGACCTTGGGCATTGGCCTGGAAGGCCGTGCCGATGTGATCCTCGGCCAGGTCGACCGCCGTATAGGCCGCCGGGTTGATGATGCAGTCGATCTGCCGTCCGGCAAACCAGGCCGCGATGCTTTCGCCCGAGGAAAGGTCAAGCTCGGCCCGGCTCGGGGCAAGCATGGTCAGGTCCGCTGGCCAGGTCTGGCGCAGCAGTTCCAGCCCGACCTGTCCGCTGCCGCCGGTTACCAGGATGGTGTGACCCGTCACGGCGTTCAGGCCTTCAGCCCCAGCCGCTCGGTGGCATAGCGGCGCTGCAGGATTGGCTCCCACCAGTCCCGGCGCGCCAGGTACCATTCTACCGTGCTGGCGATCCCGTCCTCGAAGTTCACTTCCGGCTGCCAGCCGAGCTCGCGCGCGATCTTGCCGGCGTCGATGGCATAACGCTGGTCATGCCCGGGGCGGTCGGCCACGAAGGTGATCTGCTCGGCATAGGGCTTGCCGTCGGCGCGCGGACGGCGGGCATCCAACGCAGCGCAGATCGCCCGGACCACCTCGATGTTCCGCCGCTCCGAATTGCCACCGATGTTATAGGTCTCGCCCGGCACCCCGGCTTCGAACACCCGGCGCAGCGCGCGGGCGTGATCCTCGACGAACAGCCAGTCGCGGACATTGCTGCCATCGCCGTAGACCGGCAGCGCTTCGCCGGCGAGCGCGCGGATGATGATCAGCGGGATCAGCTTTTCCGGGAAGTGGTAGGGCCCGTAATTGTTGGAGCAATTGGTCACCAGCACCGGCAGGCCATAAGTGTGGCCCCAGGCCCGCACCAGGTGGTCCGATCCCGCCTTCGATGCCGAATAGGGCGAGCGCGGATCGTAAGGCGTGGTCTCGGTGAAGAACCCGTCTTCGCCCAGCGATCCGAACACCTCGTCGGTCGAGATATGGTGGAAACGGAACGCCGCCTGCCGCGCGGCTGCCAGGCCCTGCCAATAGCCCAGCGCCTGCTGCAGCATGGTGAAGGTGCCGACGACATTGGTCTGGATGAACTCGCCCGGACCGTCGATCGAACGGTCGACGTGGCTTTCGGCGGCCAGGTGCGCAATCACATCGGGCTGGAATTCGGCCAGCAGGCGGCCCACCAGCTCTCCGTCGCAGATGTCCCCCTGAACAAAGCTATAGCGCGGATTGCCCGCGACTTCGTCCAGTGATTCCAGGACGCCGGCATAGGTCAGCTTGTCGAGGTTCAGCACCTCGTGCCCGCTCTCACCGATCAGGTGCCGGACCAGGGCCGAGCCGATAAAGCCTGCGCCGCCGGTAACCAGGATCTTCATTGCCAAAACCTCTAACCGTTTCGCGGATTGCCCAGGCTGCTTATACCGTAATTTCCTGCAACGGCCCTAACGGCTGGCCATCGTAGGGAAAGTCGATCGCCAGCTGCGCCAGCGGCGGGAGCAGCCGGTCCTTGTCCGATAGCACCGGACTGCCCTGTAGCGGCCAGGCGATCCCCACCGCCGGATCGTCCCAGGCGAAGCCGCCATCGCAGGTGGCCGAATAGGGGGCATCGACCTTGTAGGCGATCTCGCAATCGGGCTCGAGCGTCTGGAAGCCGTGTGCATAGCCGACCGGGATCAGCAATTGCTTGCCGTTGTCGGCCGAAAGCTCGATCCCCAGCCACTGCCCGAACGTCGGCGAAGCACGCCGGACATCAACCACGACATCGAAGATCTGTCCACGCAGGCAGCGGACCAGCTTGGTCTGCGCGAAGGGCGGCGTCTGGAAATGCATGCCGCGCAGGGTCCCGGCGGGACGCGAGAGCGAGTGATTGTCCTGGCAAAAGTCGAGCGAGATCCCGGCGCCTTCAAGCTTGGCACGGTTCCAGGTTTCGCTGAACCAGCCGCGCTCGTCCTCGAAGCGGCGGGGGATCAGCACTTTCAAAGTCATCGTTGGGTCCCGCATAGTCCGTGACACCCGCAAGGCCGCGGGTTCGTTCCGACTTAGCCGATTGACCCTTGCGGTCAATTGCCGCGAATCAGGCCTCGGTCGCGGCGATCCAGCCGCCGCCAACCACGCGCTCGCCGGCATAGAGCACTGCCGCCTGGCCCGGAGCGACGCCATATTCAGGGCCGGCAAAGCGGATCGTGGTGCTGGCACCGTCGCCCAATGGGCCATCGAGCGTGACCGGCACGGGCTTGGCCAGCGAACGGACCTTGGCCAGCAGCGGCGCATCGGGCAGCGGGCCAATGCGGTTGGTCTCGACGATCCGCGCGGCGCTGACCGCCAGCAGGCGGCGCGGGCCGACCCGGACTTCGGCCGTGGCGGCATCGAGTCCCACGACATAGAGCGGCGCGGGCTGGCCGCCGATCTCCAGCCCGCGGCGCGGGCCGACGGTGACGTG
>JBEGOD010000036.1:0-2671 GCA_041182185.1 Pseudomonadota bacterium
GCACCAGCAGCGCCCCGGCCAGCGCCGAAGGCAGGATCAGGCGGCTGGGGCGGCCATCGGTGAACGGGCGGACGAAATGCGGCACCATCAGCCCGACAAAGCCGATGATCCCGGCCACGGCCACGCCGCCGCCGACCGTCAGCCCCACGCCGAGCACCAGCAGGACCTGCAAGCGCCGCGGATCGAGCCCCAGCGAACGCGCCGCCGCCTCGCCCAGGGTCAGCGCATCGAGCCCGCGCCCGGCCAGTTGCAGCACCGCGATCCCGGCCAGCGTGAGCGGCGCGGCGATCCAGACCTCGCGCCACGAACGGTCGGTCAGCGCACCCATCAGCCAGGTGACGATCTCGCTCATCGCGAAGGGCGTGGGCGAGAGGCTGATCGCCAGGCTCATCAGCGCGCCGGCCAGGCTGGCGATCATCATGCCGGCCAGGGTGAACAGCACCACCCCGCCCTGCCGGCCCGCGATCAATGTCAGCAGCAGCATAGCTCCGGCCGCACCCAGCAACGCGAAGGCAGGCAAGGCCCAGCCAGTGCTGGCCCAACCGGTCCAGAAGCTAAGCACCGCGCCCAGCGCCGCGCCCGGAGCAATCCCGAACAGGCCCGGATCGGCCAGCGGATTGCGCAGGTAACCCTGCATCGCCGCCCCGCTCGCGCCAAGCCCGGCGCCGAGCAGCACGGCCAGCACCGCGCGCGGCAGGCGCAGCTCGGCCAGGATCAGGCTCGCCTCCGGTCCCAGCGAAGCCGTGGGATCGATCCAGACCCGTCCGGCCAAAAGCGATAGCGGCAGGGCTAGCGCCAGGGCAGCGAGCAGCAGGGCGACGAGGCGGGTCATCGAAGCTCCCGCCGCACTGCGGCCAACCGCGCCAGGGTCTTGGGGATGGTCGGCCCGCCACACCACAGCAGCGAAGGCTCGAGCGGCGCGCGGGTCGTGCCTTTGAGGCCTGCGAGCGCCGGGTGGCTCAGAAGGGGGTCCTCGTCGCCATGGCTGTTGCCGGCAGCCAGGATCACGCGCGGCGGGTGGGCCAGCATGTCTTCCAGCGGCAAGTGGCTGGCCTGCGCAAGGCCCTGCGTGGCGGCGGCATTGCTGAAGCCGGTGTGATCCAGCAGCGCGGTGATCAGCGTCCCCTCGCCCGCCACGATCCCGCCGCCCTGCCAGACGATCGCCGGGACTGGCGCGCTGGCCGGCGCCTTGCTGGCGGACAGCGCCGCCTCGATCCGCCCGACCAGCGCCTCGCCGCGCTCCGGGTGGCCAGCCAGTGCGGCGAGGCGGCGGACCTGGGCCAGACTATCGGGCACGGTCGCGGCGATCGATACCTGTTCCAGCTTCAAACCCATCCGCTCCAGCGCGGCGCGCGTGGCCGGCGGCGTGAAATTGCCATCGATCACCAGGTCGGGCTGCAGCGCCAGCACCTCCTCCACGCTGCCGCCAGTCGCGCGAAAGCGGCGGGCCGCAGCCAGGTCCATCGACGAGCCAGCCGGATCCTGGCTGTAATGCGAGATCGCCAGGAGCTGCGCCGGATCGGCCACCTCGGCCAGGATCGCATCGGTGCAGGGGTTGAGGCTGACAATCGTTGGCAAAGCGGGAGCGCCCTCGCGCGCCGGGGCGGCAGTGCAACCTGCCACCACCAGCGCGAGGAGGCTGACCCAGCCTTTTACCATTTCGCCCGCATCCCGACAAAGGCCGAGCGGCCATAGCTGCCGTAGCCGGCAACCGTCTGGTACTGGGTATCGGTGAGGTTCTCGACCCGGCCATAGAGCTCGAACTTGTCGCCCAGCGGCAGCGCGGCGCGCAGGGTCAGCAGGCCATAGCCATCGAGCCGGGTGAAATTGCCGCGATCATCGAAGCTGCCGCCAGCCAAGCGCAGGTCCGCGCCGAGTTTGAGTCCGGCCAGCGGGGTTTCCCATTCGAGGCCCGCACTCGCCACGTCGCGCGGGCGGCGCGGCAGGGCTTTGCCCGATACCCGGTCGGTCGCCATGAGGTGGCTATAGGCGGCGCGGGCGCGCAGCTTGTCAGTCAGCGCCCAGCCGCCTTCGACCTCGACCCCTTCGGCGCGGGTCCGGCCGGTGTTGAAGTAGCCAGCGGGGAACACATAATCGATCAGGTTGCGGCTATCGCGGCGGAACAGGGTGACGGCCAGATGCTGCTGGCCGCTCCGGTCGCCATATTCCAGCCCGGCTTCATAGGCCTTGCTGGTTTCAGGCTGGAGCGACACGTTCCCGCCAAAGCCATAGAGCTGATAGAGCGTCGGCGCCTTGAAGCCCTCACCATAGGACGCGCGCAGCCGCAGGTTTTCGGCCAGTTCGTAGGAGCCATTCGCGCCGAAGGTCCAATGGGTGCCGAAGCGGTCATGGTCATCCACGCGCAGCCCGCCGGAGAGGTGCAGTCCGTCCGCGTGATAGCCCAGCAGCACGTGCGCGCTGGAGAGGCGAGCATCGTTTTGCGGATCGAAGCTGGTCGAAAAGCGGGTCCACTCGCTGTCCGCGCCGAAGTTGAGCGTGACGGTGTCGGTCAGGTCCGCTTTGCCCGAAAAGTCCGCGCGCCAGGACCGCCCGCCGGTGGCAAAGTTCGGGGCGCTGCTGGCCGCATCGTCGAAGTAGTCGCGGCGCGTGTCCGAATAGGCCAGGCCCAGCTTCAGGCCGACAGTGCTGGTGTCATAGTCCAGCCCCACCC
>JBEGOD010000037.1:0-16369 GCA_041182185.1 Pseudomonadota bacterium
GGCCGCGCTGTCGGCAGCGGCCAACGCCTTTACCGCCGATCATCCGGACAAGCTGACCAGCCTGACCGCCGTGATTGCGGCCCTGGACCAGCGCGCTGCGAGTGCCGATGATGCGGCGGCCGAGGCGCTGCTGCGGGTCGTCTCCGCGATGCGCGCCGATGGCCTGGGGATGGGCTGGATCCACTTCCGGGTAAATGCCAGCCAGCTCCAGAACGCGATCCGTCGCCGGATCGATCCCGATGGCAAGCTCGACCTGGCCAGCCAGGCCGCGCTGGTGCGGCTGCGCGAACTGCTCGGTGCGGTAAATCCGCTGCGCGCCAACATGGCGGCGCTGGCGATCGAGAACAGCACGGCCGTGCGCCAGTTCCTGCTGATCGCGCAGATCCTGCATCACGTTGATGCCGATACGCCGATCCGGATGCTGGTGGCCGAATGCGAGCAGCCGACCACGGTCCTGGCCGCGCTCTATTTCGCCGAGCTGTTTGGCGTGGCCGACAAGGTTGACGTTTCGCCGCTGTTCGAGACCGAATCCGCGCTGGAGCATGGCGGGCGCTTCCTCGATGCCGTGCTGGCCGAGCCGCATTACCAGGCCTATGCCCGTCGGCGCGGGCGGGTCTCGGTCCAGACCGGGTTCTCGGATGCCGGGCGGTTCGTCGGGCAGATCCCGGCGGCGCTGGCGATCGA
The DNA here is from genome assembly GCA_041182185.1 of Pseudomonadota bacterium. Taxonomy (GTDB): domain Bacteria; phylum Pseudomonadota; class Alphaproteobacteria; order Sphingomonadales; family Sphingomonadaceae; genus Novosphingobium. The sequence continues at coordinate 685 of JBEGOD010000037.1, forward strand.
ACGCCTGCAAGGCCGCTTGTCCGAAGCCATGACCGCCAACGGCCTGACCGATGTCGCGGCGCTGATCTTCAACACCCACGGCGAATCGATGGGCCGTGGTGCCCATCCGACCAGCTTTGCCGATCGACTTGAATGGCCGCTATCGCCCTGGGCGCGGCGGCGGTTCGTGCGCGCCGGGATTGCGCTGGAGCCGGAAGTCAGCTTCCAGGGCGGTGATGGCTACCTGTTCTTCGGCACGCCCGAGCTGGCCTATGCCACGCTGACCCGCTTTGCCGAGCTGGCCCCGGCCAAGGCCGACGCCGATGCCGCGCCCGACCCGTTCTACCGCCGCACTGACCTTAGCCTCGATTTCTATCGGGCGATCCGCCGGGTGCAGCAGGGTTACCTCGCCAGTGCGACCTATGCTCGCGCGGTCACCGCCTTTGGCCTCGGCCTGCTGAACGAGACCGGCAGCCGCAAGAGCCGCCGCCAGTCTGACCTCGCGGCCGACCGTACGATGAGCCTGCGCCAGATCCGTGCGATCCCGCATAACGCCGTGCTCCAGCAGCTTGGCTATCCGGTCAACGTGATCGCCGGGTTCGGCACGGCGGCAGACGGCAACTACGAAGCGATTGCCGAGCTGCTGCGCGAAAGCCACCGCGGCCGGCAATTGGTGCGGCTGGTCCGGGCCGCCAATTCGCTCGCCTCGATCAAGACCGTGGCGGCCTATGGCGAGCTGTTCAATTCGGCTTACTGGGCCAGCCGGCCCTATCGCGGGGATGAGGAAGGCATTGCCGATGCCTGCCTGGCGCTGGCCGAATACCTGACCAAGGACGATCGCACCGGGGTCTATCGCCGCTTCGCCTCGCGCCTCAGGGTCGATGCGCTCAAGCTCCACAAGCTGCTGGCGCTGATCCCGGATGAGGCCCCGCTGGACGGGCGCGAGCAGGTGCGGCGCGAGCTGGGTGTGCTCCAGGCGCTGCGGCTGGCGCTGTTCCAGCACATGTTCATCCGCGCGGTCTCGGTCCCGGCCTTCAGCCGGGCCAACGACATCAGCCGCGACGACGTGCTGGAGATGGTCTTCACGCTGCGGATCGACGAGGCGCTGGCCCAGTTGCGCCGGGCCTTCCCGGCCTCTGCGCCGGGTGTGGACGACTTTGCGGTCAACGAGCCGAGCGACTATCCCGACGAGGGCGCGGTCGGCTATGGTGCGATCCATCGTGACAATATCGAACCCATCGCCGCTGCTCACGCCCTGGTGCTTCGCATCACCACGGCGATTGCGAACCAGTTTGGCGCGCATGGTTAGGCCCGAGGCATGACCCCGACCCAGCTTTCCATCGCCTTCTTCCTCCAGGTGGCGGTGATCCTGATTACCTGCCGCCTGGTCGGCACCGCAGCGCAGCGCTGGTTCGGCCAGCCGCGCGTGGTGGGGGAAATGATTGCCGGGGTGCTGCTGGGGCCAAGCCTGTTCGGCGCGCTCGCGCCCGAGCTGCAAGGCTTCCTCTTCCCCAGGGAATCGAAGCCGATCCTGTTCGTGATCGCCCAGTTCGGGGTGGGGCTCTACATGTTCCTGGTCGGCCTGGGGTTCGACCGGGACGAGTTCTTCAAGGGCGCGCGCGGCGCGGCGGCGGTTTCGCTGGCCGGCATGGCGGCGCCCTTTGCCGTGGCCGTGGCCATCGCGCCCTGGCTACTGAACCACGGCGGACTATTCACGCCCAAGGTCACGCAGTTCGAGGCGACGCTGTTCATGGGCGCGGCGATTGCGATTACCGCTTTCCCGATGCTGGCGCGGATCATCCATGAGCGCGGCCTGACCGGTACGTCGCTCGGCACGCTCTCGCTCTCGGCTGGTGCGATCGACGATGCCGGGGCCTGGGTACTGATCGCGCTGGTCCTGGCGAGCTTTGGCGACGGACCACAGATTGCGGTGATGGCGATTGGCGGCGGCTTCACCTTTGCCCTGTTCATGATCCTGGTAGCCCCGCGCATGCTCCAGGTGCTGGACCGCCGGATTGCCGTGACGGGGATGGACGAGACGCTACTGGCCATCGTCCTGATCCTCTACCTGCTCTGCGCCTGGGCGATGGACGTGGCCGGGATCCATGCCGTGTTCGGCGGTTTCCTGCTGGGCACCGCCATGCCACGTGGCAAGCTGACTGAAGCAATCCGCGAGAAGCTGGAGCCGGTCACCGTGGTCCTGCTGCTGCCGTTCTTCTTCACCTATTCGGGGCTCCATACCGAGCTGACCTTGCTGGGCGATCCGGCCTTGCTGGCGGTTGCCGCGCTGATCCTGGTGCTGTCGATCGCGGCCAAGGGTGGGGCTTGCTATGCCGCCGCGCGTCTTTCGGGGCAGGACCATGCCACCGCTTCGGGCATCGGCGCGTTGATGAACGCGCGCGGGCTGATGGAGCTGATCGTGATCAACATCGGGCTCCAGCGCGGGATCATCACTCCGGCGCTGTTTGCGATGATGGTGGTCATGGCGATTGTCACCACGCTGATGGCCTCACCGCTGTTCGAGGCCTTCTATGGCCGCCGGGCGCGGGCCGAAGGGCGGCTGTAAAGCGTTGTTGCAATCGATTGTTGCGGTCTTCATCCGCAACGCCTAGGCTGGGCTGCAACAGGTGCCAAAGGCGCCGTTCGAGAGGACACGATCGATGACTGCAGCCACTATGCCCGCCGGAGTTAGCGCCGCCGCCGGACCGCGTCCGCAGCTGAGCGTGGCGCAGATCCTGCAGATGAACCTCGGGTTCCTGGGCCTGCAGTTCAGCTTCGGCCTGCAGCAGGCCAACATGTCGCCGATCTGGGGCTACCTGGGAGCCGAGGAAAAGAACTTCGCCTGGCTGGGCATTGCAGGCCCGCTGACCGGGCTGATTGTCCAGCCGATTATCGGTTCGCTGAGCGACCGGACCGCTTCGCGCTGGGGCCGCCGCACCCCCTATTTCCTGATCGGTGCGGTGATGTGTGCGCTGGGGCTGTTCTTCATGCCGCTGTCGGCCTCGGTGGTCATGGCCTTCTCGCTGCTGTTCCTGCTCGATGTCGGCAACAACGTGACGATGGAACCTTACCGCGCCTATGTGAATGACCGGCTCGAAGCGAACCAGCGCAGTTTCGGCTTCCTCAGCCAGAGCGCCTTTACCGGCCTCGCCCAATGCCTCGCCTATCTCAGCCCGACGCTGCTGGTCACCTGGTTCGGGCTCAGCAAGGATGCGACCGAAGGCGGCGGCATCCCCACCTTCACGCTGGTCTCATTCTGGATCGGGGCGGTGCTTTCGCTCGGCACGATCCTGTGGTCGATCACCCGCGTACCCGAATTGAAGCTGCCCGAGGCCGAACGCGCCAGGCTCGCTGCCTTGCCCAAGACGCCCGCGGCGACCCTCGGCGAAATCTTCCATGCCATGCGGGAAATGCCGAAGGCCATGAAGGCGATGGCCTGGATGAGCCTGTTCCAGTGGTATGCGATGTCCGGCTATTGGGGCTATGTCACCAATTCGATCAGCCGCTCGGTCTATGGCACGGCCGATGCCGGGACGGCGGCGTACCGCGAGGCAGTGCTGACCAATGGCCAGGTCGGGGCATTCTTCAACCTGATCGCCTTCCTTGCCGCGCTGGCGATGGCCCCGATGGCGCGGCGCGTGGGGGCCGGGCGGCTCCATGCCTTCTGCCTGGTGCTGTCGGGCTGCGCGATGCTGGCCATGCCGCTAATCGCGCAGAAGGAGCTGCTGTTCGTCGCCGCGATCGGGATTGGCCTGGGCTGGGGCTCGATCATGGGCAATCCCTACATCATCCTGGCCGATACGATCCCGCCCGAGCGGACCGGGGTCTACATGGGCATCTTCAACATGTTCATCTGCGTACCGATGCTGATCTTTGCAGGGACCATGACCTTTGCTTATGAACCGTTGCTGGGCGGCGATGCGCGCAACGTGCTGCGTGTGTCGGGCGTCTGCATGCTGCTGGCTGCGATCGCGGTCTGGCGGATCAAGGAAGGGCGGGGAAGCGCAGTTGCCGCAGCTGGATAGCTGGATTGTACTAAATGGCGGCGCGTCCAGCCTGGTACTTGAAGTGGTGCCGGGCGAGGCACCGCTGTGGCGCTATTGGGGGCCGCGTTTGCGGGATGGCGCACTGCCGCCGGGGGCGCTGCGGAGCGATCGCCCGACGCCCAGCTTCTCGCCCGAATTCGATCAGCCGCTCAGCCTCGTCCCCGGTTTGGGTCAGGGCTGGTTTGGCGAGCCCGGCCTGAAGGCGCACCGCGAGGGCCGCGACTGGACCTTCCAGGTGACCGATTGCGTTGCGGCGCAGGAAGGCCAGCGCGCAGTCATCACCCTCACCGATAGGGTCGCGAAGATCGCGGTGGCGGTCACGCTTGCACTCGATCCCATGAGCGACGTCCTCACTGTTGCAACCACGCTGACCAATCAGGGTGAAGGCGTGCTTGAGGTGCAATGGCTCGCCGCAGCCGTACTGCCGCTGCCGGACCATGCCCGCTCGGTCCGCTCGTTCTCCGGGCGCCACAACACCGAGTTCGTGGCCGTCGACGACGCGTTGACCCGCAGCCAGTGGCGGCGCGAGAACCGGCGCGGGCTGACTTCGCACGATTGCGTGCCAGGCGCTGTCGTCCAGGCCGCTGGCTGCGCCTATGGTGCGCAGCTCGCCTGGTCGGGCAACCATTGCCAGCTGATCGATTGGGTCGACGATGGCCGTTGGCAATGGCAGCTGGGCGAAGCGCTCATGCCCGGCGAGGTGCGGCTTGCGCCCGGTCAGGTGCTGACCACGCCCGAAGTGCTCGCCACCTGCGCCGCCGATGCCAATGGCGTGGCGCAGAACTTCCATGCGGCGATCCGCGCGCGGATGGACTGGCCCGGCGCGGCAATGCGGCCACGCCCGGTCCATCTAAACACCTGGGAAGGCTTCTACTTCGATCACGATGAGGCGGCGCTGAAAGAGCTCGCCGATGCCGCCGCCAAGGCCGGGATCGAACGCTTCGTGCTCGACGATGGCTGGTTCCATCGCCGCAACGATGACACCACCAGCCTGGGCGACTGGTGGCCAGACGATGCCAAGTATCCGAACGGTCTCGGCCCCCTGGCCGAGCATGTGACCGGCCTTGGCATGGAATTCGGCCTCTGGGTCGAACCGGAAATGGTCAACCCGGACAGCGAGCTCTACCGTGCCCACCCGGACTGGGCGCTGCAGGTCGCTGGTCGTTCGCTAATTACGGCGCGCAACCAGCTGGTGCTCGACATGGGCCGGGCCGAGGTGCGCGATTACCTTTACGAGCGGCTGGCCGGCCTGCTCAGCGAACTGCCGATCGGCTATCTCAAGTGGGACCATAACCGCGACCTGACCGCTGCGGGGGAGCGCCCTTCGTTCCGGCGCCAGGTGCTTGGCACCCATGACCTGCTGGCCCGCCTGCGCGCCGCCTTCCCCTTGGTCGAGATCGAAGCCTGCGCCGGCGGCGGCGGGCGGATCGATGCCGGGATCGCGCGGTTCACCCATCGCTTCTGGACCAGCGACAATATCGACGCGATCAGCCGGGTCGGCATCCAGCGCGGCTATCTCCAATTCTTCCCGCCCGAGCTGATGGGCAGCCATGTTGGTGCAGCGCCGGCCCATGCCACCGGGCGGATCCAGACCATGCGGTTCCGCAACCATGTCGCGCTGCCCGGTCACTTCGGGGTGGAACTGGACCTGCGCAAGCTGAGCGAGCGCGACTTGGAGCGGCTGGGTGAAGGGATCGCCCGTTACAAGGCGCTGCGCGGCCGGCTCCATGCCGGGCAGGTCTGGCAGGGCGAGGGCGCGGACGGCCTGTTGTGGCAGGCCCACGGGACGGCCACCGATCTCATTCTGATGGTCACCCGGATCGATCCGCAGACGCAGCGCCATGCGCCGGGCTTGCGCCTGCCAATGCTCGATCCGGCGCGGCGTTACCGGGTGGGCGAAGCCGAATATGCTGGCGCCTGGCTGGTCCAGCATGGTCTCAGCCTGCCGCCGCTGCGCGGTGAAAGCGGGCTGGTGCTGGAGGTAACCGCGCTGTGAGCTTCGATCCCGCCGAGCACCCGCACCGCCGCTATAATCCGCTCAGCGATCAATGGCTGCTGGTCTCGCCGCACCGCGCGCGGCGGCCGTGGCAGGGGCAGGTCGACGAGCCGGACCTGGCCGAGCGCCCCCATCACGATCCGGATTGCTATCTGTGTCCCGACAACGCCCGGGTGACCGGCGAGCGTAATCCGGCCTACACCGGCACCTACGTCTTCCAGAACGACTTTGCTGCGCTGCAACCGCATAGCCCCGCACCGCTCGATACCGATCCCTTGTTCTCGATCGAGGGCGCGCAGGGCGAAAGCCGGGTCATCTGTTTCTCACCCGACCACGCGCTGACCCTGCCCGAGCTGCCGGTCGCGGCGATCCGGGGGGTGGTCGATTGCTGGGCGGAGCAGGTGGCCGAGCTGGCGGCCCGCTACGCCCATGTCCAGGTGTTCGAGAACAAGGGTGCGATGATGGGCTGCTCGAACCCGCACCCGCACGGGCAGGTCTGGGCGACCAGCTATGTCCCGCAGGAGCTGGCGACCGAAGTCCGGACCCAGGCCAATTGGGCGGGCGCGCTGCCGATGCTGCTCGAACTGGCGTCACGCGAAGCCGATGGCCCGCGTGTTGTCGTCCAGACCGATCACTGGCTCGCCATCGTCCCGTTCTGGGCGGCCTGGCCGTTCGAGGTCCTGCTGCTGCCGCGCTTTGGCGTGCGCCGCTTGCCCGAGTTGAACGATGCGCAGCGCGATGACCTGGCGGCCACGCTCAAGGCGCTGACCACGCGCTATGACAACCTGTTCCAGTGCAGCTTCCCCTATTCGATGGGCTGGCACAGTGCGCCGGGGCAGGCGGACGAGCATCCGCGTTGGCAGCTCCATGCCCATTTCTATCCGCCGCTGCTGCGCTCCGCCTCGGTCCGCAAGTTCATGGTCGGCTATGAGCTGCTGGCCGAAGCCCAGCGCGACCTGACGCCCGAACAGGCGGCCGAGCGGCTGCGCGGCGCGGGCGATGTCCACTACCGGCACGGTCAATGATCGACGCGCTGCACAGGCTGTTTCGCGAAAGCTTCGGGGACGGGCCCGAACTCGTCGCGCGCGCGCCCGGCCGGGTTAACCTGATCGGTGAGCATACCGATTACAACGACGGCTTCGTCCTGCCCTGCGCGATCTCGCACCAGACCATGGTGGCGGTGCGGCGACGGGCCGATCGTCAGGTGCGGATTGTTGCCGGTGATCTGGGCGGTCTGACGACATCGTTCTCGCTGGCTGAGCCGATCAGGCCGGACAGTGCCGCGCCGTGGAGCAATTATGTGCGCGGGGTGACCGATGGCCTGCAGGAGGCAGGACTTGACCTGACCGGCGCGGACCTGGCGATCCTGGGCGACATGCCGCAGGGGGCGGGCCTGTCCTCGTCGGCGGCGCTGGAGAATGCCGCCGGGCTGGCGCTGGCGGCTCTCGTCGGTCAGCCGGACTTTGACCGTACCCGCCTGGCGCTGATCGGCCAGCGGGCGGAGCACCGCTTTGCCGGCTGCCAGTGCGGGATCATGGACCAGCTGGTCAGCGCCCGTGCGGTCGCCGGCGCGGCGCTGCTGATCGATTGCCGCTCGCTCGAATGCACCCCGGTGGTGCTGCCAAAGGACCTGGCGGTGATGATCGTACATTCCGGGATCGAGCGCGGGCTGGTCGATGGCGAATACAACCTGCGCCGCCAGCAATGCGAGGCGGCGGCGCGGCATTTCGGGGTGGCAGCGCTGCGCGATCTGGCGGAACTGCCCGAGGCTGGCGGACTCGATCCCGTCGCCTATGCCCGCGCGCGGCATGTCGTGGGGGAGAATGCCCGGGCCCTGGCGGCAGCTCAGGCGCTGGCGGCGGGTGATCTGGCCGCTCTGGGCACGCTGATGGCCGAGAGCCATGCGGCGATGCGCGATGATTTCCAGATCACCCTGCCGGCGATCGACGGGCTGGTCGCGCTGTTGCAACAAGCGATTGGCAGCCAGGGTGGCGCGCGGATGACCGGCGGCGGCTTTGGCGGGGCGGTGGTCGCACTGCTGCCCGCCAGCGAGGTCGACCGGGTCCGGGGTGCCGTGCTGGCCAGATACCGGACGCCGTCCGGCGATCCACCGCTGATCATGATCGAAACACCTGCGGCCGGTGCCAGCCTGATCTGATGGCATTTCCGGCGCGCGCTCAAAACCGCGCAAAATTGCTTTTGCAATCGATTACAATTTGAGTTAGCGAACCTCTCCAAGGGCGGCGGGAACACCCGCCGGGGAGCTTTTCCGGGGTATTGGGTGCCAGATTCAACCATCATCACGCGCATCACTACGGTCTGGTCGCCCCAGGCCGTGGCGGCGATTGCCGAGCAGGATCTGCCCGAGATTCCGTTGATCAGCGCGAACGACCTGCATGATGTGTTGCCCGGTTTTCAGCTGTGGGATTGCTGGACGGTCGAAACGCCGCAGGGCACCACTGTGGTGCTCGATGGTTGGACGCCCTGGGTGATCATGTGCGCGCCGCGCGATCTGCATCCGGACCTGCGCCACGATGTTGCCCGGCTGCGGCTGATGCTGGAAAGGGACGGAACCTGGCGGGATTGCGGCTACCTGCTGCCTGAAGAGCTCAATCCCGGATCGCGCGAATGGGCGGGTTCGACGGTCTATGACGCTGCCAGCGGGCGGATAACCCTGTTCTACACCGCCACTGGCCGGCGCGGCGATGCTGGCCGCAGTTTCGAGCAGCGGCTGTTCCAGACCAGCGGCAAGCTGGAGATGACGGGCGATACCATCCGCGTGACTGGCTGGAGCGAACCGGCGGAAAGCGTCGCGGCGGATGGCCAGACTTACGTGATCGTCAACCAGACGGTCGGTGAGCCTGGCTTCATCAAGGGCTTTCGCGATCCCTTCCACTTCCGCGATCCGGCCGATGGGGCGGACTACCTGCTGTTTACGGCCTCTGATGCCGGGTCGGAATCGACTTTCAACGGGGTAGTTGGCCTGACACGTGCATCCGGCCCAGGCTTCACGGGCTGGACGCTATTGCCGCCGGTGGTCAGCGCTGCCGGAGTGAACAACGAAATGGAGCGCCCGGTGCTGCGCATGCACGGTGGGCGCTATTACCTGTTCTGGTCGACCCAGCGGCGCACCTTCGACCCCGCTGGACCGACCGGCCCCAACGGGCTTTACGGCATGGTTGCAGAGCGGCTGGCCGGTCCGTGGCGGCCGCTCAACGGCACCGGGCTGGTCGCACCCAACCCAGCCGAAGAGCCGGTCCAGACCTATAGCTGGTGGGTAACGGATGAACTCGAAGTCGCCGGGTTCATCGACTTCTGGGGGCTTGAGGGGCTTGATCCGGTGGAACATCCCGAACTGGCGCTCAATCAGTTTGGCGGGGTGCCGGCGCCGCGCTTCCGGATTGCGCTGAACGGGGAAACGGCGCAGATCGCTTCGGGATGAGCGCGCCGCTATACGGACTGGTCGAAGCCGGGGGCACCAAGTTTGTGCTCGGCGTGGCGCGCGGGCCGGACGAGGTCATCGCCACGACCCGCATTCCGACGACCACACCCGCCAAAACGATTGCCGCGATGTGCGATTGGCTCGCAGGCCACGGACCGCTGGCCGCCATCGGTGTGGCAACGTTCGGCCCGGTCGAGGTCGATCGCGCTTCGCCGCAATGGGGCCATATCCTCGCTACGCCCAAGGCCGGCTGGTCGAATACCGATCTGGTCGGGCCATTGGCGGCGCGGCTCGGTTGCCCGATCGGGCTTGATACCGATGTCACCGCTGCGGCCCTGGCCGAATATCGCTGGGGCGCGGGCCAGGGGCAGCCGTCGGTGCTCTATTTCACGATCGGTACTGGCGTAGGCGGCGGGGCGGTGATCAGCGGCAAGCCGCTTGCCGGCGTCTCGCATCCGGAAATGGGCCATATCCGCCTGCCGCTGCACCCGGCCGATACCGCCGCCGAGTTTGCCGGGGTCTGTCCGTTCCATGGCACCTGCCTGGAAGGGCTGGCAAGCGGACCGGCGGTCAAGGCGCGCTATGGGGTCTCGCTATCGGACCTGCAGCAGGATCATCAGGGCCACGCCGTGATCGCCTGGTATATCGCCCATGCCGTGGTTACGGCCCAGGCGATGTTCGAGCCGGGCCGGATCGTGCTGGGCGGCGGAGTCATGGCCACGCCGGGCCTGATCGAGCGCGTCCGGGCTGAGGCCGAGGCCCTCGGCAACGGTTATTTCCGGGGCAAGGCTTCGGAAATTGTCGTCCTGCCCGGCCTGGGCGAACGTTCGGGCCTGCTGGGCGCGCTGGCGCTGGCGCAGGCCGCGCTCAGCTAGAGAGCCGCACCACCAGTTCGGGCATCATCACCACCGAACTGGTATCCTCGCCCGCAATCCGCCGCAGCAACAGGTCGACCAGGTTGTGCGCGCCAGTGGTCAGGTCCTGCCGGACAGTCGAAAGGCGCGGAACGGTGTGTTCACCCAGCGCGAGGCCGTCATAGCCGATCACCTTGACCTCGCCCGGCACGGCCATGCCAAGTTCCGAAAGAGCCCGCAGCGCGCTCATCGCGATCACGTCGGACGCGGCAAAGATTCCGTCCGGGCGGGTCTCGGCATGCTCCAGATAGGCGGTGATGTCGCTATCGTTCAGGCCGGCGGCTAGGTGCGCCGGAAAAACGGTCAGCGCGTCGGCTAGCCCGGCCCGGGCCAAGGCCTGGCGGCACCCTTCCAGCCGCTGGGCGATTTCCAGCGGCGTCGGATCGCCGAAGAAGGTGATCCGCTTGCAGCCGCGCTCGATCAGGTGGGTCGTGGCAATGTCGCCGCCAGCGACGTTGTCCGAGCCGACCGAACAATGGACCTGGCCGCGTGAATGGCCGCCCCAGACCACCAACGGGCGATAGCGCGCCGCCGCCCGGTCAAGCACGGCCGACTGGTCGGACTGACCGATCACGATGATCCCGTCGACCCGGCCCGAATCGGCATAGCGTTCCAGCCAGTCATCGTCGGTCGGGATCACCCGGCTTAGCATCAGGTCATAGCCGCGCTCGGTCAGGGCATCGGCCAGCAAGCCCAGCATGGTGATGAAGAAGGGATCGGAAATATGCTGGCCGGTTTCGTGGCCCAGTGGGATCAGCACCCCGATCGCCCCGGTGCGCTGGATCCGCAGGTTGCGGGCCATGATGTTGGGGCGGAATTCATGCTCGCGCGCCAGGGCCTGGATCCGGTCGCGGGTTTTCTGGCTGATCAGCCCGGCGCCTGACAGCGCGCGCGACACGGTGCCTGGCGAAACTCCGGCGATTTTGGCGAGATCGGCGATGTTTCGAATACGTGGCCTGTCGGTCATGCCCCCATCTTCCTGCAATCCCCATCAAACGCAATGGGCAATCCGGGAATTTTCAGAAGCTGGGTCGCACATTGCCCCTTGTCATTGCAATCGATTGCGGTATGTGTGCAATCGATTGTCGAAGTAGAGCTACAGCTTGCTTGCGGCAAATGTGCCCCGCAAAGGGGTGTTCGAGGGGAGGATACCCATGAAGAAATCGCAATTGCGTTGCGTAGCCTCGGCTATGGCCATCGTGGCCGGTGCCAGTTTCGCCGTTCCCGCCATGGCGCAGGACGCCCCGGCGGAAGAGGCCAGCGGGCTTGATGAAATCGTCGTTACTGCTTCGGGCCGCGACAAGACCCAGATCGCCAGCGCGATCTCGGTCACCTCGGTCAGCGCCGACCTGATCCAGGACTTCAAGCCGAGCTCGGAAGCCGAACTGTTCCGCATGCTGCCGGGGATCCAGGTGGCCGGTACCTCGGGCCCGGGCGGCAATTCGAACATTGCAGTGCGCGGCCTGCCCGTTGCCACCGGCGGTGCACCCTTCGTGCAGTTGCAGGAAGATGGCCTGCCAACCGTGCTGTTCGGCGATATCCAGTTCGGCAACAACGATTACTGGACCCGCTTCGATGCCTCGACCCAGAAGGTTGAAGCCGTGCGCGGCGGTACTGCTGCGACCTTCGCCTCGCAGGCTCCGGGCGCGGTCATCAACTACATCAGCCACACCGGCAAGCAGGAAGGCGGCTTCATCCAGCTCAACAAGGGGCTGGGCTTCAATGAAACCAAGGTCGATTTCCGCTATGGCGGACCGATCACCGACACGCTCTATTTCCACCTCGGTGGCTTCTACAAGGTTGGCAAGGGGCCGCTGAAGGCTGGCTTCAATGTCTCGGACTCGGTCCAGATCAAGGGCAACGTCACCAAGGAATTCGCCGATGGGAAGGGCTATATCCGCTTCCTGTTCAAGTATGCCGACACGCGTGAGCCGAACTACACCGGCGCGCCGGCGCTGGGCACCGTTTCGGGCGGCAAGGTTTCGGACCTGCAGCCGTTCCCGGGCTTCGACGGACGTGACCAGTCGAACTATTCGACGCTCAACCAGTCGTTCCTGATCTACAATCGCAACGGCAATCTCGAACGCGTCGCGATGTCCGGCATCACGACCAATTCGAAGTCGATCCAGAACCAGTTCCACTATGAGTTCTCGGACGCGATCACGGTCGACAACAACATGCGCTGGACCGACATGAGCGGCGCCTTCACCGCCCCGTTCCTGGGCATTGGCCGGACTTCGTCAGTGATCGGTTCGACCGTCAATGGCGGCGTTGTGGCCCAGGCCCGCTATGCCAGTGGGCCCAAGGCCGGGCAGGTCTATACCGGTGCCTACATCGATACGAACACCAATGTCCGCACCAACATCCGTGACATCGGCAGCTTCGCCAACGACCTGGGGCTGACCGGCAAGTTCGAAGGCGGCTTCGCCATGATCACGGCCCGCGCCGGCTGGTTCTACATGAACCAGAAGATCAACATGGATTGGCACACCAACAAGTCCTACCGCGAAGTCAGCGGCGCCAATCCGGCCCAGCTGGACCTGTTCACCGCTGCCGGCGCGCGCCTGACTGCCGAAGGGATTGCCGGGTTCAACAACAACTGGGGCAATTGCTGCGCCCGCGATTACGAGCTGTCCTACACCGATAACGCGCCCTACGTCGGGCTCGATCTCGATAACGACAGCTTCGCGATCGATGGCTCGGTCCGCTTTGAAATGCTGCGGGCTTCGGGCTGGACCATTGCCGGCAGCGCGACCGAGTTCAACACCCCGGTCACATTCAATGGCGTGACCACCCAGATCCCGACGATCACCGCCAACGGTGCCCGCGAGGTGCTCGACTATGGCCGCAACTACACCACCTGGACTGCGGGTGCCCTGTGGAAGGTCAATCCGGATACCTCGCTGTTCATCCGTGCCTCGCGTGGTGGCCGCTTCAACTCTGACCGCCAGACCGTGTCGGGCAAGTTCACCGCCGCGGGCCAGCTCAACCAGAGCGGGCTGGTGCCTTCGGTCGACTTCGTGAAGCAGTACGAGCTGGGTCTGAAGAACCGTGGCGGGCTGGCCGGTGGGCGCTATTCGGTCGAACTGACCCTGCTCAAGGGCAGCTTCAGCCGCAGCGACTATGAGCCGACCGTGACGGCGCAGTGCCCAACCGGCGGCTGCATCATCGACACCAAGTACAAGTCCACCGGTGCCGAGCTGTTCGTGACTTACCAGAGCGGCGGGTTCAACCTCGTCGGGACGGCCACCTATACCAAGGCCAAGCGGGCGGCGGCCAATGCCACCGTCTACAACCGTGCCGATGGTATCCCCGACCTGTCGTATACGGTCTCGGCCAACTACGACATCAGCGACATGGCCACGATCGGCCTGTCGACCACTGGCCAGACCGCTTCGATCGACGGTGCGGGCCTGGAATACCCGGGCAAGGCCGTGTTCAACGGCGTGCTGCGGGTTCGTCCGGTGAACAATCTCGAGTTGGGTCTGCAGGTCTACAACCTGTTCGACACCTTCGACTTCCGCGGCAACGGCGGCGTGTTCGACAACTCGACCAACCCGGCCGCACTGAGCGGTGCCCCGGCGCTGGGGCGGACCTTTACCGCATCGGTCCGCTACAGCTTCTAAGGTTGTTTGCGGCAGGACCTGCGCCTCCCTGCGGGTCCTGCCACAATTCGGGCGGGAACGGCTTTGGCCGCTTCCCGCCCGCTTTATTTCATGGCAAGCGAGCGTGCGATGGCCCCTCAAGCGCAACCCATCCGCAAGATCCTGATCGTCGGCGGCGGCTCGGCCGGGTGGATGACGGCGGCGGCGCTTTCCGCCAACCTGGCCCAGGGCTGCGAGATCGCGCTGGTTGAAAGCGAGGAGATCGGCACGGTCGGGGTGGGCGAGGCGACCATCCCGCCGATCCGCACCTTCAACCAGATGCTGGGGATCGATGAAGCCGAATTCATGAAGCGGACCCAGGCAAGCTTCAAGCTGGGGATCGAATTCGTGAACTGGGGCCGCCAGGGTCACCGCTATTTCCACCCCTTCGGCCCGCATGGCCGCGCTTTCGATATTGTCCCGGTCCATCAGCACTGGCTGCTGGCGCGCGCGGCGGGAGAGACTGCGGAATTCGACGCGCATTCGATGGCCTGGCACCTGGCTCAGGGCAACCGCTTCGTCCGGCCCAGCGGCGATCCGCGCTCGGTCCTTTCGACCTTCGACTATGCCTATCACTTCGATGCCGGGCTCTATGCCCGCTACCTGCGTGGCCTTTCAGAAGCGCGCGGCGTGGTGCGGCACGAAGGCAAGATCGGCTCGGTCCAGCAACATGGCGAGACAGGTTTCGTCACCGGGGTGACGCTGGAAGACGGGCGCAGCCTGGCGGCCGAGTTGTTCATCGATTGCTCGGGCTTTCGCGGCCTGCTGATCGAAGGCGCGCTTCAGGCCGGCTATAGTGACTGGACCCATTGGCTGCCCTGCGACCGCGCCGTGGCGATCCCGTGCGAGAAGGCCGGCGAGTTCACCCCCTTCACCCGCTCGACCGCGCGCGAGGCCGGGTGGCAGTGGCGCATTCCGCTGCAGCACCGCACCGGCAACGGTCATGTCTATTCCAGCCAGTTCACCAGCGATGAGGCGGCGCTCGATGTGTTGCTGTCTAACCTCGACGGCAAGCCGCTCGCCGATCCGAACGCCTTGCGCTTCACCACCGGCATGCGTCGCAAGTTCTGGGACAAGAACGTCGTCGCGGTGGGCCTCTCCAGCGGGTTTCTCGAGCCGCTCGAATCGACCAGCCTGCACCTGATCCAGGCCGGGATTTCCAAGCTGCTGGCACTGTTCCCGGACAGCAGCTTCGATCCCGCGGTGATCGCCGAATACAACCACATCGCCACGACCGAGATGGAGCGGATCCGAGATTTCATTGTGCTCCATTACAAGCTGATGGACCGCGACGAGCCGATGTGGCGGCACACGGCGGCGATGGAAGTGCCGGACACCCTGGCCTTCAAGATCGACCACTTCCGCCGCTATGGCCGCCATATCCCGCGCGACATGGACCTGTTTGCGCCGCCCAGTTGGCACGCGGTCCAGATCGGCCAGTTCAACCTGCCTGAAGGCACCGATCCGCTGGGTGCCTATCGCCCGAGCGGGCGCGAATGGCTGGGCAAGCTGCGCCAGGCCATGGCCAATGAGGCAGCCCGCCAGCCGAGCCACCAGGCCTTCATCGATCAGCACTGCAAGGCCTGAGCGTGGAAACGGCGCAGCGCGTCAGCCGGGCGGCCGCGCTGCTGGCCGACCAGCAGATCGACGAAGCGCTGGAAACC
>JBEGOD010000038.1:0-3561 GCA_041182185.1 Pseudomonadota bacterium
GGTCCACCTGCGCCAGGACCGCCAAGCCCCGGCATGGCAGCCCCCAGGCCGCCCCCGCCGAACAGCTTGCCCAGGCCCGCGAGGCCGCCCATCTTCTTGATCTGCTTCATCGCGCGCTCCATTTCCTGGTGCATCTTGAGCAGCTTGTTGACGTCCTGGACCTGGACGCCCGAACCCTTGGCAATGCGGATCTTGCGCTTGGCGTTGAGGAGGTCGGGACGGGTCCGTTCCTTGGGCGTCATCGAACCGATGATCGCATCCATCCGCAGCAGCACGCGGTCGTCCATGCCGGACTTTTCGATCGCCTGCTTGGCCTTCTTCATGCCCGGCATCATGCCGGCCAATGCGCCGAGCCCGCCCATCTTCTGCATCTGGCGCAGCTGCTGGCGCAGATCGTTCATGTCGAACTGACCCTTGGCCATCCGCGCGGCCATCCGCTCGGCGTCTTCTTCCTCGATCGCGGCAGCGGCGCGCTCGACGATCGAGACGACATCGCCCATGCCAAGGATCCGGCCAGCGACGCGGCTGGGCTGGAACACCTCCAGCGCATCGAGCTTTTCGCCGGTCCCGGCAAATTTGATCGGCTTGCCGGTAACCGCGCGCATGGAAAGCGCCGCACCGCCGCGCGCATCGCCGTCCATCCGGGTCAGGACCACGCCGGTCAGGTCGATCTGCCCGCCGAACGACTGGGCGACGTTGACCGCGTCCTGGCCGGTCAGCGAATCGACGACCAGCAGCACTTCCTTGGGCACCGAGACCGCAGCGACGGCCCGCATCTCGTCCATCAACTGATTGTCGACGTGGAGCCGGCCGGCCGTGTCGAGCAGCAGCACGTCGATCGCCTGGAGCTTCGCGGCCTGGAGCGCACGGGTGGCGATATCGACCGGCTGCTGGCCGGGAATGATCGGCAGGGTCAGCACGTCGACCTGCTCACCCAGCACCTTGAGCTGTTCCTGCGCGGCCGGACGATTGACGTCGAGCGAGGCCATCATGGCCTTCTTGCCGTGCTTTTCCTTCAGCAGCTTGGCGAGCTTGGCGGTCGTGGTGGTCTTGCCCGAACCCTGCAAGCCGACCATCATGATCACCACTGGCGGCGTCGCGGCCAGGTCCAGGCCAGGGACATCGTCGCCGCCCAGCATCTCGACCAGCGCGTCATTGACGATCTTGACGACCTGCTGGCCCGGCGTGACCGACTTCAGCACCGACTGGCCAACGGCCTGCTCGGTCACCGAATCGATGAAGCGGCGAACAACGGGAAGGGCGACATCGGCTTCGAGCAGGGCGATTCGCACTTCGCGCATCGCCTCGCGCACGTCCGCCTCATTCAGCGCACCGCGCCCACGCAGCTTGTCAAAGACGCTGCCTAGCCGGTCTGAAAGACTGTCGAACATTCGCTCGTTCACCTCAAACTCGCGCCCGGAAACCCAAAAACGCGAAAAAAGCCGGTGGGCGAAACCTCGCCGACCAGCTTGCCACTCAAGTACTCAAACTCTCGACCGATGTGGTCCGGATTGGATCAGGCCGAGGCTAAAACGGAGGGCTTCGAGCACCGGAGCGCAGCGTACTTCAGTACGTGAGCACCGGAAGCGCAGAAGACTTCCGTTTGCAGCCCGGCATGGGCCAATCATGGCCATATCGGGGATGGTGGAGCCTAGCGGGATCGAACCGCTGACCTCCTGCATGCCATGCAGGCGCTCTCCCAGCTGAGCTAAGGCCCCGTCACCATCATCCAGTGAACCCCGGAAGGCTCACCTTTCCCGCCCGACCAGCGAGCGAGGTCGCCCCTCTAGTGGCGGCTCCCGCACTTGGCAAGAGCGTTTTTGCGTCGCTTAATTCTCGTCGCCGTCGTCGTCGCCGACGCCCACGCCGAGGTCATCGTCGCCGCCCAGATCGACGTCATTGTCCGGCGAATCGCCGTCTTCGTCGATATCCAGATCGGGATCGGCCAGATCGACGTCCTCGACCTCTTCGACCTTGACCTTCTGGACTTCTTCATAGGGGATCGGCTGCTTCGACTTCAGCACCGGATCGGCATGCCAGGCATAACCGCATTCAATGCAGGTGATCGGGTCGTCCTTGCCCAGATCGTAAAAGCGGGTGCCGCACTTCGGGCAACCGTGCTTGGCGCCCCATTCAGCCTTGACCATGTCAATTCCTCGATGCTGCCCTTCGCCACCGCGTCGGGCTGAAACTCTTCATACGTATTGGAGACGGCTTGCGCCTGTCCCAGCGCGGCGCGCGCCTTGCCATAGCCCGCGCCCGCTGTCAAAAGCCGCGCGCAATTGCCGCCCTACCCGTGAAAGTGCTGACGTGTCCAACGCCGATCCTGCCGAGATGAAGCCAAGGCGCTTCATGCCCTCCGGCCCGCTGCGGGGCACGATCCGCGTTCCGGGTGACAAATCGATCAGCCACCGCTCGATCATGCTGGGTGCACTGGCCGTGGGCGAGACCCGCGTGACCGGCCTGCTGGAGGGTGAGGACGTGCTGTCCACCGCCGCCGCGATGCGGGCCATGGGCGCCTCGGTCGAACGCCTTGGCGAAGGCGAATGGTCGGTCCACGGCGTGGGCGTTGGCGCGCTGCTTCAGCCGCAGGCCCCGCTCGACATGGGCAATTCCGGCACTTCCACGCGACTATTGATGGGTCTGGTGGCGAGCCACCCGATCACGGCCACCTTTGTGGGCGATGCCAGCCTGTCCAAACGGCCGATGGGCCGGGTGATCGATCCGCTGAGCCAGATGGGCGCTGCGTTTGAGGCCTCAGAGGGCGGCCGCCTGCCGCTGACCGTGCGCGGGGCATCGCCCGCCGTGCCGATCGAATATCGCCTGCCGGTAGCCAGCGCCCAGGTCAAAAGCGCGGTCCTGCTGGCTGGGCTCAACACGCCCGGGATCACCACCGTGATCGAACCCGTGCCGACCCGCGACCATTCCGAGCGGATGCTGCGCGGCTTTGGCGCGGACCTTTCGGTCGAGGTGCAGGATGACGGCACCCGGGTGATTCGCCTGGTCGGTGAAGCCGAACTGAAACCCCAGACCATCGAGGTGCCGGGCGACCCATCCTCTGCCGCCTTCTTCATTGTCGCCGCGCTGATCGTGCCCGGCAGCGAACTGACCATCGAGAATGTCGGCCTGAACCCGACCCGCGCCGGACTGATCGAGGTACTGCGCCAGATGGGCGGGCAGATCGCGGAAGTGAACCGCCGCGAAGTGGGCGGGGAGCCGGTGGCCGACCTGGTCGTGCGCCATTCCGCGCTTCAGGGCATCGCCGTCGATCCGGCGGTCGTGCCCAGCATGGTTGACGAATTCCCGGCGCTGTTCGTCGCTGCCGCGCTGGCCGAAGGGACCACGGTTACCACCGGCCTTGAGGAACTGCGCGTCAAGGAAAGCGATCGCATCTCGGTGATGGCAGCCGCCCTGACTGGCGCGGGTGCCCACGTGACCGAGACCGAGGATGGCTTGATCATCGCGGGCACCGGCGGCGAACCGCTACGCGGCACCACCGGGGCAATTGCCACCCACCTCGACCACCGCATCGCCATGTCGATGGCCGTGGCCGGCCTCGCC
>JBEGOD010000039.1:0-3975 GCA_041182185.1 Pseudomonadota bacterium
CAGCCAAGCCGCTGTTGGCCCTGGCCCAGGGGCCGTTTCCGGTCTTGGGCGCGCGCTTCATCGACCGGATCGGCAAGGGCCTGCGCGGCGCCCCGCGCGATGCCCTGGTGGCCGACCTGACCCCGCCCGAACTGCGCGGCCGGGCCTATGGCCTGCGCCAGGCGCTCGATACGGTCGGGGCCCTGGTCGGACCGCTGCTGGCGATCGGTTTGATGATGGCCTTTGCTGGCGACATGCGGGCCGTATTTGCCTGGGCGATCGTGCCGGGGGTGATCGCGGTCGCGCTGGTCGTGTTCGGGATCGAGGGTGCCGGCCGCAGCGCTGCGCCCGGGCCGGCGCGCGTCCCGCTGCGGGTCTCCGATCTGCGGCAGCTCCCGGCCGCCTTCTGGGCAGTGACCGGGATCGGGGTGATTTTCACCCTCGCGCGCTTCAGCGAGGCATTCCTGGTGCTGCGGGCCCATGATGCCGGCCTGCCGATTGCCCTGGCACCATTGGTGCTGGTGGTGATGAACACGGTCTATTCGGCCGGGGCCTATCCTGCCGGGGCGCTGTCCGACCGGATTGGCACGCACCGGCTGATGCTGGCCAGCTTGGCCAGCCTGATCGCGGCCGATCTCCTGCTGGCCTTTGCGGGCGGATTGCCGACGGTCTTTGCCGGCCTGGGCCTGTGGGGCCTGCACATGGCCCTGTCGCAAGGACTGCTAGCCAAGCTGATCGCCCAGCATTCGCCCCAGGCGATGCGAGGCTCGGCCTTTGGGCTGTTCAATCTTGCCAGCGGCTTGGCCCTGCTGGTGGCGAGTGTCCTGGCCGGCCTGCTTTGGGATCATGGTGGCGCGGCCTGGACCTTCCTGGCCGGGGCTGGCTTTGCCGCGACGGCCGCTGCTGGCCTGGTCGCACTGCGCGGCACGCTGGCTCGCGGCTAAACCGCCAGCTTCACGAAACTGTCGATCACCCGCTTGGCACCCGCGGTTTCGAACTCGATCTCCAGCTTGTTGCCCTCTTGCAGAGTGACCGTGCCGTACCCGAACTTGTCGTGAAACACGCGCGCGCCAACGCCCACGTCACTGCGCGGCTTGGCGGCGAAGCTGGCGGCGCTGCGGGTGGCTTCGGGCAGGCGGCGCGGGGTCGGGTCATAACTCGTGGCCGCGGCGCGCTGCCAGCCGGGACCGCGCGACTGGCCCCTTGCCGCATTGTCGCGGGCGACATGGGCGAAAGGATCGTCGCGCTCGCTCCATTGCGCGCGCCACAGCGATGCCCCGCCGGACAGGGTCGATTCCTGTTGGATATGGGCTTCGGGCAGCTCGGCGATGAAGCGGCTGGGGATCGAACTGGTCCATTGGCCGTAGATCCGCCGGTTGGCCGCATAGAGGATCGTGCAGCGCCGCCGCGCGCGGGTGATCGCGACGTAGGCGAGGCGGCGTTCCTCCTCGAGGCTGGCGAGACCGCCCTCGTCGAGCGAACGCTGGCTGGGGAAGACCCCTTCCTCCCAGCCGGGCAGGAACACGTTGTCAAACTCCAGCCCCTTGGCGCCGTGCATGGTCATGATCGTGACCTTCTCGGCATCGTCGGCCGCGTCGTTGTCCATCACCAGGCTGACGTGTTCCAGGAAGTCGCCGAGCGTTTCGTAGTCTTCCATCGCCCGCGCGAGTTCGACCAGGTTTTCGAGCCGGCCCGCGCTTTCGGCGGTCTTTTCCGCCTGAAGCGATGCGGTGTAGCCGCTTTCATCGAGCAGGGTGCGGACGAGTTCGGATGGCGAAGCGGTCTTGGCCAGATCGCGCCAGCGGGCGACATCGCGCATGAAGCTGATCAGCGTGTTGCGCGCGCGGGCCGGCAGCTCGTCGGTATCGGCAATTTCGACCGCCGCCAGGCTCAGCGGCACGCTGCGGGCGCGGGCGTGGCGGTGGAGCTTTTCCAGCGTCTTGTCGCCCAGGCCGCGCTTGGGGGTGTTGTAGATCCGCTCGAACGCCAGGTCGTCGCTCGGCTGGGCGATCAGGCGCAGGTAGGCGAGGGCATCGCGCACTTCGGCGCGCTCGTAAAAGCGGAAGCCGCCGATGATCTTGTAATTGAGGCCGATCGCGATGAAGCGGTCCTCGAACTCGCGGGTCTGGAACTGGGCGCGGACGAGAATGGCCGCCTGGTTGAGGCTGGCGCCTTCACGTTCCAGCCGCTCCAGCTCCTCACCGACCCGGCGGGCTTCTTCGGGCGCATCCCAGACGCCGATCACGCGGACCTTGTCGCCGCCATTGCGCTCGGTCCACAGCGTCTTGCCAAGCCGCTGGCTGTTGGCATCGATCAGGCCGGATGCGGCAGCGAGGATATCCGGGGTGGAGCGATAGTTCTGCTCCAGCTTGATGATCTTCGCGCCCGGAAAATCCTTTTCGAACTTGAGGATATTGGCAACTTCTGCGCCGCGCCATGAATAGATCGACTGATCGTCATCCCCCACCACGCAGATGTTGTGGCGCGGCTGGGCCAGCAGGCGCAGCCACAGGTACTGGACCTGGTTGGTATCCTGGTACTCATCGACCATGATGTACTTGAAGCGCGCCCGGTACTGCTCCAGCACATCCGGGTGGCTGCGCAGTATCGTGACCACATGCAGCAAGAGATCGCCGAAATCGCACGCGTTGAGCGTTTTCAGCCGGTCCTGGTAGAGCCGGTAGAACTTCTGACCCTGGCCGTTGGCATAGCTTTCGTTCTCAAGCGCATCGAGATCTTCGGGACGCAACCCCTTGTTCTTCCAGCGATCGATGCATTGGGCCAGTTGCCGCGCCGGCCAGCGCTTGTCATCCAGCCCCTCGGCCTGGATCAGCTGCTTGAGCACGCGCAGCTGATCGTCGGTATCGATAATGGTGTAGTTGTTCTGCAGTCCGGCCAGCTCGGCATGGCGGCGCAGCATCTTGGCGGCGATGGCGTGGAACGTGCCGAGCCAGGGCATCCCCTCGACCGCTGGCCCGACCAGGTGGCCGACCCGCTCCTTCATCTCGCGCGCGGCCTTGTTGGTGAAGGTGACGCAGAGGATTTCGCTTGGCCATGCGAGGCGGCTGCGGATGATATGGGCCAGCCGCGCGGTCAGCGCCGCAGTCTTGCCGGTACCGGCCCCGGCCAGCATCAGTACCGGGCCTTCAGTGGCGAGCACGGCTTCGCGCTGCGGGGCGTTCAGCCCGCCAAGCTGGGGATCGGAGGTTGAGTCGGAGAGCGGGTTCACGCGGAACGGCTAGGGAACATCGCCGCCGGGCGCAAGCGCTTCGCGGCAGTTGACACCAGCCGCTTTGCCCCGCAGCACCACGATCCATGCACGCTCCCTTGCACCCGCTGCGCCAGCACGCCCGCATTCTCACCGCCAGCCTGGTCGGCACGGCGGTCGAGTTCTACGATTTCTACATCTATGCGACCGCGGCGGCGCTGGTCTTCGGGCCGCTGTTCTTCCCATCGAGCGATCCAGCGACCCAGGTGATGCTCAGCTTCATGAGCTTTGGCATCGCCTTTTTCGCGCGGCCGGTCGGGGCGATTGCCTTTGGCCATTTCGGGGACCGGATCGGGCGCAAGTCGACCCTGGTCGCGTCCTTGATGCTGATGGGCGGATCGACGCTCCTCATCGCCTTCTTGCCGACTTACGCCATGGTCGGCTGGGTCGCGCCAGCCTTGCTCTGCGTGCTGCGCTTCGGGCAGGGCTTTGGCCTGGGTGGTGAATGGGGTGGGGCGGCGCTGCTGGCGGTGGAGAATGCGCCGCCGGGCTGGACCGCCCGGTTTGGGGCCGCGCCGCAACTCGGCGCGCCGCTGGGCTTCCTGGCCGCCAATGGCCTGTTCCTGTTGCTTGGGCTGTGGCTGACCGATGCGGAATTCAACGCCTGGGGTTGGCGCCTGCCGTTCCTGTTCAGCGCCGTGCTGGTGATCATCGGCCTGTGGGTGCGTTTGAGGATCGGCGAGACCCCGGCCTTCCAGGAGGCGCTCGACAAGGCGCCGCCGCATGCC
>JBEGOD010000040.1:0-5708 GCA_041182185.1 Pseudomonadota bacterium
GGGCAGCTGTCCGGCGATCCCGACGAAATGGTTGACCAGCGGGCCAGGGCCGCCGCTTGCCGCCGCGCCCAGCACCAGCGCGGAAACCTCCGGGTGATTGGCCAGGTAATCGCGGATCACCTGCACCCCTTCGCCCTGGCGGACCGAGATCGTCGGCGGGTTGGCACTGTCCCCCATCACGGCGCCGGCCGCGCTGGTAACCAGCGCCTCGGCGCGGATGCGGGCTTCTTCCTCGATAGTCGCCTGGATCCCGCCAAAGGCGACGAATTGCTGGCGCGGTACCAGGGCCAGCAGGTGGATCGCGCCGCCGGTGCGGGCCGCTCGGCGTGCAGCAAAGCGCAGGGCAGTGCCGGCCTCGTCGGTCTCATCCATGATCACCAGATAGACACGCATCAGCTCGCCCCTTCTGCCGGCCATCATATCCGCTACAATCGTATTCCGCGCAAGAACCTTGCCCTTTGGCGCAGATTTGGCCAGAGACGTAAGGGCAATTCCACCCCAGCAGGACTTACCCGACCGATGCCGATCGAGATCAAGATGCCCGCCCTCTCGCCGACAATGGAAGAGGGCACCCTGGCTAAATGGCTGGTGAAGGTGGGCGACAAGGTTTCATCCGGCGACATCATGGCCGAGATCGAAACCGACAAGGCGACGATGGAATTCGAAGCAGTGGACGAAGGGACCATCGTCGCGATCAGCATTCCCGAGGGTGCCGAAGGCGTGAAGGTCGGTACCGTGATCGCGACCCTGGCCGGCGATGATGAAGATCCCGCTCCGGTTGCGCCCAAGGCGACCGCTCCGGCACTTGCTCCGGTTGCGGCTCCAGCTCCAGCTCCAGCTCCAGTTGCCGCCGCACCGACGGTTTCAAACGATGACCGCGTGATCGCCTCGCCACTCGCCAAGCGCCTCGCCGCCGAGATGGGTGTCGACCTGGGCAAGGTCGTGGGGACCGGCCCTAATGGCCGCATCGTCAAGGCCGATATCGAGGCTGCTGCCGGTGGCGCTGCTGCGGCGGTTCCGGCGCCGGCCGCTGTAGCCCCGGCCGTTGCCCCTGCAGCACCTGTCGTGTCCGATTTCGGCATCCCCTACGAGGCCGAAAAGCTCAACAACGTCCGCAAGACCATCGCGCGCCGCCTGACCGAGGCGAAGCAGACCATCCCGCACATCTACCTCACCGTCGATGTCCGGCTCGATGCCCTGCTCAAGCTGCGCGGCGAGCTCAACAAGGCGCTCGAACCGCAAGGCGTGAAGCTGTCGGTCAATGACCTGATGATCAAGGCGCTGGCCAAGGCGCTGGAGATCGTGCCGAAGTGCAACGTCAGCTTTGCGGGTGACGAGCTGCGCAAGTACTCGCGTTCGGACATCTCGGTCGCCGTCGCCGCGCCGTCAGGCCTGATCACGCCGATCATCGTCGATGCCGGGGCCAAGTCGGTCTCGCAGATCTCGAAGGAGATGACCGCGCTCGCCGGCAAGGCGCGCGAGGGCAAGCTGCAGCCGCACGAATACCAGGGCGGCACTGCCAGCCTCTCCAATCTCGGCATGTTCGGGATCAAGCAGTTCGATGCCGTGATCAACCCGCCCCAGGCGATGATCCTGGCGGTCGGCGCGGGCGAGCAGCGGCCCTATGTGGTCGATGGCGCGCTCTCGGTCGCGACGGTCATGTCGGCCACCGGCAGCTTCGATCACCGCGCCATCGACGGCGCCGATGGCGCTGCGCTGATGCAGGCCTTCAAACAGCTAGTGGAACAGCCCCTCGGGCTGCTTGCATAAGCCAAGCCAAGACAAATTCCGGAGAGTTCGATGTCTGAACAGTACGACGTCATCATCCTTGGCTCGGGTCCGGGCGGCTATGTCGCTGCGATCCGCTGCGCGCAGCTGGGCCTGAAGACCGCCATTGTCGAGCGCGAGAACCTGGGCGGGATTTGCCTCAACTGGGGCTGCATCCCCACCAAGGCGCTGCTGCGTTCGGCCGAGGTGCTGCACAACATGAAGCACGCCGCCGCCTATGGCCTGGCCGCCGACAACATCCGGGCCGACCTGGATGCGGTGGTCAAGCGCAGCCGCGGTGTGGCCAAGCAGCTCAACCAGGGCGTCACGCACCTGATGAAGAAGAACAAGATCACGGTGCACATGGGCACCGGGGTTCTGAAAGGCGCAGGTAAGCTGGAAGTTACCGGCGACAAAGGGACCGAAACCCTGACCGCCAAGCACGTCATCGTCGCCACCGGAGCGCGCGCCCGTGATCTGCCGTTTGCCCCGGCCGATGGCAAGCGCGTCTGGACCTATCGCCACGCGATGGTCCCGCAAGAGCTGCCGAGCAAGTTGCTGGTGATCGGATCGGGCGCGATCGGGATCGAGTTTGCCAGCTTCTATAACGACATGGGCAGCGAGGTTACGGTCGTCGAGATGATGGACCGGATCGTCCCGGTCGAGGATGCCGACGTCTCCGCCTTCCTTGAGAAGGCGCTGGTCAAGCAGGGCATGACGATCATGACCGGTGCGGGCGTCGAGAAGCTCGACGTCACCGCGTCAGGCGTGAAGGCCGCGATCAAGGGTCCAAAAACAGCCGAGGGGGATGGCAAGGTCGTCACCAGCGATTTCAGCCATGTCATCGTCGCGGTCGGGATCGTGCCGAACACCGAGAATATCGGGCTTGAAAGCCTGGGCGTGAAGGCCGAGCGCGGGATCATTGCGATCGACGATTACGGCCGCACCAATGTGAAGGGCCTTTGGGCGATCGGTGACGTCACGCCGGGCCCCTGGCTTGCCCACAAGGCGAGCCACGAAGGCGTGATCGCGGCCGAAAGTATCGCCAAGGAACTGGGCAACAAGGATGTCCACCCCCATGCGATGGATCGCCGCAATATTCCGGGCTGCACCTATTGCCACCCGCAGGTTGCCTCGGTCGGCCTGACCGAAGCCAAGGCCAAGGAGGCCGGGCATGAGGTCAAGGCCGGCACCTTCCCGTTCATGGGCAACGGCAAAGCCATCGCGCTGGGAGAGCCGGAAGGCTTCATCAAGACCGTGTTCGACGCCAAGACCGGCGAGCTGCTGGGTGCGCACATGGTCGGCGCGGAAGTGACGGAACTGATCCAGGGCTATGTCGTTGGCAAGACGCTGGAGACGACCGAAGCCGAGTTGATGGCCACGGTCTTCCCGCACCCGACGCTGAGCGAGATGATGCATGAAAGTGTCCTCGCCGCTTACGGGCGCGCGCTGCACATCTAGGCGGCGATGCACGTCAACCATTTGCCTGACGATCCTGCGGCCGCTCCGATCGCCTCCGAGGACTTCGTCAAGGTCGATATCCGGGTCGGCCGGATCGTCGCGGCAGAGGCCTTTCCAGAGGCGCGCAAGCCCGCTTACAAGCTGACGATCGATTTCGGCCCGGTGATTGGCGTCAAACGCTCATCGGCCCAGATCACCGAGCACTATGCGTTGGACGACCTGCCGGGACGCCTGGTTGCCGCCGTGGTCAACTTTCCACCGCGCCAGGTTGGCAAGTTCATGTCGGAAGTGCTGACCCTGGGCTTCCCGGATGAGAATGGAGCTGTTGTGCTATTTTCACCCGATCAGGCGGTGCCGCTGGGCGGACGCCTATTCTGAACTGGCGGACAGGGTGGGATTCGAACCCACGGTGAGCTTGCACCCACGGCGGTTTTCAAGACCGCTGCCTTAAACCACTCGGCCACCTGTCCATACCAGTGGAACGCCCGCTAGCGCCAAAGTGCGGGATTGTCACGCCTGATGGATTTTCCGAATCACCGAGGCTGTGCCAAGGTCTGCCGATGGACCTGCTCCGCCGAATCTGGATTTCTTTTCCGCTGACTGCCGCCGCCGCGGCGTTCTCGATGCCTGCTGCGCCGCAAGCCGAGCCGGACGTTTCGATACCGGTGGTGCAGCCCGTGCCGGCCGCACCTGCGCCAGAGCCCGGCGAGGGGTTCCAATCCTATCTGCAGCTTGTCGCCGCCAAGGCGCGCGGGCAGGGGGTGAGCCAGCAGGCGATCGACAGCGTGATCGGCGGGCTGAGCTACAATCCGCGGGTCGTTTCGCTTGACCGTGCCCAACCCGGATCGAACCCGGGTGCACCGCCGCCGTTCTGGGACTATTACCAGCGCCACATCGGCGCGGCCCGGATCAATGGCGGCCGCAATGCCCTGGCCGAGAATGCCGATCTCGTTGGCCAGATGGAGGCGCAATACGGCGTGCCGGCCAGCATGATCGTGGCGATCTGGGGCAAGGAGACCTTCTACGGGCGCATCAAGGGCGATTTCGACCTGGCCCGTTCGCTCGCCACGCTGGCTTACGAAGGCCGGCGGCGCGATCTGTTCGAAGCTGAGCTGATTGCGCTGATGAAGATGATCGATGGCGGTGTACCGCGTTCTCGGATGCTGGGCAGCTGGGCCGGGGCCTTTGGTAATCCGCAGTTCCTCCCTTCGGTCTTCCTGCGGGTTGCGCGTGATGGTGACGGTGATGGCGATGCCGATATCTGGAATGATCGCGCTGATACCTTTGCCTCGATCGCCAACTATTTCCGCGATGCCGGCTGGCGGGCGGATGAGCCCTGGGGGGTCAAGGCATCGGTCCCGGCCGGGTTCGATCGCAGCCAGATCGGCACCCGCCTGCAATCACCGGCCTGCCCGCGTGTCCATGCCCGGCATTCGGTCTGGAAGACTGCGGGGGAATGGCGCACGCTTGGTGTGGTGCCGCTGGGCGGCATTTCCGATTCAACCATGGCAACGCTGTTCGAACCCGATGGGGCAGGCAACGGGGCATTCCTCTTAACCGGTAATTATCGGGTTATCCTGCAATATAACTGCTCGAACTACTACGCACTGTCCGTGGGGTTGCTTGCAGATGAGATTGCCCGTTAACCGAAACCTGCCGCTTGCGGCGCTGACCTTGTTGCTGGCTGCCGGTGCACCGGCCCTTGCCAAGGACCGGCCCGCGCCGGTGCTCGCCAATGGCCCGCAGGCCGACTATCCGATGGTGCTGGGGCAGCCCTTCACCGTTGATGGGGTGACCTATACCCCGGTCGACACGATGAATTATGATGTGGTTGGCCATGCCGCGACTTCGGCGGCAGGTGGCGATGCCATCACCGCCAGCCATCGCACCCTGCCGCTGCCGAGCTATGTCGAGATCACCGCGCTTGATAGCGGGCGGACGATCCTGGTCCGGCTCGAACGGCGCGGGCCGATGTCCGGCAGTCTTCTGACCGAGCTTTCGCCGGGCGCAGCCGCCCAATTGGGCATTGCCGGACAGGACCGCGCCCCGGTCCGCGTGCGCCGGGTCAATCCGCCCGAGCCGGAACGTTCCGCGCTCCGTTCTGGCCGGGCTGCCCCTCTGCGGATGGAGACGCCGCCCTCGCTGCGCGCAGTCTTGATGCGCCGGCTTGAGCAACAGGGGCCAGGTGTGCAGGTTTCGCGTCCGGGTCCAATGCCGCTCCCCGACAAGCTACCGCCTGTGCCGCAGGCCGTGCCCGGTTCGCGGGCAGAAGTGCCGGCACCGGTCGCTCTGCCGGTAGCCAAGTCGGTGCCGAAGCCCGCACCAGTCGCTGCCAAGCCCGAGGTCAAGCCCGCCCTGCCACCGCGACCAACGGCCAAGGACAGCTGGGTCGTCCAGGTCGGCGCATTCTCTTCGCAGGCGCGGGCCGAAGCCGCTGCCAAGGCGATCGGTGCGCAGGTCCTACCAGCCGGCAAGCTCTG
>JBEGOD010000041.1:0-4038 GCA_041182185.1 Pseudomonadota bacterium
GATCATCGCCGGGTTTGAACGCTTCAGCCGCGGCGGCGACAGCGCGCAGATGTTGCAGGCGATTCTCATCTGGGCACTGGCCGGCTTTGCTGCTGCCGCGCTGACCTGGCGCGCGCGGCCCGATCCGTCCGGGCAGGCGGCAGCGACAGTTCTGGCCGGCAGCGCCGCGATCCTGCTGCTGACCTGGCCGCTGTCGGGCAACCAGGTGATGGCCGCGCTGCTGTTCATGGCGCTGTGGGCGCTGGTCGGATGGATGGCTCTGCAAGGCCAGTGGCGCGGGGTGTTCCAGCTGGCCGTGGCAGCGCTGGCGCTGCGGCTGATCGTGCTCAGTTTCGAGCTGGCGGATGACCTCCTCACCAGCGGGTTCGGCTTGATCGCGGCGGGCCTGCTGATCCTGGCGATTGCCTGGGCCGCGCGGTGGGTCGCGCAAACCTATGCTCCACCCAGGGCAGCGGCGGAGGATGCGCCATGAACCGGGCGCTGCTCCATATCGCCGCGCTGGCCTTGCCGCTGCTGGGCCTGGGTGCGACTTGGCTCAGCACCGACCGCGCCAGCCGCCAGGGCGTGGAGTGGGAAGTGCCAGTCCGGGGCTATGACCCGCGCGA
Organism: Pseudomonadota bacterium; assembly: GCA_041182185.1. Taxonomy (GTDB): domain Bacteria; phylum Pseudomonadota; class Alphaproteobacteria; order Sphingomonadales; family Sphingomonadaceae; genus Novosphingobium. The sequence continues at coordinate 606 of JBEGOD010000041.1, forward strand.
CTTCCTGCAAGGTCATTACGTGATGTTCCAGTATGACTGGCCCGGACTCGAACGTGATCTGGCCGCGCCAGGCGAGGAACTATGTATCGAAGGGCAACCGCCCCGGATCGAGCGTGTGCGGCTGGCATCGGGCGAATGCGCCTACCGGGTTTCGGTTGAAACCGGACCGTGGGGTGGTCGGCTTTACGTGGCGCAGGATGCGGCGCTGAAGATGCAGCAGAAATTGGCCGATCCGAAGCTGCAGGGCGTGCTGCGCTTCCGGCTGCGGCCCGATGGCCAGATTGTGCCGCTCGGCCTGACCCTTCGCCCGCGACCGGCTGGCTAAAGAGCCATGCCGGCGGCGTGGGCGCTGGCCCAGGCCCATTGGAAATTGTAGCCGCCAAGCCAGCCGGTCACGTCCACCGCCTCGCCGATGGCATAGAGCCCCGGCAGCTTGCGGGCCTCCATTGTCTGGCTCGACAGTTCCGCCGTGCTGATCCCGCCGGCGGTGACTTCGGCCTTGGCATAGCCTTCGCTGCCGTTGGGTGCGAAATGCCAGTCATGCAGCCGCGCTTCGGCGGCGCGCAGGACCTTGTCGGACTGGTTGCCGAGTTCCCCTGCAACGCCGAGCCGATCCGCCAGCGTCGTTGCCAGCCGTTCGGGCAGAGGCAGGACTTTGCGTAGCGCCGCGCGCGGCTGGGTGCGCTTGGCTTCGAGCAGCCAGCCCTGCGGCTGGTCGGGCAGGTAATCGATCCGCACGTCCTCGCCGCGCTGCCAGTAGGAGCTGACTTGCAGGATCGCCGGTCCGCTGAGGCCGCGATGGGTAAACAATGCGGCCTCGCGGAAGGCGGCCTTGCCGCAGCGGGCCACCACATCGGTGGCAACGCCGGAAAGCTCGGTAAACAGTGCATCCTCGCCGCTCAGTGTCAGCGGCACCAGCGCCGGGCGCGGCTGGACCACCTTGAGGCCGAACTGGCGGGCGAGCTCATAGGCAAAGCCGGTCGCCCCCAGCTTGGGGATCGAGGGGCCGCCCGTCGCGATCACCAGTGCTGGCGCGCTTGCCCCGGCAACATGGAACTGCCCGTCGCGGTGTTCGACCGCGCCGACCGGATCGCCCAGCCGCAGCGTGACCGCGCCCTTGGCGCATTCTTCCAGCAACAGCGCAACGATTTGCCTGGCCGAACCATCGCAGAACAGCTGGCCCAGCGTCTTTTCATGCCAGGCGATGTCATGGCTTTCGACCAGGGCCAGGAAATCGGCCGGGGTGTAGCGCGACAATGCCGACTTGGCGAAATGGGGATTGGCCGCAAGGTAGCGGTCCGGCGCGGTGTAGACATTGGTGAAATTGCATCGCCCGCCGCCGGAGATCAGGATCTTTCGCCCCACCTCGGCATTATGATCCAGCAGCAGCACCCGCTTGCCGCGTTGCCCGGCGGTGGCCGCGCAGAACAGCCCGGCGGCCCCAGCGCCAAGGACAATGGCGTCGAACTGGCTCAAGCACCCACCAGCTTGGCCGCCAGCGCCTCGGCCACCTTGATCCCGTCGACCGCAGCCGAAAGAATCCCGCCAGCATAGCCCGCGCCTTCGCCCGCCGGGTAAAGCCCCTGGGTGTTGATCGACTGCAGGTCCGCCCCGCGGCGGATCCGGATCGGGCTGGAGGTGCGGGTTTCGACCCCGGTCATCACCGCATCGGGATGGTCATAGCCCGGCACCTGCCGCCCGAACACGGGGAGCGCTTCGCGCAGCGCTTCGATCACGAAATCGGGCAGCACTTGGGCCAGGTCGGTCGGCTTGACCCCGGGCTTGTAGCTCGGCTCGACCAGGCCGAACTGGGTCGAAGGCCGCCCCGCCAGCAGGTCTTCCACCCGCTGCCCCGGCGCATGATAGTTGGAACCGCCAGCCACGAAGGCCGCCTCTTCCAGCTGTCGTTGCAGCCGCACTCCGGCCAGCGGATCGCCGGGGAAATCGCGCTCGGGATTGATGTCCACCACTAGGCCCGAATTGGCGTTGAATTCGGCGCGCGAATACTGGCTCATCCCGTTGGTGACGACGCGGCCTGCCTCGGAGGTGGCCGCGACGACCCGTCCGCCCGGGCACATGCAGAACGAATAGACCGCCCGCCCGTTGCGGGCCTGGTGCGAGATCGAATAGGCTGCCGCGCCCAGGATCGGGTTGCCGGCATTGGGGCCGAAGCGGGCCTTGTCGATCCAGCTTTGCGGGTGTTCGATCCGCACGCCGATGGCAAAGGGCTTGGCCTCGATATAAACGCCGCACTCGTGCAGCTTGAAGAAGGTGTCGCGCGCCGAATGGCCGACCGCCAGGATGACATGCTCGGCCGGCAGGAACTCGCCAGTCGAAAGGGTCAGGCCCTTGAGCTGGCCGTCCTCCACCGTGAAATCCTCAACCCGCGTGCCGAAGCGGTACTCGCCGCCGAGTTGCTCGATCGTCTCGCGAATGCTCATCACCATGGTGACGAGGCGGAAGGTGCCGACGTGCGGATGGGCCTCGCTTAGAATATCATCCGGTGCCCCGGCCTTGACGAATTCGGTCAACACCTTGCGGCCAAGGTGGCGCGGGTCCTTGATTCGGGAATAGAGCTTGCCGTCCGAGAACGTGCCCGCCCCGCCTTCGCCGAACTGGGCGTTGGATTCGGTTTCCAGCACGGCCCGGCGCCACAGGCCCCAGGTGTCCTTGGTGCGCTGGCGCACTGCCTTGCCGCGCTCGATGATGATGGGTTTGAGGCCCATCTGCGCCAGGATCAGCGCCGCCATCAGCCCGCACGGGCCGGCCCCGATGACGACGGGCCGCTGGCCGCTCCAGCCCGCGGGAGCCATGACCGGAAACTTGTAACTGAGGTCCGGCGTCGGTTTCACATGCGGATCGCCGTGATGCCGCTCCAGCACAGCGGCCTCATCGCGCACCACCGCGTCGATCGTGTAGATCAGCTTGATCGCGGTCTTCTTGCGCGCATCGTTGCCGCGCCGGAATACGGTGAAGCGCACCAGGTCTTCCTGAGGAATGCCCAGCTTTGCCAGCACCGCCGCTTCCAGCGCAGGCGGTTCGTGGTCAAGCGGCAGGGCCAGGTCGGTCAGGCGGATCATCAGCCGCCTTTCGCCGGATGCGGCCGCGAAGGCAAGCGCCGGCTCAGCTTGGTGTGAGCCGGCGGAACCACCGCGAAAAGGCGCTGAGGCACGAGAAGCCGAGCCGGCCGGCGATCTCGGTCTTGCTGTAACCGGCCGCGACCAGCGGGCCGAGCGCATCCCGCCGGGCTTGCTGGACCAGTTCGGTAAAGCTGGTGCCGTCGCGCGCCAGCCGGCGGTGCAGGGTGCGGCGATCGACGCCCAGCCGCTGGGCAATCCGGTCTACCCGGCAATCGCCGCGAATCAGCGCCGTGCGGATCATGGTCAGCACCCGGTCGGCCTCGCGCGCGGCGGGGCCCGGGCCGGCCTGCCCG
>JBEGOD010000042.1:0-4581 GCA_041182185.1 Pseudomonadota bacterium
TGGGACGGCTCGCCTTGGGCCGCGTGCTGGGCAAGCCGCTCAGCGAGGGTGACGAGCTGGCGGTGGGCAATGCCGCCGCGCGGTCCGGATCGCTGTTCTTCGTCCAGGGCGAAATGACCGCAAAGCAGCCCGCCGCCCGGCCGGGTGACGTGGTTGCGGTGGCGCGGCTCGAAGGCGCGCGCAGCGGGATGCTGCTGGGCGCCTGGGGGCACGATCCCGAAGCCTTGCTGGTCAGCTATCCGGCCCGCAACGCCACGCTGGCGTTCACCACCCGCGACCGGCGCGACGATGTGAAGCTTTCGACCGCGCTGCACCGGCTCTGCGAAGAAGACCCGGCGCTGGAATGGAGCCAGGACCAGGCGAGCCAGGAAACGATCCTGCGCGGGATCAACGATGAGCACCTCCAGGTCGTGCTCGGGCGCTTGCAGCGCCGCTATGGCGTCGCGGTGGACAGCCGGCCGCCGCGGATCGCTTACCGCGAGTCGATCCGCAAGCCGGCCACGGCGCGGGGACGGCACAAGAAGCAATCCGGCGGACACGGCCAGTACGGCGACTGCGTGATTGCGATCAGGCCGCTGGCGCGCGGCGAGGGCTTCCGGTTCGAGGACCGGATCACTGGCGGGGCGATCCCGCGCCAGTATATCCCGGCGGTCGAGGCCGGGATCCGCGATGCCATGGAGAAAGGCCCGCTGGGTTTCCCGGTGGTCGATGTGGCGGTGACCCTGACCGATGGCTCGTTCCACGCGGTCGACAGCTCGGAACTGGCGTTCCGGATCGCCGGCCGCATGGCCATGGCCGAGGCGCTGGCCCAGGCTGCACCCTACCTGCTGGAACCGGTGATGAAGGTGACGGTCGATACCCCGGCCGGCTCCGGATCGAAGGCCGGTTCGGTCCTGTCGAGCCGGCGCGGGCAGATCCTGGGCCTGTCACCCCATCCCGACTGGACACGGTGGGAGCGGGTCGAGGCACTGCTGCCCGAGGCGGGAGTTGCGGGGCTCGATGCCGAACTGCGCTCACTCAGCCAGGGTCTCGCCAGCTTCACCGCCCAGTCCGATCACCTGGCCGAACTGTCAGGCAAGCTGGCCGACGAAGTGATCAAGGCCGAGACCGCGCGGGTGGCAAAGGCAGCCTAGCGCAGGTTGCGTGCGGCAGTCGCGGCCAGCTCGCGCACCAGCTTGGCGGCCAGGATCGCCGTGCGATCGTTGGCATCGAACCGCGGGTTGAGTTCAACGACGTCGGCGCCAACAATCTGGCCGGTCTGGGCATGAAGCACGGCGAGCACCTCGCGCAGGCGCAGACCGCCCGGTTCGGGGTGCGATACGCCCGGAGCCTCCGATGGATCGATCCCGTCGAGGTCGAGCGAGATGTAAAGCGGGCCATCCAGCACCGGGACCTTGGCCGGCGTGAAATCGGCCATCGGCACGATCTCCACCCCGAAGCGCACCGCCTGCTCGCGGCAATGGCGGTTGAGCGTGCGAATGCCGACCTGGACCAGGCGGCGGCACAGCCCCGCTTCGAGGATCCGCGCGAAGGGCGAGGCATGGCTGCGCGGGTTGCCCTCGAAGTCGTCGTAGATATCGGGGTGGGCATCGAAGTGGAGGATATTGACCGGCCCATGCTGCGCCGCGATCGCTTCGACGATCGGGAACGAGACCGCATGGTCGCCGCCGAGCAGGAGCGGGATTGCGCCAACTTTCAAGCTTTCGGTGACCGCGGCGCGGATCAGCTCGTCGTCCACAGGGGTAGCCTCGGTCAGCGGCAGATCGCCGCAGTCCTCCAGCAGGAAGTCATGCCCGATCTCCTGCCCGTCCTCGGCGGCAAGATTGCCACGATCGCTCCATAGCGCGGCGCGGATCGCCCCCGGCGCGGCAGCCGGGCCGCGCGCGAAGGAGGAATTGCAGTCGGTCGGCAAGCCGATGAGATGGAAGGTCGGGGTCAGCATGATGCTGCTTGGTCCACCAGTGGCCGGCAAGGTCAAGCCCCCCGAGCATGAAAAAGACCGGCGCGGGGCCTGAAAGGCACGCCGCGCCGGTCCTGTTTCGTGGAGGGCACCCTGGGTTTTGGGGACGGGGTGCCCTCCCCTGGGAAGATTACATGTCGTCGTCCCCGTCGGGACCCGTCATCATCTCCCCGGCAAGACCTTCGGTCTGGCCGCGGATCGCAGCCTCCAGCCGGTCGCAGAGCTCGGGATTTTCCTTGAGGTAGGTTTTGGCATTTTCACGCCCCTGGCCGATCCGGATCGAATCGTAGGAGAACCAGGCGCCCGACTTTTCGACGATTCCGGCCTTGACGCCGAGATCGAGGATTTCGCCGATCTTCGAAATGCCCTCGCCATACATGATGTCGAATTCGACCTGCTTGAACGGCGGGGCCACCTTGTTCTTGACCACCTTCACGCGGGTCGCGTTGCCGACGATATCGTCGCGATCCTTGATCTGGCCGGTGCGGCGGATGTCGAGCCGAACCGAGGCGTAGAACTTGAGCGCGTTGCCGCCGGTGGTGGTTTCCGGATTACCGTACATCACGCCGATCTTCATGCGCAGCTGGTTGATGAAGATCACCATGCAGCGCGAGCGGCTGATCGAACCGGTCAGCTTGCGCAAGGACTGGCTCATCAGGCGGGCCTGGAGGCCGACGTGGCTATCGCCCATTTCGCCTTCGATTTCGGCGCGCGGCACCAGGGCGGCGACCGAGTCCACCACCAGCACGTCAATCGCGTTCGAACGCACCAGGGTATCGACGATTTCCAGCGCCTGCTCACCCGTATCGGGCTGCGAGACGATCAGTTCATTGATGTTGACGCCCAGCTTCTTGGCATAGGCCGGATCGAGCGCGTGCTCGGCATCGATGAAGGCCGCCGTGCCGCCGCCCTTCTGCGCTTCGGCAATGACGTGCAGCGCCAAGGTGGTCTTGCCCGAGCTTTCCGGGCCATAAATTTCGATCACCCGGCCGCGCGGCAGACCGCCGACGCCCAGCGCGATGTCGAGCCCAAGCGAGCCGGTGGAGATCGATTCGACCTCCATCGTTTCCTTCGATCCGAGCTTCATCGCGCTGCCCTTGCCAAACGCGCGATCGATCTGGGCCAGCGCCGCTTCCAGCGCCTTCTGACGGTCCATCGTTTCCTTGCCTTCCTGAATCAGCTTGAGTTGTGCAGCCATTGTCCGTCCCCTTGCCTAACCAGCCGACCCGTCAGGTCAACTACGACTCGGTGTACCCAATTTGTTCCATGAGAACAAGAGGGGAACTGGAACAAATTTGGAACGATCGAAATAGAACGGATTTCCGGGGCTTAGCTGTTCAATCGGCTAGCCCCGCGCCGCCGCCAGCACTGCCCCGACCTTGTCAGTCACCTGCTGGACGGTAAACGGCTTGGGCAGGAAGTGGACATCGGCGATGTCGATCTCCTTGCGGAGCTGTTCCTCGGCATAGCCAGACATGAACAGCACCGGCAGGCTGGGGTGGCGGGCGCGGATTTCGCGGACCATGGCGGGGCCGTCCATGCCTGGCATGACGACGTCGGACAGGACCAGATCGAACTCGACCCCCTGCTCGACATAGGCCAGTCCCTCGTCGCCATCGGCAGCCGCGGTGATGGTATAGCCGGCACGGGTCAGCGCACGTTCGGCCACGGCGCGGACCATGTCCTCGTCCTCGACCAGCAGCACCCGCCCGCCGCCAGCCCACTGCACGGCCGGTTCGGCGCGCACGGTCTTGGCGGCGAGCTCCTCGGCCGTGGCGTGGTGGACCGGCAGGTAGACGGTGAACTTCGTGCCCTTGCCAACCTCGCTGTCGGCAAAGATGAACCCGCCCGATTGCTTGACGATGCCGTAGACGGTCGAAAGGCCCAGGCCCGTGCCCTTGCCCTGTTCCTTGGTGGTGAAGAACGGCTCGAAGATCTTGCCGAGGTAATCGGGTGCGATCCCGGTGCCGGTATCTTCCACCACCAGCGCCGTGTAATCGGCCTGCGGCATGATCGCGCTGCGCATGGCCCGCACATCGGCGGCGGTGATGCGGCGCGTGGCGAGCGTGATCCGCCCGCCGCCGATCTCACCCTTGGAAAGCACCGCGTCGCGGGCATTGACCACCAGGTTGACGATCACCTGTTCCAACTGGCTGGGATCAGCCCGCACCGCACCCAGATCGCGGTCATGGCTGACCGAGAGCTTCACCTTCTCGCCAATCAGCCGCTTGAGCAGGGTCGAGACATCCTGGACCACGTCGGGCAATTGCAGCACTTCGGGGCGCAGCGTCTGCTGGCGGCTGAAGGCGAGCAATTGCCGGGTCAGGCTGGCGGCGCGGTTCGAATTGGCGCGGATCTGCTGGATATCGTCATAGTCGCTGTCGCCCGGCGTATGGCGCAGCAGCATCAGATCGCAGGTCCCCAGGATCGCAGTCAGCACATTGTTGAAATCGTGCGCCACGCCGCCGGCCAATTGCCCGACCGCCTGCATCTTGGTGGCCTGGGCAACCTGGCGCTTGAGCCGGGTTTCCTCGCTGGAATCGGTCAGGCTGAGCAGCACCGCCGCTTCGCCCAGACCGCGCACGCCGGCGAGGCTGAGCGTGACCGGGTCTTCGGCCTGG
>JBEGOD010000043.1:0-4064 GCA_041182185.1 Pseudomonadota bacterium
GCTTTCCGCCCGAACAGCGCAGCCCGCGCTTTGCCCAGGCGCTCGACAGCATGGCTGGGCGCAAGGCGATCTTCGTCCAGCAGCCGACCGACTTCTATTTCCCGGGCCTGGCCCAGACCCAGTTCTTCGACACTGCCCAGTTCGACTGGGTTCCGGCGCTGGAGGCCGAGGCCGGGGCGATCCGGGCCGAGCTGGACGGACTGCTCGCCAGTCGCACTGCGGACTTCCGCCCCTATATCCACGGCGACCCCAACCGCGCGACGCGGCAGGGCCACTGGCTGGCCGACGATCCTGACTGGTCGGCGCTGTTCCTGGTTGAGAACGGGGTGCGCAATGAGGCCGCGATCGCCGCCTGCCCGCGGACCTGGGCGGCCACGCAGGCGGTGCCCTTTCCAGACATCGCCAATTCGCCGACGGTGATGTTCTCGCTGCTGCGCGGCGGCGCAAGGATCCTGCCGCATACCGGCATGTTCAACACCCGGCTGGTCTGCCACCTGCCGCTGATCGTCCCGCCGGACTGCCACTTCCGCGTCGGCAACGCGGTGCGCAGCTGGGAGCCGGGCAAGCTGATGGTGTTCGACGATTCGATCGAGCACGAGGCCTGGAACGACAGCGATCAGGACCGTGTCGTGCTGATCTTCGACATCTGGCGCCCCGACCTGACCATGCAGGAACGCGCCGAGCTGGCCGCGCTGTTTGCGGGGAAGCTGGACTGAGCGGGGAGCGGCCTGACCCGCTGCCCCGCCCACAAGTCAATCGTGCTCGCGGTTCCCGGCGCCCATGTAAAGCTCGCGCCCGGTCTCGTCGTAGACCTTGCTCATTTCGGCCATGCCGGCTTCGGCATCGGCGGTGGCGATGAATTCGGCGCTGTCCTGGTTCTGGAGCCGGGCGAATTCGCGCACTTCCTGGCTGATCTTCATCGAGCAGAACTTGGGCCCGCACATCGAGCAGAAGTGCGCGGTCTTGGCGCCTTCCGCAGGGAGCGTCTGGTCGTGGTATTGCTCCGCCGTGTCGGGATCGAGCGACAGGTTGAACTGATCGCGCCAGCGGAATTCGAAGCGGGCCTTGCTGAGCGCATCGTCGCGGACCTTGGCCGCCGGGTGGCCCTTGGCGAGGTCGGCCGCGTGGGCGGCGAGCTTGTAGGTGACCACGCCGACCTTCACGTCATCGCGGTCGGGCAGGCCCAGGTGTTCCTTGGGCGTGACGTAGCAAAGCATGGCCGTGCCGTACCACCCGATCATCGCCGCGCCGATGCCGCTGGTGATGTGGTCATAGCCCGGGGCAATATCGGTGACGAGCGGCCCGAGCGTGTAGAACGGGGCTTCGCCGCAGACCTCAAGCTGCTTGTCCATGTTCTCCTTGATCTTGTGCATCGGCACGTGGCCGGGGCCCTCGATCATCACCTGGACGTCTTCCTGCCAGGCGCGCTTGGTCAGTTCGCCCAGGGTATAGAGCTCGGCAAACTGGGCCTCGTCATTGGCATCGGCGATTGATCCGGGGCGCAGGCCATCGCCCAGCGAATAGGCGATGTCATAGGCCTTCATGATCTCGGTAATCTCGTCGAACCGTTCATAGAGGAACGATTCCTTGTGATGCGCCAGGCACCACTTGGCCATGATGCTGCCGCCGCGGCTGACGATGCCGGTAACGCGCTTGGCGGCGAGCGGCACATAGGGCAGGCGCACCCCGGCGTGGATCGTGAAATAGTCCACGCCCTGTTCGGCCTGTTCGATCAGGGTATCGCGGAACACCTCCCAGGTCAGGTCCTCGGCCACGCCGCCGACCTTTTCCAGCGCCTGGTAGATCGGCACGGTGCCGATCGGCACGGGGCTGTTGCGGAGGATCCATTCGCGGGTGTCGTGAATGTTGCGGCCCGTCGAAAGGTCCATCACGGTGTCCGCGCCCCAGCGGATCGACCAGACCATCTTGTCGACTTCGGATGCGACGTCGGACGCCACCGCCGAGTTGCCGATATTGGCGTTGATCTTGACCAGGACGTTGCGGCCGATCGCCATCGGTTCCGATTCCGGGTGGTTGATGTTGTTGGGGATGATCGCGCGGCCGCGCGCCACTTCATCGCGGACGAATTCGGGCGTCACATAGTCCGGGATCTGGGCGCCGAAATCCTGCCCGTCGCGGATATATTCGCGCAGCATCTCGCGCCCCAGGTTTTCGCGGGTGGCGACATATTCCATCTCGGGCGTGATGATCCCGCGGCGGGCATAATACATCTGGCTGACGTTCATGCCCGGCTTGGCGCGCAGCACGGTGCGGCGGACATTGGGGAAGGCGGGGACGCCGCCGGAACGGTCTGGCCCCAACTGGCCGTTGTCCTCGGGCTTGACCTGGCGCTGGGTCACTTCCTCGACATCGCCGCGGGCGCGGATCCAGGGGCTGCGCAGCTCGGGCAGGCCGGCGGCAATGTCGATCTTCGCTTCGGGATCGGTATAGGGGCCAGAAGTGTCATAGACCCGCACCGGCGGCTCACCGCTGCCGGGCTCGAGGTGGATCTCGCGCATCTTGACGCCGAGCGGGCCAACGTGGACCTTCTTCGAGCCGCGGATCGGGCCAGTGGTGACGCCGATTTCGAGGCCTTGGGCTTGCGGCTTAGCAGCCCCAGACTCAAGAGAACTGTTGATGTCGGCCATGTGCGCTCCTTCGTGGGCGGAGCGGGAGCGCAGGCTTGGACGGCCAACCACTCCCTCCGCCCGTGCTAACGGGTTCAGGTTCGACGGGTCGGGCGATGCTAACCGCCCCTCTCAGCCAAGCGGCTCCCCGGGGATGAAGTGACAATAGGCGAGGGCGCGGCGAAGGTCCAGCGTCAGGCGAAGCGCGCGGGCAATTCCGGATCGGCCGTGTCGAGCAGCGGGATGCGCCCCTCGGGCAGGCCGGCATAGGCCCCGGCCCACTGTGCCACCCAGGCCGGATCGCGCGCCTTTGACGGGTGATAGCCCGGCAGCAGCGAGCGCAGCATCGCGGGCGAGGCATGGCGCAGGAACCGCGCAACCATCGTCCACAGCCGCAGCCGGCTCCGCAGATTGCGCCACAGGCCATCGCGCCGCAGCATCCGGACATAGCCCTTGCGGCTCGACAGCGCGACATGGACCGTGCCGCAGAGCAGCCCCCAGGCCCGGCCCAGCCAATCGCCATAGAGGTGGTTGTAGAGATCCCAGGCGACGTTCTTGTGCTCGGTCTCCTCGACCATGTGCCACAGCACCAGCGAGGCGATCGCACTGTCCGAACCGGCGAAGAGCTGGCTGCGGCGGTGGATCAGCCATTCGGTGATGCCCATGGTCATGGTCTCGAACCCGGCGGTATAGGCCAGCCGCCACTTCAGGCTGCGCTTCTGGAAGCGGCGGTAATCGGCCTCCATGTCCGCCTCGGCTGCGGCGAGGTCAGGGTAAGTCTGCTTGAGGATCTCGTTGTAGCGGCGGTGGCTCTGGAAGTGGACGCCCTCCTGGCCGATGAAGGCCTGGACATCGGCCTTCAGCGCCGGGTCGTTTACTTGCTTCAGCGCCTCGGTCACTGTCCGAATCAGGAACGGCTCAAGATAAGGCATGGCCAGCGAGGCGCCGTTGACCATGTGGCTCCATTCGGTCCGGCCGGGATGCCAGACCGGGTCGATCCCCTCGTCAAAGGCGAAGGGGATGCGGCGGACCAGGATCTCTGGCCGGGGCGTCATACGCCGCGCCCGTGGCGATGATGTTGCCAGGCGCCCCACAGCAGCAGGGCGACGGCCAGGTGCACCCCGATCATCGCCGGCCAGCCAGCCAGGAAGATCACGTTGTTGATCGTGACATTGCCAGGGAACGGCCCGCCGCCAAATTCCAGCCCGCGCGTGCCGAACAGGGCATTGGCAATCGCCGGCAGGGTGAACAGCCAGCCAAAGGCCAGCGCGGCCCAGAACAGCGTGGCCTGGGCCCGCTCACCCAGCCGGAGATAGCCGCCCGCCGCGCCGATCGCGATCAGCATGGTGCCATTGGTTATCCCTTCGAGGTGCGCCATGTTCCAGGCCCGCCGATCGCCACCGATGCTCACCGGCATATCGGTCACGAAGGGCCACA
>JBEGOD010000044.1:0-6004 GCA_041182185.1 Pseudomonadota bacterium
TCGCGGCCCAGCGCAATGAAGGCGCGGGTCAGGGCTTCGGGCTTGGTCCCGGTCTGGCGGGCCAGCATGGCAAGGCCAACCGAGCCATCGAGATCGAACAGATGGGCGACGGAAGCCGCCAGCTGGGTCGGAGCCCCGGCGGCGACGAACCGCTCCTGCAAGGCCGCGGACAGCGCCTGGCCTTCACGCGAAAGCAGCCGCCCGGTCGCACCCGACAGCAGGCTGACCCCGCCTTCGAGCTGGCCGACCAGCTGGCCCGCGGACAGCGCGCCGCCCGAGACCCGCAACAGATCGGCCATATGGTTGACCATCGCTGCTGCCGCGCGGTCGAACAGCAGAATGCGGGCGGCTTCGGGCATGGGCTGGCTTTCGATCCCGTGCCAGATCGCACCCATGCCAAGCAGCTGTTCGGCGGCAACGAAAGCGGCGGTTACCTGGGCGAGGGTGGCGCCTTCCTCTTCGACCAGTTCGAAGGGGTGGATCAGGCCGAGCCGGTTGACCATGCGGTTGGCCAGCTTGGTGGCGATGATTTCGCGGCGCAGGCGATGGTCGAGGATCTCGGCCTTGAACCTGGTCCGCATCGGCGCCGGGAAGGCCGCCAGCAGCTCGCCTTCGAGTAGCGGGTCGTCGGGGACCGAGGAATGCTCCAGCGCGTCCTGCAGCACCAGCTTGGTACTGGAGAGGACGACCGCCAGCTCGGGTCGGGTCAAGCCCTGGCCCTCAGCCGCGCGCCGCGCCAGCGCATCGCTTTCGGCGAGGCCTTCGGTCTTGCGGTCAAGCTGACCGCTGGCTTCGAGCGTCTCGATCAGGCGCAGGTGCGAGGCAGTGGTCGCCGCACCGCCCGCCGTGGCGATCGACAGGGCCAGTGCCTGCAGCCGGTTATCCTCGAGCACAATCGCGCCAACCTCGTCGGTCATCGCGACCAGCAGCTTGACCCGATCGGGCTCGCTAAGCCGTCCGGCGCGCTTGGCCCCCGCCAGCGCAATCTTGATATTGACCTCGTTGTCCGAGCAATCGACCCCGGCCGAATTGTCGATGAAGTCGGTGTTGATGCGCCCGCCCTTCAGCGCAAACTCGATCCGCCCCGCCTGGGTGCAGCCCAGGTTCGCGCCTTCGCCGATCGCCCGGGCGCGCAGCTGCGCACCATCGATCCGCAGCGCGTCATTGGCCGGATCGCCGACCTGGACGTTGTTTTCCGTGCCGGCCTTCACATAGGTGCCGATCCCGCCGAACCACAGCAGGTCGAGTTCGGCCTTGAGGATCGCCGTGATCAGGCCGTCGGGGTCGATGCTCGGCTGGTCAAGCCCTAGCATGGCCTGGACTTCCTTCGACAGCGGCACTTCCTTGAGGCTGCGGGCGAAGACCCCGCCACCCTTCGAGATCAGTTTCTTGTCGTAATCCTCCCACGACGAGCGCGGGAGGGCGAACATCCGCGCCCGCTCCTGCCAGCTCTTGGCCGGATCGGGGTTCGGATCGAGGAACACGTGGCGGTGATCGAACGCGGCGACCACTTTGAGCGCCTGTGACAGCAGCATCCCGTTGCCGAACACGTCGCCCGACATGTCGCCGCAGCCGGCCACGCGGATCGGCTGGGTCTGGACGTCCACGCCCATTTCCAGGAAGTGCCGCTGGACCGAAAGCCAGGCCCCCTTGGCGGTGATGCCCATGGCCTTGTGATCATAGCCCTTCGACCCGCCGCTGGCGAAGGCATCGTCCAGCCAGAAGTCATGCTCTTCGGCGATGGCATTGGCGGTATCGGAATAGGTCGCGGTGCCCTTGTCGGCGGCAACCACGAAATAGGGATCCTCGCCATCGCGGATCACCACCTGCCGGGGGTGGACCACCTTGGCGCCGACGATGTTGTCGGTGATCGACAGCAGCGTGCGGATGAACAGCTTGTAGCTTTCCTTGCCCTCGGCCAGCCAGCCATCGCGCCCACCGGTCTCGGCCCGCGCCGGATCGGGAAGCTGCTTCGGATAGAACCCGCCCTTGGCCCCGGTTGGCACGATCACCGCATTCTTGACCCGCTGCGCCTTCATCAGCCCCAGCACCTCGGTACGGAAGTCATCGCGCCGGTCGGACCAGCGCAGCCCGCCGCGCGCGACCGGGCCAGAGCGCAGGTGAATGCCCTCGACCCGTCGCGAATAGACGAAGATCTCGCGCCACGGCAGCGGCTTGGGCAAGCCGGGAACCAGACTGGAATCGAGCTTGAAGGCCAGCGCCTGTTGCCCGGCCGGGGCAAAGGCATTGGTCCGCAGCATGGCTTCGACCACGGCGCGGTATTGGCGCAGCAGCCGGTCATCGTTGATCGCGGAAACCAGCGCCAGACCATCGCGGATCGCGTCCTGCGCCTTGGCCTCGGCGGCAATGCGATCGCCCTTGAAGGCCGGATCGTGGCAGGCGACGAACAGCTCGATCAGCCCGCGCGTCACCTGCGGGGCATGGTGCAACGCATCGACCGCAGTCGGAACGCCATAGTTGAGCCCGGCCTGGCGCAGGTAGCGATACCAGGCGCGCAGCCAGTTGGTTTCAGCAGCGGAAAGCCCGACCGTGGTAATCAGGCGATTGAACGGATCGTCCTCGGCCGCGCCATTGAGCACATCGGCAAAGGCCGCCTCGATCGCCCCGGCGCGGGCCATGACCGCGCTCGGCTCCAGCCCGGTGGGCAGGGCCAGCTGGAAATCGTGAATCGTGCCGAGCCGGCCCTGATCGAGTTCGGTCGGCAGGTCCTCAACCACCCGGAACCCGAAGTTCTCCAGCGCGGGGACGGCGTCGGACAGGGCAATCGCCCCGCCGCGCTGATAGACCTTGAGGCGCAGCGTGCCGGCCTCATCCCCGGCCAGCTGATGCAGCCGGGCATCGCGGCGCGGACCAGCCTCGCCCTCACCCGCCAGCTTGCGCAGCCGGGCAATGTCCTGCGCCGCCTCAGCCGGGCCATAAGCGCTGCGGTAGGCCAGCGGAAAAGCCTCGGCATAGCGGGCGGCGATCGCGGCCGCGCGGCTGGGGTCCTCGCTCGCGGCAATCTCGCTTTCGACCGCTTCGTTCCAACCGCGCAGCATGCCTTGCAGGCGCGCATCGAGCGCGGCTTCATCCGGCAGCTGCGCCACTTCGGGCAGGTCGAGCACAAAGCGCAGCACGGCCAGGCTGCCCTCGACCTCCAGGCTCCAGTCGAGCACCGGGGCGCCGCAAGCCTCGACCAGCATGGCCTCGATCTGCTTCCGCGTCGCAGTCGACATGATGTCGCGCGGCAACCAGACGAAAGCGAAGACATGGCGCATCAGGGCCGCCGGAACCAACGCCAGCTTGGGCCGCGGCCGGTCGACCAGGCTCATCATCGTCGTGGCGATCCGTTCGAGGTCCTCGTCGGCGAAACCGATCAGCAGGTCATGCGGCAGCGCGGTGAGGGCATGGACCAGCGCCTTGCCAGCGTGACCCTGCGGCGCAAAACCGAACCGGCTCATCAGGTCGGTCAGCTGGGTGCGCATCCGCGGCACCTGGGTGGGCGCGGCGGCGAGGCCCGCGCTGGTCCAGATGCCGGCATGGACCGAGAGGCTTGCCAGCTTGCCGCCTTCCAGCACCGGGACGATGAACAGGTCGAGCGGGGTGCGGCGGTGAACATTGCTGAGCAGGTTCGACTTGACCACCAGCGGGCCCCGGCCCGCCTTGCCCTTCCCTTCGAACCAGGCAAAGGCGCGGTCATAGGAGATCGACCCCAGCAGGCTCTTCGCCCCGCGCCGGCAGATGCCCAGCGCGCTCGACTGGGTGCCGTCGCGGTGGCGCATGACATGGCCGAGCTGGGTCAACATCCCGTCCTTGAACCAGCGCAGCAGGGCAGCGCCTTCGCCATCGGCCAGGCTATCGGCATCTTCGGCCATCGTCACTTGCAGCTTGGGCCAGTCGGCCACGGCGGCGCGAACATCGCCCAGCGTGGTCCGCAGCGCGGACTCCAATGCGCGGCGTTGCTTGGCATCGGCGCGGCGGGTCTCAAGATAGACCATCGATTCGCGCTTCTCGCCAGCCGCATCACCCTCGACGACTTCGGTGAGCCGGCCAGCGCCATCGCGGCGGACCGGAAGGACCGGGTGGACCAGCCGATCGATCGCCAGCCCCTGCGCAGCGACAGTCGTGGCGATCGAATCGACCAGGAAGGGCATGTCATCATTGATCACGCCGATCCGCATGAAGCGTTCGGCCGCCGAGCCGGAGACCGTCTCGATCGTGATCGCGGCCTCACCCGCTTCACGCTGGCTGGCGGCGCTGCGCAGGAAGGCGGCGGCAGCGGCGAGACCCTCTGCCGAGAACGGCGCGTCGCCAGGGAGCAGCGCGGCGCTGAGGCGCTGGGCCAAGGCCTGTTCGAGTACATTGGCAGAGCCGCTGGCGGACTTGGCACCCATCGATCACACTCCTGCGGGCCAGCTCTCTGCCGTTGCCCGTGCAAACAACATTATTGCTGTCTTAAGCAGCATTCGTATTCATGATACGGACAAGTCGTCACCACTGCAACCAGTTTGCCGCTAGGGAAACCTGCCTAACCCTTGGCAGGCATTGGGCTTAGCCCGCCAGGGCTTCCATCGTCAGCGCCAACGAGTGTTCGCGGGCCGTCGGATCGTAAGTCGCACCCGCAACGATGATTTCATCGGCCCGGGTGCGCTCGACAAAGCGGCCAATAGCAGCCCGCACCGTTGCGGGAGCACCGACCGCGCTGGCCTGGCGGATGTGTTCGAGCATGCCCTGCGTGCCGGGCGGCAAGCTTTCGCGGTAGCCCGGCACCGGGGGCTTCAGCCGGCCCGGATTGCCGGTACGCAGCGCCACGAAGCTCTGGTCGAGCGAGGAAGCAAGCAGCGCGGCCTCGGCATCGGTTTCCGCTGCCAGCACGGTCATCGCCGCCATGACGTGCGGCTGGTCCAGCGCTGGCGAAGGGGTGAAGCGCTCGCGATAGAGCTTGAGCGCGGCGTCGAGATGGTCGGGCGCGAAGTGCGAAGCGAAGGCATAGGGCATGCCCAGCGCCGCAGCGAGCGAAGCACCAAACCGGCTGGAGCCAAGGATCCAGAACTCCAGCGCTGCGCCGAAGCCCGGCGTGGCACGGAGGCCGACCTCCGGCTCGCCCGTCACCCGCGCGCGCAGTTCGACCACATCCTGCGGGAAAAATTCCGCCGCGCGCATCAGGTCCTTGCGCAGGGCCTGGCCGATCCGGCTGTCCGCCCCCGGCGCCCGGCCGAGGCCCAGGTCGATCCGACCGGGAAACAGCGCATCGAGCGTGCCGAACTGCTCGGCAATCACGAACGGGTTGTGGTTGGGCAGCATGATCCCGCCCGAACCGATCCGGATCGTGGCGGTGGCATGGCCGATATGCGCCAGGGTCACGGCGGTTGCCCCGCCGGCAATCCCGTCCATCGCGTGATGCTCCGCCACCCAGAACCGCTTATAGCCCGCCACTTCAGCCGCGCGGGCCAGGCTGGCAGCGCTGGCCAGCGCTTCGGAAATCGTCCCGCCTTCGCGGACGGGGACCAGGTCAAGGACGGAAAGCGGGATCACCGGCCGGATGGTGCCGGGTCAGGCCCCAACTGGTCAAGGTAGGATTGCGCGGTGCGTGCAGTTTCAGTGCCCGGTGCGGCCCTGACCACCGACAACCACGAACGCCGCGCCGCAGCTTCATTGCCCGCAAGCACGGCAATCACCCCGGCCTCCAGCCCGACTTCGGGATCGAGCGGCATCAACTGCGCCGCGACCTGGATCTGCTGCTGCGCTTCGGCCAGCTTGCCCTGGCGGCGCGAGAGTGTGGCGGACAGCAGCCAGCCCTGGCCATTTTCCGCCGCGTTGGCCCGCGCCGTGGCCAGCGCGGTGGCGGCATCGCCATCGCGCTTCAAGGCAACCAGCGCGCGCGCGCGGTCGATCGAGATCTCCCCCGCCAACCGCGGATTGCCGGCACCCAGCGCTTCACCGTGCGCCTGGTCGAGCACGGCCAGCGCCGCTTCGGTCTTGCCGGCCGCCAGCAGGGCATTGC
>JBEGOD010000045.1:0-6055 GCA_041182185.1 Pseudomonadota bacterium
GCTGGGCGAAGCGGGCGCCTATCGCGACGCCGTCCTTCTCAACAGCGCCGCCGCGCTGCTGGTTGCCGGCCAGGCCGAAGACTGGTTCGAAGGCGTCGAGGAAGCCGCCGAAGCGATCGACAAGGGCCTTGCCAAGGCGCTGCTGGATTGCTGGATCGAGACCGTAAGATGACTGACAAGCTCGCCGAAATCTGCGCCACCAAGCGTGAGGAAGTTGCCGCTCGCAAGCCGCTTGCCTCGCTCGCCCAACTCGATGCCCGCGCCTCCGCGCAGTCCGCGCCGCGCGGTTTCGAGGCGGCGTTGCGCGCCAAAGCCGCAACCGGCTTCGCGCTGATCGCCGAGATCAAAAAGGCCAGCCCCTCCAAGGGCCTGATCCGCGCCGATTTCGATCCCCCGGCCCATGCCCGCGCCTATCAGGCGGGCGGTGCGGCGTGCCTGTCGGTCCTGACCGACGCGCCATACTTCCAGGGCCACGAGGATTACCTGGTCGCGGCGCGGGCCGCCTGCGACCTGCCGGTGATCCGCAAGGACTTCATGGTCGACCCATGGCAATGCGCCGAGGCGCGGGCGATCGGGGCCGACGCGGTGCTGATCATTGTCGCCGCGCTCGATGACGGCGCGATGGCCGAGATCGAGGCCGCAGCGACCGAGCGCGGGATGGACGTGCTGGTCGAGGTCCACAACGAGGCCGAGATGGAACGCGCCGCGCGGCTCAAATCGCGGCTGATCGGGGTCAACAACCGCGATCTCAAGCGCTTCGTCACCGATCTTGCCACCACCGAACGCCTCGCGCCGCTCGCGCCCGAAGGTACCCTGCTGGTCGCCGAGAGCGGGATCAACAGCCATGCCGATCTCATCCGCCTCTCCGCCTGCGGCGCGCGGACCTTCCTGGTCGGCGAAAGTTTGATGCGTCAGGGTGACGTTGGTGCAGCAACGCGAAATCTGCTAATCGGAGCGCCATAAATCGGCTGCCAGCAGGGGGCGGGCATGAATTTGGCTAGCTATCGACACTGGTATTTCAGCCTTTTCAGCCTGTTTTGCCTGATAGTCGCGATTGTCGGATTCTGGGACAACCTGGTTTCCGATATCCATCAGCCAAGCAACAGCGACCCAAAATTCATTGTTCACGGAATGCTGTGCCTGGGCTGGATGGTTAGCTTCGCGCTGCAGGCCAACCTGATCCGGCTCAAACAAGTCGGACTCCATCGCCGCTTGGGCAACTGGGGGTTCTTGGTCGGACTTGGCGTAGTCATCAGCACCTTGTGGGTATTTATCGCGGTCTGGAAAGGCTGGGACGCGATGCCTGACTTTGTCAGGGCGAATCGATTGCTGATGCTCACATATGCAATTGCAATCGGTCTGAGCTGGCATTGGCGGTCCCGGCCCGCCTTGCACAAGCGCCTTGCAGCGTGGGCCACCCTATTCATGCAGATGCCGATCCTCGACCGCGCATTGCCCGATTCCAATTTCACACTTCCACTTTGGCTGGCGATGATTGCATCGCTTTTCGTTTATGACCTCGCTCTGGACCGGAAGATCCGTACAGTTACCCTTGCAGGATTAGCCGCCTGGGGGAGCAGCTTCGCCGTAGCGGTGCTAGCCCTGCCAGGCGGCTGATTTCCTCAGGCCGAACCGATTTCCCGCTTCGCGACTTTTCCGGCAATCAAATTGCCTGAGTTCGAATCACGCCCCTGCCCTGCTCTGTTCTGTATGATCGTCGTACCGACTTCACTGATATTGCTGTTTGCCTGCTGCACCCGTAACCTCCGAGATCCGCGGCGACCGGCAACGAAAAAGTCCGTTTCCTACACTGCCGAACTTTGGCATGGCATTCCGTGTAGCGATGGCCCGCAGCGGGTTTTTCGCGCTAAGTGTAAAGTGTCGACCAGCCCCGCTTTTCCCCCGAAACAGGTGGTTAGGCGCGATCGTCGGTTTGACACCGTGTCAAGAGTGTCAAGCTGGCGTTGAGCTGCTGGGCTGGAAACGGAGCGACCATGGCCGACCTCACTCATCTCGATGCATCGGGTAAAGCTCGCATGGTCGATGTCGGCGGCAAGGCCGAGACGCAGCGTGTCGCGGTCGCCTCGGGCCGGATCCGGATGTCCGCCGCAGCGCTCGCCGCGATCCGCGACGGGGAAGTGCCCAAGGGCGATGTCCTCGCAGCAGCGCGGATCGCCGGGATCATGGCGGCGAAGAAGACCGCCGAGTTGATCCCGCTGTGCCATCCGCTCGCGTTGGATAGCGTGACGGTCGATTTCGGAATCGAGGACGACGCCGTGCGGGTGACCGCCAGCGCCTCGCTCACCGGGCGCACGGGCGTCGAAATGGAAGCGCTGACAGCCACTTCGGTCGCACTCCTGACAATCTACGACATGGCCAAGGCGATCGACAAGGGCATGGTCATCGCCGACCTCCGCCTGATCGAGAAGCGCGGCGGCAAGTCGGGCGACTGGAAGGCGCAGGACTGATGGCGCTGCTCCCGCTGGAGGAAGCCCAGGCACGCCTGCTTGAACTGGCCGAGCCGCTCCCGCTCGAACGGGTCGATCCGCCCTCGGCGCTGGGCCGCTGGCTGGCTGAGCCGATCGTTGCGGCGCGCACCCAGCCGGCCTGCGATCTTTCGGCAATGGACGGCTATGCCGTGGCGGAGAACGACCTCGCCGGCCCCTGGCAAGTCATCGGCGAAAGCGCCGCCGGGCATCCTTTTGCCGGATTCGTCGCGCCCGGGCAGGCCGTGCGAATCTCGACCGGAGCGGTCTTGCCCGATGGTGCCGGCGCCGTGGTGGTGCAGGAAGACGTCAACCGCGCAGGCGATCACCTGATCCTGACCGGCGATGGTCCTGGCAAACCGGGCAAGCATATCCGCCGCGCCGGATCCGACTTTACCGAGGGTACGGTGCTGGCCGAACTGGGTGCGCGGCTTGGCCCTGCCCACGTTGCCCTCGCGCTGTCGGCCGGCCACCGTCACATCGCGGTCCGCCGGATCCCGCGCCTCACGATTATCGATAGCGGCGACGAGCTGGCCGACGATCCCGGCGACTGCGCGCCGCACCAGGTGCCCGCCAGCAATAGCGCGATGCTCGCCGCGCTGGCTGCCAGCCACCCCTGCGAAGTGACCCGCCGCGGACCAGTCCCGGACCGGCTGGAAGCGCTGATCGCGGCGCTGGAGGCCTCAGCCGATGCCGATGTCATCGTCACCAGCGGCGGGGCTTCGGTCGGCGATCACGATCTGGTCATCCCGGCGCTCGAAGCCTGGGGCGCAAAGCTCGATTTCTGGAAGGTTGCGATCAAGCCGGGCAAGCCGCTGCTGGTGGCGCGGCGCGGGCGGCAGCTGGTGCTCGGCCTACCCGGCAATCCGGTCTCCAGTTTCGTCACCGCCTGGCTGTTCATGCTGCCGCTGCTCCGGCGCCTGTCGGGCGCTGGCGATCCGCTGCCGCTGCGCCGCACCCTGCGCCTCGCCGCAGACCTGGCCGCCGGGGGCGAACGGCGCGAGTTCCTGCGCGGACGTATGGCGGACGGCGAGGTGACCCCGGCGCTTACCCAGGACAGCGGCGCGCTGGCCGCACTGGCGAGCAGCAATTGCCTGATCGATCGGCCTGCGCACGGCCCGGTTTTGCCCGCTGGAAACCTTGTTCCGGTCTATCCGCTCGAAAATGGCGGAATTGCTTGACTGGCGATTCAATGTTGCTTACCTGTTCCACATTCGTTCACTGAACGGTACGGGAACACTGGTGTCCGCCCGGCCGCGAATGGGAGGTTTTTGGCAATGCTGACGCGCAAGCAGCATGAACTGATCCGGTTCATCCAGGTAAAGCTTGAAGAGACCGGCGTCTCCCCTTCGTTTGAGGAAATGAAGGAGGCGCTCGACCTCAAGTCGAAGTCGGGCGTGCACCGCCTGATCTCGGCGCTGGAAGAACGTGGCTTCATCCGTCGCCTGCCCAACCGCGCCCGTGCGCTGGAAGTGCTCAAGCAGCCGGAAGACGTCGTCACCAAGGCGCCGCGCGCGGCCAATTCCAACACTGCTGCCACTGCAGTGATCCGTCCGCCCGAGGCCAAGCCCGCCCCGGCGAACGACGTGATCGAGATCCCGCTGCATGGCCGGATCGCTGCCGGCGTGCCGATCGAGGCGATGGAAACCAGCGCCATGCTGCCGGTTCCCGCGGCCCTGCTCGGCGCGGGCGAGCACTATGCGCTCGAGGTCTCCGGGGATTCGATGATCGAAGCTGGCATCTTCGACGGTGACTACGCGCTGATCCGCAAGACCGACACGGCCCGCGATGGCGAGATTGTTGTGGCCCTGGTGCGCGGAGAGGAAGCGACGCTCAAGTACCTGCATCGCGACAACGGGATGATCCGGCTCGATCCAGCCAATGCGGCCTACGAACCGCAGATCTATCGTCCTGGCGAAGTACTAGTCCAGGGCAAGCTGGCCGGCCTGCTGCGCCGCTATCACTAAGGCTGGGATTTGGGCCGGGACCGGTATGGTGCCGGCCCCGCCCACCAGCCGTGATCGCCCTGGCTGTCCGCCACGCTGACCACTTCGCGCTTCGCCAGGTCGATCGCCAGCCCCCCGCTCTGCTCCAGATAGCGCCGGTCCGCCTTGAGCCACTTCGGGCGGCACGAACGCGGCAGCCAGCGGTCAGAGATCACCACGTCGACCCGCTCGCAGGCCGCTGCCAGCTCGCGCTCGGGCAGCCGGTCGCGGGTGCGGGTCAGCAGCAGGTGCCAGTTGCGCCCGCCGCGTTGCAGTTCAACCAGGCAAAGATCAGCGTTGCAGCGCGCACCGGGCCATTGATCGAGGCTGCGCGGCGTACCGCTCATCCCCGCCAGCTCGAGCAGCGTATCGCGGGCATAACTGCCCTGCCTTGATCGCAAGACCAACAGTTCGCCGGGCAGCTCGCCCGTCAGCCCGACATGGCGACCATCGCCCGAAACCAGCAGATCGGGCGGAGTCAATGTCGCCAGCAGCAGCGCGCCCAGTCCCGCTGGGGCCAGCCCCCACAGCCGCACGCGCCCTTGCCACAGCGCCAGCCACAGCCCGCCGGCGACGAACAAGAGGAAAGCCCCACGCCCCATGGCCGGCATGGTGGTGACCGCGCCGGGCTGGCTGGCGGCAAAGTGCGCCAGGCCCAGCAACGCATCGAGCGACTGGCCGACCAGCCACCAAGCCGGACCGCCAAGCCCGACCGTGTCGAGCAACAGCGCCAGGGCGATCAGCGGCATCGAGATGAAGGTCGTCAGTGGAATCGCCACGACATTGGCGATAGCGCCATAGACTCCGGACTGGTGGAAGTGGAACAGCCCGATCGGCATCAGCGCCAGTTCAATCACCACCCCGGTCAACAACAGCATGGCCAGATTGCGCAGGCCCCGCGCCAGCCAGCCCTCTTCGCGCGGTGCCAGGAAGGTCTGGACCGGCGAAGTCCCATGCAGCGCAACGATCGCGATTACTGCGGCGAAACTCATCTGGAAGCTCGGGCCAACCAGCGCTTCGGGCCAGAACAGCAGGACGACAAAGGCCGCCACCGCAATCATCCGCAGCGACAGCGCCTCGCGCCCCAGCGCCAGCGCCGCCAGCACCAGCAGCGCCGCGATGCAGGACCGCACGGTCGGCACCTCGGCCCCGGTCAGGAGGGTATAGCCGATCCCGGCCAGCGCCCCGCTCGCCGCCGCTGCCAGCGGCAGCCGCACCCGCAGCGCCAGCCACGGCCAGAGCGCGCCGAGCTTGAGCACCACGACATAGACCGCCGCGATCACCGCACTGACATGCAGCCCGCTGATCGACAGCAGATGCGCCAAGCCGGAGTTGTGCATGGCCTCTTCATCCGTCTCGGGGATCGCCCCTCGATCCCCGCTGGCATAGGCCGCCGCGATCGCCCCGGCCGACCCCGGCACCTGCGCGCGGACATGGGCCGATAGCCCGCGCTGGATATCCTCCAGCCCGCCGCCCGGTGGACCTTGGTGCACCACCTGGACCGTGCCCAGCGCCGATCCGGTGGCGGCAATGCCCTGGAACCACGCGGCGCGGGCGAAATCGTAGCCCCCCGGCAGCATCGGC
>JBEGOD010000046.1:0-23153 GCA_041182185.1 Pseudomonadota bacterium
ACCCTGAAGCGTCAACCGGGCAGCGTCACCATCACGGTCGAGGACGATGGTCCGGGCATCCCGGAGGGTGACATCGCAAGGATGCTCGAACCCTTCACCCGCGGCGATCCCTCACGCAATCGCGGCACCGGCGGCGCAGGGCTGGGTCTGACCCTGGCGCGTGCCATTGCCGAGCAGCACGGCGGCGATCTGCGGCTCGCCAACCGGTCCGCAAGCGATGGCGCGGTGACTGGCCTGACCGCCAGCCTGACCCTGCCGCTTACTTGACCTTGGCCAGGGCGGCCGAAAGTTCGGCCGCACGCGCATCCTTGAGCACGCCGCACGAACGGACCCGTTCAATCGAGCGCTCCAGCCCCAGCGCGCCGGTCTTGCCCTCCAGCTTGGGCCGAAGCAGGCTGGCGATCTCGTCCGCACGCTGGACCGAGCAATAGCCGGCGACCATCCCCGGCAAGCGTGAGGCAAAGAAGATTCCACCGCCACTTCCCGCCAGCGCCTCGTAATTGGTCTTGAGCCAGTCCCAGCCCAGATCGCGCGTCCCGCCGCTGGCAATCACGCCGCGGATCAGACCCTGCCGCTCGCTGGTGCGCAGGCGGCTATCGTTGAGCTCGCCCAGGATCCAGCGGCCGATCTCGGCCTTGCCCGAACCGCCGACCACGTTCAGCGCAACCGGGCGGAACACCGGGCTGGTCGAGTCCAGCGCCCGGTTGACCAGATCCTTGGCCGTATCGAGCCCGCCTTCATCGAGCAGGGCGGACAGGCCAGGACCATACCAGGCAGCATCAAGCGCCTGCTTGTCACCGCCCAGGTAGGCCCGCGTCGCTGCGAGCAGCTGCGCGCGCAGCACCGCATCGCCGCCCTTGCGGGCCAGCTGGCCAACCGCTTGCTGGCGGCGCTGGGTCTCTTCCGGATCCTGTCCGGCATAGGCCCCGGCGCGCGGATCGAAGCCCAGCTGCTTGAGGCGCGGCGCATAGACGCTGTTGACCAGGCGTTGGAACCCGGCGCGACCAGCATCATTGAGGAATCCCGCCTCGGCATAGCCCGACAGGGCCGCGATCCCGGTGCCATTGGCATAGCTATCCTGCATCCGGGCCAGCTTGCGCGCCGCGGTGATCAGCTGCGCCGGACTGGCGCGGCCAGCCTGGAAACTGGCGTTGAGCGAATCCGCCAGGGCCTGGGCCTCTGAACCCGGCAAGCGATCGGCCTGGGCAACCAGCTTGTCCCAGTCCTTCGCCGGCAGTTCAAACCGGTAATAGCCGGTCCCGCCAACGTTGGGCACCAGCGCGCCCTTGCCCTTGTAGGCGATGGTTGCGGTAGGCTCGGTCAGCAGCTGGCACTGACGCGCCGCGCCAGTAGTCCGCAGGCACAATGGCACGCCCCAGCGCGTTTCAGGCGCACTAGACCCAAGGCGAGCATAGCGGCCCTGGCTGACCTGCCAGCCCTTGGCCGCAGGGGTAAAGGTAAGCAGCGGCACGCCTTGCTGGTCGGTAAAGCTGCGCATCGCCGGCACGATCCGCGGATCGCCCGAAGCCTCCGCCATGGCCCCGAAGAACTGGGTGCTGGTGGCATTGCCATTGCGATGCGCCGCCATGTAGCGGCGCACCCCGTCGCGGAACTTGTCATCACCCATATAGCCGGCGATCATCGCCACTACGTGGCCGCCCTTGCCATAGGTGATCGAATCGAAGGCCTCGTCGATCTGCGAGCTGGTTTCAATCGGCTGACGGATCGGGCGCCCGGCAACCAGGGCATCGGTGCGCATGGCATCGAAGCCTTCCTGCACCGCTCCGGCGCGGATATTGAGCGCCGGCCGCCATTCGTCACCGATGCGGAAGCCCATCCAGTTGGCGAAGCTTTCGTTGAGCCAGATATCGTCCCACCAGGCCGGGGTGACGAGATCGCCGAACCACTGATGCGCCAGCTCGTGCGCCACGACCATGCCGAAAGACCGCTTCTGGCTGGTGGTGGCCTTTTCATCCATCACCAGCAGGGCATCGTTGTAGAGATCGGCCCCGGCATTTTCCATTGCGCCCGGCAGGATCGGCGTGGTGATCTGATCCAGCTTGGGATAGGGGAAGGCGTCGCCAAAATAGGCCTCGAGCAGGCGGACGATTTCCTTCGAACCTTCCAGCGCAAAGGCCAGCTTGTCCGCATTGGGCTTGGGTGAGACGATCCGCAGCGGCAGCGGCTTGGCGCGCTGCGGGGTCGGCGGCACGCTGCCTTCGACCACCGCAAACGGCCCGACCATGGCCGCGACCAGATAGGTCGGTAGCGGCAGGGTGGGGGCAAAGGTGTGGACGTCCACCCCGCCTTCGCGCTTGACGCCAGTCTGGGGTGCATTGCTGATCGCGGTCTGGCCCGGGGGCGTGCGCAGGGTGACGGTGAAGGGCGTCTTGAAGCCGGGCTCGTCAAAGCTCGGGAAGACACCGCGCGCATCGATCGACTGGAGCTGGGTCCAGGCATACCATTCGTCCGCCACCTTGACCCGGAACAGGCCGGCCGGCGCGGTCTGGAACGGCGCGTCATAGGCAAAGCGCAAGGTCACTGGCCCAGCCGGGACCGGCTCAGCGAAGGTCAGGCGGCCAACACCGGTCTCATCCATTTGCTGCCAGCGCGGGGTCAGCACCCTGCCGCCCGCCATAACCTCGACCGAGCGCAGATCCAGATCGCGCCAGTGCAGGTCGATCGTGCTGCTGGCTGTCTTCAGCGTGGCATCGATCTCCGCCTTGCCCGAAAAGCGTTCCTGCGCCGGATCGATCGACAGGTCGATCCGGTAGGCCTGCGGCTGGACCTGGCCGGTCAGCTTGCCAGCCGGGACCGGCGCGGCAGGCGCAGCGGCCGCAGCGGCCTGCGCCCAGGCAGGTGCATTGATCGACAGCGCCAGCGCTGCGGCGGTAAGCTTCCAGGACATCGGCATCCCCATCCGAATGAAATCAGGCCTCGCCCCTGCGCACGGGCGTTCTCAAACGGGGACGGTGATCGACCGACGCGCGACCGCTATCGACGGACGGTCAGCGCAGCAGCCCGCCCAGCAGCCCGCGCGCGAAGCGGCCCAACATGGCCCCGCCCAGCGCCGTGCCGATCGCCCCGGCGGCGGCAGAGGCAGCGGAGGCCATTGGCGACCCGCCGGACTTGCGCCCGGTCATCTGCCTGGCCACCATGGTCCCGGCCGAACTGGCGGCTGCGCCAAAGGCGGCCTTCCCGGCCTTTTCCCACATCGAGGTGGTCTTGCGCGGCTGGGCGCGTTGGGCTCCCACACCCTGCTCCTCCACCACCTGCGCGGCCTCGGCAGCATCGGCCGACTTCTGCAGCAGCACTTCCTCGGCGCTCTCGCGGTCAACCAGGGTGTCGTACTTGCCGTCGAACGGGCTGATCGACTGGATGATCGCGCGTTCCTTGGGCGTCACCGGGCCAAGCCGCGAGCGCGGCGGGGCGATCAGCGTGCGCTGGACGATGGTCGGTGCGCCATCGTCATCGAGCGTGGAGACCAGTGCCTCGCCCACCTTCAGCTCGGTGATCGCGGTCTCGACGTCGAGATCGGGATTGATCCGGAAGGTTTCGGCCGCCGCCCGGATCGCCTTCTGGTCACGCGGCGTAAAGGCCCGCAGTGCGTGCTGGACCCGGTTGCCGAGTTGCCCGGCGATCTTTTCCGGGATGTCGATCGGGTTCTGGGTAATGAAGAAGACGCCCACACCCTTCGAGCGGATCAGGCGGACCACCTGCTCGATCTTCTCGAACAGCGCCTGGGGCGCATCCTCGAACAGCAGGTGGGCTTCGTCGAAGAAGAACACCAGGCTGGGCTTCTCGGGATCGCCGACTTCGGGCAGGGCCTCGAACAGTTCCGACAGCAGGTAAAGCAGGAAGGTGGCGTAGAGCTTCGGGTTCTGCATCAGCTTGTCGGCGCTGAGCACGTTGATCACGCCCTTGCCGTTCTCGTCGACGCGGATGAAATCATGGATCTCGAAAGCCGGTTCGCCAAAGAACTTGTCGGCGCCCTGGCTTTCGAACGACAGCAACTGGCGCTGGATCGTGCCGACCGAGGCCTTGGAAATATTGCCATAAGTGCTGGCCAGCGCGCTGGCGTTTTCGGCACAGGCCATCAGGGTCTGCTGCAGGTCATCCATGTCGAGCAGCAGCAGGCCGTTATCGTCGGCCCACTTGAAGGCCACGGTCAGCACGCCCTCCTGCGTCTCGTTGAGCCCCATCAACCGGCTGAGCAACAGCGGGCCCATTTCTGAAATGGTGGTGCGGATCGGGTGACCCTGTTCGCCGTAGAGGTCCCAGAACACCGCCGGGTTGTCCTTGTAGGCATAGTCGGTGATGCCCAGCTCTGCGGCGCGGCTTTCCAGCTTGTCGGCATGCTTGAAATCGTGGCTGCCGGCCATCGAAATGCCCGCCAGGTCACCCTTCACGTCGGCCATGAACACCGGCACCCCGGCGGCGGAGAACTGCTCGGCAATGGTCTGGAGCGTGACGGTCTTGCCGGTGCCGGTCGCCCCGGCGATCAGCCCGTGGCGATTGGCGCGGCCCAACCGCAGCACCTGGCGCTCACCATTGGCACCAAGGCCCAGGAAGATCTCGCTCATGTCATGCTCCTGAAAATGCGACTCGATTCCAGATAGAACGGCCCAGCCTTCGCGGCGAGTAGCTTTTTGCAAGGCAGGCCAGACCCGGCTAGAAGCCGTTCCCGCATGAACGCACCCTTTATCCTGCTTGACGACGCCCGCGCCGCGGGTGCCAGCCCAGCCCGGCTGTACCGCGATCCGCTGGAACTGGTGATCGCCCGCCGCGCCGAGGATGTCTCCGCCGCGCTCGACCGGATCGAGGCGCTGCGCGCTGCCGGGCATCACCTGGCCGGCTACATCGCTTATGAAGCCGGCCTCGCGCTGGAAGAGCGGCTGGCTCCGCTGGCCGGCGCCCGTACTGGCGCCAACGGGCCGCTGGTCTGGGTCGGTGCCTGTGCCGGTTCTGTCGAGATCGCCGCCGCTGCCATCCCGGCCTGGCTGGCCAAACACGGCGGTTCTGGCCCGGCACGGATCGGCCCGCTTGATCCGGCGCTTTCGGCCGGGGCCTATGGCCAGGTCTTTGCCGCCTTGCAGGAAGCGATTGCGGCGGGCGACATCTACCAGGCCAACCTGACCTTCCCGCTGACCGGCACCTGGCGGGGAGAACCGCTGGCGATCTATGCCGCGCTGCGCCCGGCGGCAGGTGCCGGCTATGGCGGGGTAGTCTTCGATGGCTCGCACTGGCTGCTGAGCTTCTCGCCCGAGCTGTTCTTTGCCGAGCAGGATGGCGCCGCCACGGTCAAGCCGATGAAGGGCACCCGGCCCCGCGGCCGCGATGCGGCGCAGGATGCGGCATTGGCGGCGGAACTGGCCGGATCGGTCAAGGACCGGGCCGAGAACCTGATGATCGTCGACCTGCTGCGCAACGACCTCAGCCGGGTGGCCGAGGCTGGATCGGTGCGGGTCGAACGGCCCTTTGCGGTCGAGAGCTATCCGACCGTGCACCAGATGGTCACGACCGTCCGGGCCCGGCTGCAACCCGGCACGGGCGCGGCCGACATGATCCGCGCGCTGTTCCCCTGCGGCTCGATCACCGGGGCGCCCAAGATCCGGGCGATGGAGCTGATCAACATGGTCGAACGCGATTCGCGCGGCCCCTATTGCGGCGCGATCGGCCGGATCGACGCACCCAAGGTCGATGGGACTTCCGATGCGGCCTTCAATGTGGCAATCCGCACCCTGCGGCTGACCCCGGTGGAAAACAACTCGGGGACTGCCGTGCTGGGGGTGGGATCGGCGATCGTCGCCGATTCAGAGGCTTTGCCGGAATGGCGGGAGAGCCTGGTCAAGGGAGGTTTCGTGCGCAGTTCCGCTTCCGGGCCATCGGCCGCCGGGTTCGACCTGATCGAGACCATGGCCTTTACCCCGGACGGCGGGATCCCGCTGCTCGAATTCCATCTTGAGCGGATCAAGGCCAGCGCCGCCGAACTGGGCTTTGCCTTTGATCGCCATGCCGTGCGCAACGCGATCCAGGCGCTGTGCTTCGAGGCGGATGCGCCATCGCGGGTCCGCCTCGTCACGGCACGCAGCGGCGCCTATACGCTGGAAATCAGCCCGCTGCCTGAGCCATTCCCGCAGCCGGCACTCTGCGCGGTCATGCGGCTGCCGGTCGATAGCGGCGACTGGCGGCTGCGCCACAAGACCAGCGATCGCGAATTCTATGACACCGGCCTGCGCGCCGCCCGGGCTGCCGGAGCCGCCGAAGCCCTGTTCCTGCGCGATGACGGCCTGGTCACCGAAGGCTGCATCACCAACTTGTTTGTCGAGCGCGATGGCCGCCTGCTCACGCCGCCCGCGCAGCTGGGCCTGCTCCCCGGCGTCCTGCGTCGCTCGCTGATCGAAGCGGGCCGCGCGGTCGAAGCCGAACTGACGCTGGACGATCTGGCGGGCGGGTTCCTGATCGGCAATGCGTTACGCGGTCTGGTGCCAGCGCGGCTGCTGGCGTGATCTCCGCCGCCCTCGCCCGGATTGCCGCGTCCCAGACCACGGCGATGACTGACCGCGCCGCCGCGCTGCGGGCGGAGGGGCGGGATATCATCTCGCTGTCGGTTGGCGAGCCGGACTTTGCCATGCCCGCGCACGTCGCCGATGCGGTGCGCGCCGCGCTCGATGCGGGCGATACCAAGTACACGCCTGTGGCCGGCACGGCCCGCCTCCGCGCCGCCGCGGCGCTCCATTTCAGACGTGACCTGGGGCTGAAAACCACGCCTGGCCAGGTGATCGTCAGCGCCGGGGGCAAGCAGGCAATCTTCCATGCCCTGCTGGCAACCCTGAACCCCGGCGACGAGGTACTGATCCCCGCGCCCTGGTGGGTCAGCTATCCCGAGATCGCCCGGTTCGCCGGAGCCGAGGTTGTGCCGCTGAAGACCACGGCGGTCGGCGGCTTCCGGATCGCGACCGAGCAGCTCGAAGCCGCAATCACCCCGCGCAGCCGTTGGTTGCTGCTCAACAGTCCCGGCAATCCCACTGGTGCGGTCTATTCGGCCGAAGACCTGGCGGCGCTCGGCGCGGTCCTCGCCCGCCATCCCCAGGTGCTGGTGATGAGCGACGATATCTATGCCCCGCTGCGTTACACACCCGGAACCCACGCCACCCTAGCCGCGGTCCGCCCGGACCTGGCGGAGCGGGTGCTGACCGTCTCGGGCGTCTCCAAGAGCCACGCCATGACTGGTCTGCGGATCGGCGTATCGACCGGACCCGCCTGGCTGATCGAAGCCATGGCGCGGCTGCAATCGCATTCTTCCGGCAATCCCGCCTCGCTCAGCCAGGCTGCTGCCGTCGCCGCCTTTGAAGGCCCGCAGCACTTCCTGGCCGAATGGCGCGAGCGATTCCGCGCGCGGCGTGACCTTTGCGTTGCCGCGCTTAATGCCGTAGCGGGCCTGTCGACCCCGGTGCCGGAGGGCGCGTTCTATTGCATGGTTGATGCGGCACCCCTGCAGGGGCGTTTCGCTGACGACCAGGCACTCTGCCTCCATCTGCTTGAGCACGGCGTAGCGGTAGTCGCCGCGTCGGCTTTTGGCGGGGATTTTGGCTTCCGGATCAGCTTCGCGACTGACGAGGATCGACTTACGGAAGCGCTGCGGCGCATTGCAAAGGCGCTGACATGAATCCGATACCAGTCCTGTTCGAGGACGGCGAAGCCCTGGTGATCGACAAGCCTGCGGGCTTGCCGATCGAACGGCCACGCGCTGGCGGCGCCTGCCTTGAAGACCGGGCAGAAGAGTTTCGGCTGGGCTTCGCCCGCTCGCCGGTGCCGGTCCACCGGCTCGACACCGATACATCCGGTTGCCTGCTGATGGCCCGCAATCCCAAGGCGCTGAAGCGCTTCAACGCGGCCTTTGAGGCGCGACAAGTAGAGAAGGTCTACCTCGGCGTCGTCGCCGGACCGGTCGAAGGCGATGCCGGCACCATCGAACTGTCGCTGACCAAGATCAGCAGCGCCGAACAGGGCTGGCGGATGATCCCGGCCAAGAAGGGCAAGCCGTCGGTAACGCACTGGCGCAAGCTGGCCGAACGTGACGGGCTGACCCTGGTCGAGTTCCGGCCCGAGACCGGGCGTACTCACCAGATCCGTATCCATGCCCTGGCCGGCCTCGGCGCTCCGCTGCTGGGCGATCCGGTCTATGGTGCCGGTCCGGTGCCGGGTGCGCGCCGAACCATGCTCCACGCCGCCGAACTGACCATTGCGCGCGAGGGCAAGCCGCCGGTCCACGCGGTAGCGCCGCTGCCGGCCGATTTCGCCGCGCTGGGGTTCGATCATGGCTGACCTGGTCGACCGGGCCATGGCGCTGGTGAGCGAAAGCTTCATCGCCGCCACCGGTCCGGGCGGGCAGAACGTCAACAAGGTCGCCACGGCGGTGCAACTGCGGCTCGATGTCTATGCGCTGCGGCTGGAACCGGCGGTGTTCCATCGCTTCAAGCTGTTGGCCGGGTCGCGGATGACCGCCAAGGGCGAACTGGTGCTGACCGCGCGGCGCTTTCGCACCCAGGAAGCCAACCGCGCCGATGCGCGCGACCGGCTGGCGAAGCTGCTGGAAGAGGCGCAGAAGTTGCCGGAAAAGCGCGCCAAGAGCCGCCTTAACCGCGTGGGCAAGACCGAGCGGCTGGCCGGCAAGAAGCGCCGCGGCACAATCAAGGCCGGGCGCGGACGGGTCTCGTTCGACTGATTACGGCTTGGCTGGGGGAGCCGACTGACTGGGCTCAGCGCTGGCGACCGGGCTTGCCCCGGCGGGGAGCTGCTGGGCATCCAGCATCTGCGCCGCTTCGTCGAGCGCCTTGGCCTCGCCCACGCTGACCCCGCCCGGGCCGGCATAGTTATCCGCCTTGCCGCAGCCGGCCAGGGCCAGCGCGGCAAGCGCGGTCAGCAGCGCGGCCGGCCGCAAGGGCAGCCTACTTCTTGGCGGGTGGCGGCGGCGCACCATCGCCGGCCGGAACGCCGGTTGCCGGGGCCGCAGCAGCGCCAGTCGCCGCATCGCTGGCGGCGGCATCGGCCGCGCCGGTTTCGGTCGCAGCGGCATCGACAGCTGGAGTTGCAGCTGCGTCGATCCCGCCAACCGCTTCCTCAGCCGGCATTTCGACATTGTCGGGCGAAGCCGCCTCATTCGCACTGTCGGAGCTGCCGCAGGCAGCGAGCGCGAAGCTGGCGGAAACTAGGGTAGCGAAAGCGATCTTCTTCATGGACTATCTCTCTGCAGCAGCCTGGGGCAACCTATTGCGAACCCGCAGTCCTTCTACGCGCTAGCCGCCGCCGTGCCAACTGCGACAAGGCTTCGTTCCACCGCTGCGAATGCGCAGTTGATAACATATAAAGATTTCTTTATATGATGTCCTGAAATGAAGATCGATCCCACCTTGCGCGCCTTGGCGGACCCGACGCGATTGCGGATCATGCGGCTGCTCGCCCACATGGAACTGGCCGTGGGCGAACTGGCACAGGTCCTGGGCCAAAGCCAGCCGCGGGTTTCGCGCCACGTGCGAATTCTCTGCGATGCCGGCCTCGCCGAACGGCGCAAGGAAGGCTCCTGGGTATTCCTGCGCAGTGCAATCGGTGAAGAGCGCGCCCCGCCACTGGGCGCGGCGACCGCGCGGCTGCTGACCGTCGCCGAGGCAAGCGATGCTGCCTTTGCCGCGCGCTGCCAGGAAGACCGCCGCCACCTCGCCGCGATCCGCGCCGCCCGCGAATCCAGCGCGGCCAGCTACTTTGCCCGCCATGCTGCCGAATGGGACACGCTGCGCAGCCTGCACAGCCCCGACGGACCAGTTGAAGCCGCGCTTGGTGCCGCCCTGGGCACAGGTTCGCTCGGCCGCCTGCTCGATATCGGCACTGGCACCGGCCGGATGGCGGAACTGTTCACCGCCCGCGCCGGGCATGTCACCGGGCTCGACAACAGCCCCGAAATGCTCCGCATCGCGCGTGCCCGCCTCCAGCATCTGCCCGCCGATGCCTTTGACCTGGTCCAGGGCGATTTTGCCCAGCTGCCCTTCGCCGATCAGAGCTTCGATACGGTGCTGTTTCACCAGGTCCTGCACTATGCCCAGGCGCCCGAGCTCGTGCTGGCCGAAGCCGCGCGAGTCACCCGGCCGGACGGTTTGCTCGCCATCGTCGATTTCGCCGCGCATGACCGGGAAGAGTTGCGCAGTGCCCACGCCCATGCCCGCCTCGGCTTTACCGACGAGCAGATGCTGGGCCTGCTCAGCGAGGCCGGGTTTGCGCCGGCCCCGCCGGTGGCCCTGCCCGGCCAGCCACTGACCGTGAAGATCTGGACAGCGCGCCGCACCGCCGCGTCCGCACCCAAACCTGCAAAGGCCATTGCCCGATGAACCAGGCCCCAAGAAACCTGACGAGCGAATCCCACCGCGCCCATGCCTCGCCCCTGTTTGCCGGCTTGCCCGGCGATATTGGTGTGTCCTTCGAATTCTTCCCGCCCAAGACCGAGAAGATGGAAGAGACGCTGTGGGATTCGGTGCTGACGCTGGCGCCGCTCGGCCCCCGGTTCGTTTCGGTCACCTATGGCGCCGGCGGCACCACGCGCGAACGCACCCACAACACCGTAGCCAGGATCGTGCGCGAAACCGGCATCCCGGCTGCCGCCCACCTGACCTGCGTCGAGGCGACCAAGGACGAGATCGCCGAGGTGGCCGATGCCTATTGGCAAGCGGGCGTCCGCCACATCGTCGCCCTGCGCGGCGATCCGCCGGGCGGCGCGGCGAAGTTCGAACCGCATCCGCAGGGCTATGCCAATGCGGTTGAGCTGGTGGCGGGCCTGCGCGAACTGCACCCGTTCGAGCTGTCGGTCAGCGCCTATCCCGAAACGCATCCCGATGCGGCCAGCCCGGCCGCCGATCTCGACACCCTCAAGCGCAAGCTCGATGCCGGGGCAAGCCGCGCGATCACCCAGTTCTTCTTCGAGCCCGACACCTTCTTCCGCTTCCAGGATGCCTGCCTGGCCGCCGGGATCGATGCCGAGATCGTGCCGGGGATCATGCCCGTCTCCAACTTCGCCGCGATCCAGCGGATGAGCGGGATGACCGGCACCGCCGTGCCCGACTGGCTGGGCCACCTGTTCGAAGGGCTGGATGAAAAGCCCGCCGCGCGCCAACTTGTCGCGGCCACGGTCGCGGCCGAATTCTGCCGCCGGCTCTATGCGGGCGGCGTGCGCAATTTCCACTTCTACACCCTCAACCGCGCCGAGCTGTCCTACGCGATCTGCCACTTGCTCGGCCTGCGTCCGGAGACCGAGGCATGACCCCGCGCGAGCAATTCCTGGCCGAAGCGGCCAAGCGCATCCTGATCATCGACGGCGCCTTCGGGACCGAGATCCAGCAGCGCAAGCTGACCGAGGCCGACTATGCCGGTTCGCTCGGCCTCTCAAAGGACCAGAAGGGCAATAACGACATCCTGGCGATCACGCGCCCTGACGTGCCCGAGGCGATCCACCGCGCCTATTTCGCGGCTGGGGCCGACATTGCCGAGACCAACACCTTCTCCGCCAACCGGATCAGCCAGGCCGATTACGGCGCCGAACACCTGGTGCGCGAGATCAACGTCGAAAGCGCCCGCCTGGCGCGCCGCGTGGCCGATGAGTTCGCGGCTGATGGCCGCCCGCGCTTTGTCGCCGGGGCAATTGGCCCGACGAACAAGACCCTCTCACTCTCGCCCGATGTCAATGATCCGGGCTTCCGCGAGATCGACTGGGACGAGTTGGTCGATGTCTACCGCGAGCAAGTCGCCGCGCTGGTCGAAGGCGGCGCAGACTTCATCCTGATCGAAACGGTGTTCGACACCCTTAACGCCAAGGCCGGGATCATGGCCGTACGCAAGGTTGAGCGCGAGCTGGGCCGCGAGGTGCCGATCATGCTGTCGATGACCCTGACCGACCTGTCGGGCCGCAACCTTTCGGGCCACACGGTCGAGGCATTCTGGTATGCCGTGCGCCACGCCAAGCCGCTGACGATCGGGCTCAACTGCTCGTTCGGCGCGACCCAGCTGCGCCCGCATGTCCGCGCGCTGAGTGCCATCGCCGATGCCGCGATCATGGTCTATCCCAATGCCGGCCTGCCCAACGAGCTCGGCCAATATGACGAGTTGCCCGAAGAAACCGCCGCGCTGGTCCGCGAATGGGCCGCGGCCGGCCAGGTCAACGTGCTGGGCGGCTGCTGCGGCTCCACCCCGGCCCATATCGCGGCCATTGCCAAGGCGGCGCAGGGCCTGCCCCCGCGCAAAATCCCGCAGCTTGACGCCGTAACGCGGCTGGCCGGTCTTGAACCCTTCGTGATGGCGGCCTGATCCGATGAATACCCCATCCTCTGCCCGCTTCGTCAATGTCGGCGAGCGCACCAATGTCACCGGCTCGGCCGCGTTCAAGAAGCTGATCCTGGCGGGCGACTATGCCAAGGCGGTCGAAGTCGCGCGCCAGCAGGTTGAGAACGGCGCCCAGGTGATCGACGTGAACATGGACGAAGGACTGCTCGATGCGGTCCACGCCATGACCACCTTTTTGAAGCTGATCGCCGCTGAACCCGACATCGCGCGGGTGCCGGTGATGATCGACAGTTC
This sequence comes from Pseudomonadota bacterium, assembly GCA_041182185.1. Lineage (GTDB taxonomy): Bacteria > Pseudomonadota > Alphaproteobacteria > Sphingomonadales > Sphingomonadaceae > Novosphingobium. Next base: position 12,619 of record JBEGOD010000046.1, read on the forward strand.
CAAGTGGGAGGTGATCGAGGCCGGCCTGAAGTGCGTTTCGGGCAAGCCGATCGTCAATTCGATCAGCATGAAGGAAGGCGAGGCCCCGTTCCTGGAGCAGGCCCGCAAGTGCATGGACTATGGCGCCGCCGTGGTCGTCATGGCCTTTGACGAGGCTGGCCAGGCTGACAGCAAGGACCGCAAGGTCGAGATCTGCGAGCGCGCCTACAAGCTGCTAACCGGGATCGGTTTCCCGCCCGAAGACATCATCTTCGATCCCAACGTGTTCGCCGTGGCGACCGGGATCGAGGAGCACAACAATTACGGCGTCGACTTCATCGAAGCGGTGCGCGAGATCCGCGCGCGCTGCCCGCATGTCCACTTCAGCGGCGGACTTTCGAACCTGTCATTCTCGTTCCGCGGCAACGAGCCGGTCCGCCGGGCGATGCATTCGATCTTCCTCTACCACGCGATCCCCGCGGGCCTCGACATGGCTATCGTCAACGCCGGGCAACTCGACGTTTACGATACGATTGACCCGGCACTGCGGCAGGCCTGCGAGGACGTGATCCTCAACCGCGATCCCGGCGCGACCGAGCGCCTGATCACGCTTGCCGAGAGCTTCAAGGGGACCGACGCCAAGGCCGAGAAGGAAGCCGAGGAATGGCGCGGCTGGGAAGTCTCGCGCCGGATCGAGCATGCCCTGGTCAAGGGCATCGACGCGCATATCGTCGATGATACCGAGGAAGCCCGCGCGGAAATCTTCGCGAACGGCGGCCGCCCGATCCAGGTGATCGAAGGGCCGCTGATGGATGGGATGAACACCGTTGGCGACCTGTTCGGATCAGGCAAGATGTTCCTGCCGCAGGTGGTCAAGTCGGCCCGGGTGATGAAGAAGGCCGTCGCCCACCTGATCCCCTACATCGAGGCGGAGAAGGCCCTGCTCGGCACTGAATCCCGGTCCAAGGGCCGGATCGTGATGGCGACCGTGAAGGGCGATGTTCACGATATCGGCAAGAACATCGTCGGCGTGGTCCTGCAGTGCAACGGCTATGAGGTGATCGACCTGGGCGTCATGGTGCCGTGGTCCAGGATCATCGAAACCGCGATCGCCGAACAGGCCGACATCATCGGCCTGTCGGGCCTGATCACCCCGAGCCTGGATGAAATGGTCACCATGGCCGAGGAAATGGAGCGGGTCGGCCTGACCATCCCGCTGCTGATCGGCGGGGCAACCACCAGCCGGCTCCACACGGCGCTGAAGATCGACCCGGCCTATACCGGCCCGGTGATCCACGTGCTCGACGCCAGCCGCGCGGTCGGGGTTGCCAGCCAGCTGCTGTCCGACACCCAGCGCGACGGTTTTGTCGAGGCCACTGCGGCCGATTACCAGCACATGCGCGATGTCCGCGCCGGCAAGGAAGCGACCGTGCTGCTCAGCCTGGCGGACGCCCGCGCCAATGGCTTCAAGGCGGACTTCTCGGACAAGCCGATGCCGCCGGAACAGCCGGGCCTGCACGTGTTCGAAGACTGGGACCTGGCCGACCTGGTCAGCGTGTTCGACTGGACGCCGTTCTTCCGCGCCTGGGAACTGGCCGGCAATTTCCCGGCGATCCTCGATGATGAAGTGGTCGGCGAAAGTGCCCGCTCGCTCTACGCCGATGCCAATGCCATGCTGGAGAAGATCGTCAGCGAGAAGTGGCTGACCGCCAAGGGCGTCTGCGGCTTCTGGCCCTGCGCGCGGGCAATGGAATCTGGGGGCGACGATGTCGAGCTGTACCTGACCGAGGAAGAGCGCCACGTCCGCCTGCCCTTCCTGCGCCAGCAGATCCGCAAGAGCCGCGACCGGGCCAACTATTGCCTGGCCGATTTCATCGATCCCGATGGTGACTGGATCGGCGGCTTCGCGGTGGGCATCCACGGGATCGAACCGCACCTCGAACGCTTCCGCGCGGGCCATGACGACTATTCGGACATCCTGCTGAAGGCCCTGGCCGACCGTTTCGCCGAAGCCTTTGCCGAGCGGCTGCACCAGCATGTCCGCACCACCCTGTGGGGCTATGCGCCGGGCGAGCAGCTGACCAACGAAGCCCTGATCCGCGAGGAATACCGCGGCATCCGCCCGGCCCCCGGCTATCCCGCTTGTCCGGACCACAGCCTCAAGCCGATCCTGTTCGAGTTGCTGGATGCCACCGCCAAGACCGGGATCACCCTGACCGAGAGCTATGCCATGCTGCCAACCGCGGCGGTCTCAGGCTTCTACTTCGGCCACCCGCAGGCAGAATATTTCGGCGTGGCCCGGATCGGGCGCGACCAGGTGGAAGACTATGCCGCCCGGCGCGGGGCGGATATTGCGACGGCGGAGCGCTGGCTAAGGCCAAACCTGGACTGATCAGGTCATGCCATGCTGAGGGGGGATGGCCGACATTGGCCCCTGCGGCATGGCCAGCAGCTCAAGCGGGTCACCGCCAGCGCGGTGCCGGGCGAGCAGGGCCGCCATGTCCACCTCGACCCCAATGGGATTGGCGGCGAAGACTTCGCTCCGCATGTAGTCGTCGTCGACATCGACCTGGAACTCCATGCGGTTGCCGTCCGGATCGCGATAATAGTTCGACAGAGTGATCCCGTGGTGGATCGACCAGTACGGCAGGATGCCGGCATCCTTCAGCGTGTCATAGGTTTCCAGCAGATCAGCGACGCTGCCATAGGTATAGGCAACGTGGTTGACCCCGATGCTGCCCCGCTCATCGGGATCATCATCCCCGGGCTTCAGCACATTGAGGTTGGCGAAGGCAAAGCGGTGATGCTCGTCATCATAGGTCATAAAAGCCAGTGCCGGGTCCTGGTGGACGACCTCCGCCTCGAACACTTGCTGATACCAGGTGATCATCTCTTCGTAGCGCCGCGTCTGGTAAACGACGTGCGCGAACTTGACCGGCTTCACCATTGCAATTCCTCCCCTGGCCGCGACCCAGCAGCTGAATTGACGAGAGGCTAGGACTGGCGCAGACAGCAAGCAAGCGCCCTATTCGCGGGGGGATGCGCCGCCCGCAGCACTCGGCTATGCTCCTCACCAATGCGCTGGTTCGTTCTCTTGTCGTTGCTGCTATCGGCCCCCGCCATCGCCGCAACCCCCGCCACCGTTGCCGTCCAGTTCGACCGCCAGTCCATCCGCCCGGTCCTGGCCGAAGGCCTGGCCGATCGCGCTACCGGCCGCGCGGTGACGGCCGACAGCCCGGTTCGCATCGCCTCGATCTCCAAGCTGGTGACCACGCTCGGGGTGCTGCGGCTGGTCGATCACGGCAAGCTCAGCCTCGATCGCGATGTCTCGGACTACCTTGGCTGGCGCTTGCGCAACCCCGCTTTCCCGGCCCAGCCGATCACCCTGCGCCTGCTGCTCAGCCACCAGGCCAGCCTGCGCGATGGCGGCGAGCGCTATATCATCCCGCTCGATGTGACCCTGCGCGAGCGGCTGGCCGAGCCGGCGATGTGGGACGCCGAGCATGGCCCGCACAGCGGCTGGTTCGCCTATAGCAATATCAACTTCCCCGTCGCCGCCAGCGTGATCGAGCGGGTAACCGGCGAACGGTTCGACGTGGCACTGAGCCGCCTTGTGCTGAAGCCCCTGCAGCTTGACGCCTGCTTCAACTGGGGCGCGGGTTGCTCGGCCGACGCTTTCCGCCGCGCCGCTGTGCTCTACCGCGCCAGCGGCGCAGTGGCGCGCGATGACCTGAAGGGCCAGCCGCCGCTTTGCCCGGTCGTCCCTGCCAAGGACGGCTCCTGTGACCTGACGCGCTATCAACCGGGGCAGAACGGCGCCCTGTTCGGTCCGCAGGGGGGGCTGAGAATCTCGATGAGCGACCTCGCCCGGATCGGGCAGATGCTGGCCAAGGGCGGCAAGGGTTTCCTCTCCGCCCGCGCCTATCGCGAACTGACCCGCGCGCAATGGCAGGCTGGCCCAGGAAAAGGCGGCGTGGGCGAATATGGCGAGAGCAATGGCTTCTTCTGCGCCTATGGCCTGGGCCTGCACCGCATCGGCAGCGGCGCGCCGGGCTGCAAGGATGCCCTGTTCGGCGATGGCAAGGCGCGGATGGGCCATTCGGGCGAAGCCTATGGCCTGCGTTCCGGCCTGTGGTGGGACCCGAAGACCGGACGCGGACTGGCCTTCTTCACCAGCGCCGTGCCCGACGATACGCCGACCGGGCGCTCTGCCTTCACCGCGCTTGAGGAATCCGTTGTGGAGAGAGCGGGCCGCTAGCCCTTCCGCTGCCGGTCCCAGCCGGGTAGGCGCTGGGGCGTGACGCGTGCTGCTCTCCTTGAACAACTCCACACCACTTTCGGCTTCACCGCGTTCCGCGGGGTGCAGGAGCAGGTGCTGGCGCGGGTCATGGCCGGGCAATCGACCCTGGCGATCATGCCGACGGGCGCGGGCAAGTCGCTGACCTATCAGCTTCCGGCGGTGATGCTGGAGGGGACCTGCGTGGTGGTCTCCCCGCTGATCGCACTGATGCATGATCAGCTGCGCGCCGCGACCGCCAACGGGATCAGCGCCGCCACCCTGACCAGCGCCGATACTGACCGGGCCGAAACGATCGAGCGGTTCCGCGCCGGCACGCTCGACCTGCTCTATGTCGCGCCCGAACGGGCCAGCCAGCCGCATTTCCGGGAAATGCTGGGCTCGGCACCGATCAGCCTGTTCGCGATCGACGAGGCGCACTGCGTGTCCGAATGGGGCCACGATTTCCGCCCCGACTATCGCCTGCTGCGTCCGCTGCTGGATTCGTTCCCGGATGTGCCGCGCCTCGCCTTGACCGCCACGGCTGACCGCCATACCCGCGCCGACGTGCTGACCCAGCTCGGGATCGGCGAGGACGGGCTGATCGTCGCCGGGTTCGACCGGCCCAATATCCGTTATGCGATCCGCCACCGCGACAGCCTGCTCCAGCAGCTCAAGACCCTGATCGCCGAGCAACCCGGGCCGGGCATCGTCTACGCCCCGACCCGCAAGAAGGTCGAGGAGCTGGCCGAAAAGCTCTCGGCCGCGACCGGCCGCCGGGTGCTGCCCTATCACGCCGGGCTCGATCCGCAGGTGCGCCGTGCCAACCAGGCGGCATTCGTGGCGAGCGAGGACATGGTGATGGTCGCCACGGTCGCGTTCGGCATGGGGATCGACAAGCCCGACGTGCGCTTCGTCGCCCATGCCGGGATCCCCAAGTCGATCGAGGGCTATTACCAGGAAACCGGCCGCGCCGGGCGTGACGGCGATGCCGCAGTCGCGCTGATGCTGTGGGCGGCGGAAGACTTTGCCCGGGCGCGGATGCGACTGGCCGAGGTCGAGGAGGCGCGCCTACCCGGCGAACGCACGCGGCTCGATGCCCTGGCTGCGCTGGTCGAGACCGGGGCCTGCCGCCGCGCGGTGCTGCTGCGCCACTTCGGCGAGGATCCGCCGCAGACCTGCGGGAACTGTGACAACTGCCTGGATGCGCCGGGGATAGTCGACGCGACCGAACTGGCCCGCAAGCTGCTCTCGGCGGTCTATCGCACTGGCCAGACCTATGGCTTCGGCCACGTCGAGAAGGTGCTGCTGGGGGCAAGCGATGAGCGGGTCATGGCGCGCGGGCACGATCAGTTGACGGTCTTCGGGATTATTGGTGCGGAGGAAGCACCGCTGCTCAAGCCGCTGGTTCGGGCGCTGCAAGCCCGCGGCAGCCTGGTCCCGACCGAGCACGGCGGGTTGGCGCTGGGCGGCAATGCTCGCGACGTGCTGAAGGGAGAGGCTGCCGTTCTGTTGGCACTGGCCCCGCGGCGAGAGCGCGTGGGCGGACGGACTTCGCGGCGGGAGCGCGATACAGTCAATCCGGTTGGCGATCCGCTGTTCGAGGCGCTGCGCGAACTGCGCCGCTCGCTTGCCGCCGAAGCCGGGGTTCCGCCCTATGTGATCTTCCATGATGCCACCCTGCGCGAGATGGCCTTGGCCCGCCCCGCCAACCTGGCCGCATTGGGCGAGGTCGGCGGGGTCGGAGCACGCAAGCTGGCGGCTTACGGCGAGGCGTTCCTCGCCGTCATCCGCCAGAACTAGTTAGGGCCGGATCTCGTCATGCGGCAGTTGCGGCGCGGCATCCTCGCCGTGGCGGGTCTTCCACAACGAATAGAACACGCCCGCGGCAATCAGCCCTGCGGTCACCGCAAGGCTCAGCACCGGCGGGAACTTCTCCCCGCCCATGATGAAGTCCGAGACGAAGATCTTCGAACCGATAAAGACCAGCACCGAGGCCAGCGCATACTTCAGGTAATAGAAGCGGTGGACCATGGCCGAGAGCGCGAAGTAGAGCGCGCGCAGGCCCAGGATCGCCATGATGTTGCTGGTGTAGACGATGAAGGTATCGGTGGTGATCGCGAAGATCGCCGGCACCGAATCCACCGCGAAGACCAGGTCCGCCAGGTTGATCACCACCAGCGCCACGAACAGCGGGGTGACCGCGGTAACCAGCTTGCCGGTCTTGTCGTCCGGGACCTTCACGAAGAAGTGCTGGTCATGCAGCGTCGGGGTGACCCGCATGTGCGAGGAGATCCAGCGCACCACCGGGTTCTTCGCAACGTCGGGATCATGATCCCCGGCAAAGAACATCTTGATCCCGGTGAAGATCAGGAAGGCCGCGAAGATGTAGAGGACCCAGTAGGCTTCCTGGACGAGCGCCGCACCAGCCGCGATCATCAGGCCGCGCAGCACGATCACTGCCAGGATGCCCCACAGCAGCGCGCGATACTGGTACTTCGGCGGGATCGCAAAGAAGGTGAAGATCAGGCTGATCACGAAGACATTGTCGATCGAGAGCGCCTTTTCGATGAAGTACCCGGTATAGTACTTCATGCCGAGATCGCCGCCCTTCTCGATCCAGACCCAGATCCCGAAGGCCATGGCGATCGCGATATAGAAGACCGAGAGCTTCAAGGATTCGGCGATGCCCATCTCGCGGTCTTCCTTGTGCAGGATGCCAAGGTCGAAGACGGTCAGCGCGATGACGATGCCGATGAAGGCCAGCCAGAACCAGAGTGGTGTGCCGAGCCAGTCGGCGGTGAGGAATTCCATTAGTCAGTGCCCCTGAAAAAACAAAATGCGCCGGAACCAGGGCTTACCCTGTTCCGGCGCTGAGGTGAATTGGTCGTTTCGCTGTTATCCGGTCGGCCGCGGACGGCGCAGCAGGCGCGCCATCCGGTCCTTGATTGCGAGCTTGAGCTTCTTGAGCCGGACGATCTCGAACGGATCGGCCAGCCGCCGCCGCTGCGCCAGGCGCAGGGCATCATCAAGCTGCTGGTGGCGTTCCATCAGGCGGAACACACGATCGGACATGGCAAATGCTCCCTTATCGAACGGTTTGGGTTCGATCGGATGAGCCGAGCCTGGAGCCCAGTTCCCTTGGGATGGGGGGACAAGGTGTCCGGACCACAGGCATCGGCTTCATCCGATGCGGTCCGACATCACGTAGCGCCCTGGCTGGGAAGGGGGGATGGTGCCAGTGCGCCGCGCCAGAGGGGCCCGGTCCCGCAGGACCCTTATTAAGACTGATTCGTTCCGATTTCAAGTCCGATTTTGCGCCTGATCAATCCCGCTTGACGCGTCGTCGAATCACGATATTAATGTGATATCAAATTTACAGGGGTCACTACCATGTCCGATACGCACACGCCGATGGCCATCAGCCGCGAAAAGCGCGCCTGGAGCACCAGCGGCTACCTTATCCTGATTGCCTTCCTCGTCCTGCTCAGCCTGACGATCTGGCGAATCGTGAGTTTCGCCGGCAGCCAGCCGGATGACAGCGAGGTCTTTGGCTTTGTGGTCTCTACCGGCCTGGCGCTGACCATGCTGATCATCCTTGCCAGCGGGTTCTACATGATCCAGCCCAACCAGGCCGCGGCGGTCACGCTGTTCGGCGCCTATCGCGGGACCGATCGGAACGAGGGCCTGCGCTGGGTCTGGCCGTGGATGGGCAAGACCAAGATCTCGGTCCGCGCCAACAACCTGGTGTCCGACAAGATCAAGGTCAACGACCTGCGTGGCAACCCGATCGAGATGGCGGCGCAAGTGGTCTGGCGCGTGGTCGATACGGCCCAGGCGCTCTATGACGTCGACGATTACAAGGCTTTCGTGATGGTCCAGATCGAGGCGGCGGTCCGCACGATCGGCTCGCGCTATCCCTATGACGACTTTGCCCATGCCGAGATTACCCTGCGCGGCAATCATGACGAGGTTGGGATCGAACTGCGCAAGGAACTGATCGCGCGGCTGACCATGGCCGGGATCACGGTTGATGAATGCGGCTTCACGCACCTGGCCTATGCCCAGGAGATCGCCGGGGCGATGCTGCGCCGCCAACAGGCCGAAGCCGTGATCGCCGCGCGGACCAAGCTGGTCGAAGGGGCCGTGACCATGGTCGAAATGGCGCTGCACCAGCTCAGCGAGAAGGGCGTGGTCAATCTTGACGACGAGCGCAAGGCAGCGATGGTTTCCAACCTGATGGTCGTACTCTGCGGAGAGCGCGATACCCAGCCGGTGGTCAACACGGGCACGCTGTACCAGTGATCTGACCCATGGCGCCGCCCGGCAAAAAAGCCTTCCCGCTGCGGCTCGATCCGGCGCTGTTCACAGCGCTGGAGCGAGCCGCGGCCAGCGACTTCCGCTCGGTCAACGCCGAGATCGAAGTCCTGCTGCGCGAGGCCCTGGGGCGGCGCGGGGTAAAGCTGACGGCAAGCGAACCGCCCCGGCGGGGCCGGCCGCCCAAGGAGAAAACCGATGACTAAGCCCAAGCCCTGGTTCGCCACGAAGCGCATCGGCTACGGCGCGGGCTGGCCGATTGCCTGGCAGGGCTGGGCGCTGCTTGGCGGCTATCTGGCAATCCTGGCCGTGGCGGGTTGGCTCGATCACCAGGCCGACGGGCGCGTGCGGACCATCGGCTTTGCCCTGTTCGTCGCGGCCACGGCGACCTTTCTCTCGCTGGTCTGCCAGCGCACCGAAGGCGGCTGGAAATGGCGCTGGGGCAAGCGTGATTAGTGCAGCCTTTGCCTGATCTTAACCCGGCTTGGGTTATGGTCCAGGGATGGACAAGAACGCCCGCCTGATCCTCGCCCTTGCGGCCCTGGCCACCCTGGCCCTGCCCGTCTCGCTCGCCAGCGCGCAAGGCGCCGCGCCCTATACCGTCGTTGAAACCGGCCAGCGCTTTGGCCGCTTGCAGGAAGCGGTCCAGGCGATCGGCGGTGGCAGCGGCACGATCCGCATCGCCAATGGCCGCCATGCCGATTGCGCCGTCCAGGGCGCGGGTTCGATCACTTACCAGGCCGAAACGCCCGGCCAGGCGATTTTCGATGGCGTGGCCTGCGAGGGCAAGGGCGTGCTGGTGCTGCGCGGCGACAATGCCCGCGTGGAAGGCCTGGTCTTCACCAATATCCGCGTCGACGATTTCAACGGGGTCGGCATCCGCATCGAGCTGGGCAACCTCGAAGTTTCGCAGTCCTGGTTCCGCGACAGCCAGCAGGGCATCCTCGGCGGGATCGACACCAAGTCACGCATCAGCATCGACAAGTCGACCTTCACGCGCCTTGGCACCTGCGAAGGGCCGGGCGGCTGCGCCCACTCGATCTATATCGGTGATTATGGCGCGGTCTCGATCACCCGCAGCCGGTTCGAACAGGGCCGCGGCGGGCACTATGCCAAGAGCCGATCCGCACGGGTCGAGATTGTCGGCAACAGCTTCGACGATTCGGGCGGGCGCGGCACCAATTACATGATCGATCTGCCGGGCGGCGCCTCCGGCCTGATCGCCAACAACTGGTTCGTGCAGGGGCAGGACAAGGAAAACTGGTCCGCCTTCATCACCGTCGCCCCGGAAGGGCGGCAATACAGTTCGGCCGGACTCGTGGTCGAGGACAACGACGCCCGCTTCGCCCCCGGCGTCAGCCGGACCAGCACTTTCGTGGCCAACTGGACCGACGACCCGGTGCAGATCGGCGTCAATCGCCTCGCTCCCGGAATCAAGCGCAGCGATCGCCGCTAGAGCAGGTGCCCGGTCCGGTCGCGCTTGGTGTCGAGATAGCGGGCGTTATGCGGATTGGGCGGCAACTGGTGCGGTACGCGCTCGGCCACGGTGACGCCGGCAGCCGATAGCGCCTCGACCTTGGCCGGATTGTTGGTCATCAGCCGGATCGGCCCGACGCCCAGCAGCTGGAGCATCCGCGCCGCGACGGGAAAATCGCGCGCCTCGGTCGGCAAGCCCAGCCGGTTGTTGGCATCGACGGTATCGAAGCCCTGGTCCTGCAGCTGATAAGCGCGCAGCTTGTTGACCAGGCCGATGCCGCGCCCTTCCTGGCGCAGGTAGAGCAGCACGCCCCAGCCGCCGTTCCTGGCCTCGTCCGCCATCGCCCGCAGCGCCGCATCGAGCTGCGGCCCGCAATCGCATTTCAGGCTGCCGAGGATGTCCCCGGTCAGGCATTCGGAATGGAGCCGGACCAGCGGCGGCCGGTCGGCATTCTGCTGGCCAATTACCAGGGCGACATGTTCGCGC
>JBEGOD010000047.1:0-12258 GCA_041182185.1 Pseudomonadota bacterium
GCCGCTCGCTCTAGCCGTTACTCGGCGCCGCCGGCCGGCTTGAACCCGGCGCGGTACTGCGCTTCCATGTTGCCATCGAGTTCGCGCTGAGCCGGCATCCGCGCGGTCAGAACCGGGCGCACTGCCGGGCCGGGCGCGGCCCCGGGCGCGCTAACGCGCCAGATGATCCCCGCCGTGTCGTCGGTCACCAGCAGCGCCCCGGTCTTGTCGAAGGCAACCCAGGTCGGCCGTCCGCGGGTTTCCTTCTGGCCACTCAGGAACCCGGTCAGCACCGGGATTGGCTTGCCCTGCGGATTGCCATTGGCATCGAAGGCCACGAAGACCACGTCATAGCCGGTCAGCGGTTCGCGGTTCCACGAACCGTGCCGCGCGATGAAGGCACCGTTGGTAAAGGCGGAGCCCATCCGCTCGCCGCCGCGCAGGAAGGTCAGGCCGAGCGGCGCCATGTGCGAACCCAGGCCGTATTCGGGCTTGCGGACATATTCGTCGATGTAGTCAGGCGGCAAGGACACGACCCGATCATCGTCATACTTCTTCCAGTATAGCCAGGGCCAGCCATAGTGCGCGCCGACCGGCACGTTGGTCAGGTAATCCGGCACCAGATCGGGGCCGAGCATGTCGCGCTCGTTCACCACGGTCCACAGTTCGCCAGTGGATGGATTCCAGTCCATCCCGTTGGCATTGCGGAGTCCTTGGGCAAACTGGCGCGGGCGGCCAGTCTTGAGGTCGAGCTCCCAGATCGCGGCGCGACCCTTTTCGATCTCAAGCCCTTTCTCGGCGATGTTGGAAGCAGATCCGACTGCCACGTAAAGCTTGGCGCCATCGGCGCTGAGCACCAGGTTGCGCATCCAGTGATTGCCAGAGGGCGGCAGGTCCATCAGCTTCTTGGGTGCGCCGGCCAGGGCAGTCTCGCCCAGCTGATAAGGGAAGGCCAGCACGGCATCGTGATTGGCAACGTAAAGCGTCCCATCGCGCCAAGCGAGACCCGAGGGTGAAGCAAGACCATTGCCCTGGCGCAGGACGTGGCGCGCTTCGGCCGTTCCGTCACCATCGGCATCGCGCAGCAGCACCAACCGGTCGGGCGAGCCTTGCTGGGCTCCGGCGCCGCCCATCAGCAGCTTGGCGACCATCGCTTCGAGCCCATTGCCGAGATTGCCCTTGGGCGCATCGGCCTCAGCCGCAATGACGTCGCCGTTGGGCAGGACCCGGATCACGCGCGGATGCTGCAAGCCCTCGGCAAAGCGACCCACTTCCAGACCCTTGACGGCGGTGGGCGCTTCGCCAGCGGCCCAGCCGATTGGCTTGGCGATGCGGATCGAGGGGAAGCGCTCCACCTTCGGCTCTACGATCAGCGGATCGCGCCCGGAGAGTTCGTCCGGTGTATGCTTGGCCGGGGTCGGCCGGGTGAGGACATAGCCGAGGCCGAGAAGGACCACGAGGACGGCGAGGCTGCCGAGGAGCCACTTGCGAGTTCTGGACATGGCGCGCGTGATAAGCGGGCAAGGGCCGGGGGACAATCTACCTTTTGACAGGGGGACCTTTTGACGGGGGCCGCTTTGTCCTATGGGCAGGGCATGTTTGCCTTTGCCCCCGATCCGAACCAGCCCAAGGCTGAGCTCTATGCCGATCTTGTCGCTGCCGCGCGCGCGCTGACTCAGGATGAGCCGGACGCGGTGGCCAACATGGCCAACCTGGCCGCACTGCTCTGGCAGTTCCTGCCGCGGCTCAATTGGGCTGGGTTCTATCGCACGGTCGATGGTAACCTGGTGCTGGGTCCGTTCCAGGGCAAGACCGCCTGCATCCGGATCGCCGCCGGGCAAGGGGTTTGCGGGGCCGCGCTGGCCAGCGGCCAAACACAACTGGTGCCGGACGTGCACGCCTTTCCCGGCCACATCGCCTGCGATGCCGACAGCCGCTCGGAACTGGTGGTGCCGGTCTGGCATGATGGTCAGGTAATCGCGGTGATCGACCTCGACAGCCCCGAGCCAGCTCGGTTCGATGCTGAGGATGCCTCCGGGATCGAAGCCCTGGCCCAGGTCATCGCCCCGGTAATCTGACCCTTTCGGGCTGCTCCGAAACGGGACAGCCGATTCACAAGTGCCTTGCCGCGCTTGGTTTTCCGCTGCAGGCGATGCTAAATTCCAGGTTAAGTCCGGGAATCGCTCCGGCACCACAGGGGATTGCCGATGTCATCGCGTGCCAAAACGCTCCATCTCGTGCTTGCCGCCGGACTGGCCGGGCTGGCCATGCCGGCGCTGGCCGCCGATCAACCCGCCACGGACGCCGAAGGCCGGGTCTATGGCGATACAGTCAACGACCCCCTGCCTGATTGGAAAGCCGCACCGGCTGCCCATAGCCAAGCTCAGCTCCCGCCGATTCCGGCTGCGCCGGGCATGGCTCCGATGGGCCACCCTGGTCCCGACCGGGTTGCCTGGGAAGAAGCCCGGGCCGATTGGCTGGCAGAATGCCGGCAGCGCTTCAGCGGCAATGGCAGGGTAACCGGCGGTGTGGTTGGCGGCCTGGTCGGCGGGATCGCCGGCAGCGCGATTGCCGGGCGGGGTAACCGGACCGTCGGGGCTGTCGTGGGCGGCGTGGCCGGCGCTGTCGCCGGGGCCGCAATCGGCGATTCGTCCGATCGGCGCCACGCCCGCGACTACTGCGAGAGCTATCTTGATCGCTACATGGCCAGCTATGGTCAGGGTTATGGCGCCTATGGCTACCCGCATGGCCAGCTGGCCTATGGCTATGCGATGCAGCCCATGATGGTGATGGTCCCCGTGGCGATGACCACGGTTGCCGCACCTGCCGCGCCGCGGCAGGATTGCACCGAGACCGAAGTGATCGAGGAATGGGTGCCGGTTGCCCGCCCGGCCAAGCGGTACATTCCGCGCCGCGTGGTTCCCGACAAGCGCGTCCGGATCGTGCCGGACAAGCGCCTCCGCGCCAATTGAGCTGAGAATCGGCAAAGAAAAAGGCGAGGCGCCGGTTCGGTGCACCGCCTTTTCTGTGTCACTGCCGCGCGATCAGAGCTTGCGCCCGATCAATTCCTTCATGATCTCGTTCGTGCCGCCGAAGATCCTGGTGACGCGTGCGGCGCGCCACATCCGCGCGATCGGATACTCGTTCATATAGCCAGCACCACCGAACAGCTGCAGGCATTTGTCCATGACTTCCCACTGCAGGTCGGTGTGCCACAACTTGGCCGCCGCGCCTTCTTCGGGCGTAAGCTCTTTGCGAAGGTGCCGCGCCAGGGCCCAGTCAAGGTGCGCCCAACCGACCTGGAGCTTGGCCTTGAGATCGGCGAGGACAAAGCGCGAGTTCTGGAAGTCGAGGATCGGCTTGCCGAAAGCCTTGCGGTCCCGGGTGTACTCGACCGTCATGTCGAAGGCGCGCTGCGAGCCCGCCATGGCCGAAACGGCAATCGACAGGCGCTCCTGCGGCAACTCGCTCATCAGGTAGATGAAGCCCATCCCTTCCTGCCCCAGGCAGTTGGTGATCGGCACGCGCACGTCCTCGAAGAACAGTTCCGAGGTGTCGGCTTCGTCCTGCCCGATCTTGTCGAGGTTGCGGCCGCGCTTGAAGCCTTCCCGGTCGGCTTCGACGAGCACGATCGACACGCCCTTGTAGGCGGGCTGGATTTCGGTGTCGGTCTTGCAACAGACCAGGATCAGGTCGGCGTTCTGGCCATTGGTGATGTAGGTCTTCGACCCGTTGATCACATAATGGTTGCCGTCCTTCTTGGCCGTGGTGCGCATGCCCTGCAGGTCGGAACCGGTGCCGGGTTCGGTCATGGCGATGGCAGTGATCACTTCGCCTGCGACCAGCTTGGGCAGCCAGTGGCGCTTCTGCTCTTCCGAGCCATAGTTGACGATATAGCTGACGACGATGTCCGACTGCAGCGAGAAGCCGGTGGTCACCCCGCCGTAATAGGCGCCTTCTTCATCAACGATGGCGTTGTAGCCGAAGTCCAGACCGAGGCCGCCGTATTCCTCCGGCACGGTCGGGCAGAGCAGACCGAGCTCGCCAGCCTTGGGCCAGAGCGACTTCGGCACGATCCCGTCCTCGGCCCATTGGGCGCCATTAGGGGCAACCTCTTCCTGCATGAAGCGGCGCACGGTCTGGCGGAAAGCCTCATGATCTTCATTGTAGGCAGTGCGGGCAAGCGAATCGAGCGACATGGGGTTTCCCTCTGGCTGATTTGGATTGCCGCAGGGTTTGACGCTGGCCCGCGCGCCGGTCAACCGGAATTTAATCGCCCGGTTAAGGTAGCGCCGCGACCTGCGCAGAGACCAGTGTTTGCAGCCGGATCCGGCCCAGCCGCAGCGAAGGATTGGCCCGGTCGATCCGCAGCGCGCCGCCCAGATCGGCCTTCACGCCCAGTGCCGCCGCGCTCGCCGCACCGATCCGCAGGCGATAGTCGCCATAGGGCACGCTATCGAACAGCACATAGCCGTCGAAGTCGCTCTGGACCTGGCGCACCACGCGGCCCGCCGCATCGGTCAGCTCGATCACCACGCCTTCGCGCGGTTCGCCATCCGGGCCGAGCAGCAGCGTCTCGAGTTCCCCGGTTGGGGCGAGCCCCAGGCTGACCTTGGCGGCCACGCCCGGGCGCGGCACCACGACCACGCCCTGGCCCTTGGGCTGAAGCAGCGGATCGGGCAGCGTGCCCTCATCGATCGAGACCAGCACGGGCACATAGGGCGCCAGGCCGTCAATTACGGCTCGACCGGCCTTGTTGGTGGGCGCTTCGGTATGACGGAAGCCCGCTTCGACCGAGACGCCTTCGACCAGCCCTTCGCCCGCCTGGCGATAGCCATCGCCGTTCTCGTCGCGGAACACCTCGACCGCGGCCTGGCCGGATTCGGCCAGCCGTTGGCGCGACATCCGCCAGCCACCATCGACTGGATCAGGACCAAGACTGAAGCCCAGGGTCAGGCCCAGCGTCAGGCGACCGCGCGTGTCGAGCCGGCCTTCGGTGCGCAGCGCGAAGCGATCGAACTGGCGCACCCAGCCCAGCATCACCTCGTCGCGGCGCGCAGTTGCGTCGTGTTCATAGCCCAGCCGCAGGGTCGAACTCTGGCCTAGGCCCGTTTCGGCCACGACCTGGGCATTCTCCAGCCCCTGGCGCTGGCCATCCAGCGCGAACCGGGCCGCACCGCGCAGCCGAACCGGGCCGATCGCGGTGTTGGCGATCAGGTTGAGCTTGGTTCCCAGATCCTCGCCGGCAATCGCCGTGACCGGGCCACGCGCCGTGCGGCGCGACAGTTCGGTCGTCAGCGAGGTCCGCTGGAACTGCAGGGCCGAGCGAATTAACCATTCGGTAACCTTTGCCCCGGTGCGGGTCTGGAAATGGCGGATTCCAGTCTCTACCGGCAGGCGCCAGGAGCCCATTTTCACCGCAGCGCTTAGCCGCAGGCCGTATTGACGGCGCTGCTGGGCCTCGACGAGCTCACTTTCGAAGTCGCCATCGACCCACAAGGCCTCGGCGTCATAACGAATCGCCCCAAGGCGCCCGAGCGCCTTGGCCTGGAAGGCCCGACCCGCGCCAAGTTGCTGCGCACCGCTCACTTCGAGCAGCATGCGGCCCAGCGCGCGCTGGGCAGTCCCTTCGATGTAATGGCGGCGACGGCCGGCGAACATCACGCTCTGATATTCGACGCCGGCCGTAGTTCGTCGATCGACCCCGCGTTCCACGCCGACCCCCCAGCGCCAGCCGGTATTGGGATCAGCAAAGGTCTTTGAAAGGTCGATCAGGTCACGCCCGGCATCGACCACTCCGGCCCAGTACCAGGTCTTGCCGGCGGGCAGGCTTTCGATCCCGACCGGCGCGCTGCTACGCTCGCGCTTGATCTGCCCTTGCGGCCCATAGAGGACCACTTCGAAGTCGTTTTGACCCCACAGCAGTTCAATATCGTCGAACCGGTAGCGACCATCGCCGCGATCGGCCTGATAGGCGCGCAATTCGCCGTTGCGATAGAGTTCGGCGTCCCAACCTGCGGGAAGCGTCCCGCTGAGCGAAGTCACGCCGAACCGGCCGGGCCGGTTGAGTGGGCGGTTGGAGATGAAGGCCCCGCGACCATAGGCGGTCTGGGCGGTCAGCGCCCCGCGTAGCGATTCCACGTCGCCCAGGGCCACCTGCGTGGCCTTGAGCGGGCCGAGCAGTTCGGCCGAGGGATCGTTGCGGAACAGCTTGAGCCGCAGCGAGTCCGCGCCATTGTCGGTACTGCCGGCGAGCCGCGCGGTATAGCTGAGGCCCAGGGCCTCCCCTGACGCCAGCGCTTCGAATTGAGCGCGCGCACCCATGGTGCGGGTCCACTGCCCCTGGATCTGGACATCGATCGAGGGCATCCGCCAGCCCTTGTAGGGGGTCTGGGCCTGGGGCAGCTTGGCAAGGTCGAATTCGGCGAATTTGGGAGCGCGAAGTCGCGCGGCGCGACTTTTGCGCTCGATCGCTTCAAGAAACGGCAGCTTGCGATCGGATTCAAGCACGACCGCCAGGTTCGACAGGTCCGCCCGGAACCGCACACCCATCCAGCCGGACAGGGCTTTGAGATCAACGCACCAGCCCTCGGGCGTGTCGTAAACCGTATCCTGGCCGACGACCCGGCTTCCGTTCACGTTTTGTACTGTATCGGAATCGCGATCGAGGGTGAAGCGCTGATCCTCCGCAAACAGCCACCCGGTTGCGCGGCGCGACTTCTTGTCAAGTCGCACCGGCAGATCGAGCGCCTGGATCAGATCGGCAAAATCGACGCAGACACCGGCGGGGGTCTGATAACCGCGCAGCGGTTCGCCCAGGCGGTACTGACCGCTGCGTAGCTCGAGCAGCAGCGAATCGTCGTCGTTCGCGCTCCAGCTTTGCGCGTGCGCCGGGGCACTGGCTCCCACAACGCCGAACGCCGCCCCAAGCAGGGCGGCGACATGGCGCAGCGGTGGGAGGTTGCCCCTCATGACGTCAGCTTTCGCTTCTCGCGTTCGGTTTCATCGGCTCAGCGCACGACCGAGGTGATCTCGGCGATCAGTTGGCCGCCATTTTCGGGGAGTTCGCGGTATTCGATGCGGATCGGGCCGGAGAGCTTGCCGATCTGCTCGGCGCTCAGCGGGATCTTGACCGTGCGGCCCTGGACCTCCGGATAGATCGCGATGCCCTTGATCTGGAAGACCTGCTCGCCGCCGCGCTTGCCCAGGATCTCACCGTAGACCGAGCGTTGGCCGGTGCGGCGCATGTCGAGCTCCAGCCATTTGCTGGAGGCATTACCGCCCAACCGCGGGTTGGCGATCGTCGCGCCAGCCTCAAGCCGGCCCTTGCGGATGAAGACGGGAATGGTGATGCCGTAAACCGGGGTCAGGCGAATCGCGAGTTGGCCCGCGGCTGCCTGTTCCTGCGCGGCTTCGGGCGAAAGCGCCGGCGGGACCGCGCGGAAGCTCATGTGGACGCGGTACTCACCGTCGGGGAGTTCCGGTGCCGGACGGGCACTCAGGCGAATCGCCTGGGGCTGGCCGGGGAGCAGGGTAATCCGCTTGGGCGCGTAACGCAGCATTTCCAGCGCCGCCTTCTCGGTGACACTGGCCTCAGCCTCGGTCACGTCGGCAAAATCGCCGTCGGGTTCCATCCGCCGCAGCTCAACACCGATTCGGTAAGTCGCGGCCTGGCTGCCAATATTGCTGAGCACGACCTCGGCATTGCCGCCGCCGGTGATGATCACCCGGGTCGGCGCGACCAGCAGATCACCCTGGGCAATCGCGGGCACTGTGCTGATCGTCGCGGCCAGAGCGGTGAAACCCAAGGCAAATCGGCGGATTGAACTGATGAACGGCATTGGCGGCGAACCCTCGGCAGCAGCTAGATTCTTGCCGGGGCCCTGCAATCGGACCTGCGGCTTCTGCTTAGGGTCTAGGGAATTAGGGTTAATTTCCCGCTAAGCATGCCCCGGCCTGGCAAAGCAAAGGGCCGCATCCGCGATTGCGGATGCGGCCCCTGGTCTCCCCGCGGCTGCTTTGCAGCAGCCGGGTTCGCTATGGCTTATTGGTATTCGACCGAGACGCTGAAGGTGCCGTTGTAGACACCGGCAACCTGGCCCGAAACAACACCGAGGGTGCCACCAACGCTGAAGCTGGCCGAACCCGTGCCGCCGAGCTGGAATGCACCAACCGGATTGCTGTTGAAGCCGCCGATCAACATCGTTTCAGTGCCGCCCGAGCGGGTCAGCGTTGCCGAAGTCGGCAGTGTCAGGACGACATTGGCGCTCGGCGTGCCGGTGACGGTAAAGCCAGCCGGAGCACGGGTTCCGGTCGAAACCAGCGTACCCGAAGATGCAACGGTCGAATCGGCGTTAACGGTGACGGTGCCACCGGTGTTGGCAGCGATCTGGCCGAAGTTCAGCGCCGAATCGGCGGTGAGGGTCAGCGTGCTGAGCACCTCGGCCGATGCGTTGGCAGTGGCCGAGGTGGCGGCCGAAGCGGCCGAAGCAAACGAAACGGCGCTGAGAGCGGCGCCGACGAGAGCGATGCGAAGCGTATTGCGCATGGTGTTAGTAATCCCTTCCAAGCAGTCGAACCTGCAGCGCGAATGCGCCGCCCGAATGGACGGTTGGCCCCCATTCGCAGGAATGCTTGTAGTTTCACGGAGTTGTAGGATTACTTTCCGGTATGGTTAAGCGATCACGGTCTGTTGTTAAGATTTGGCTAGGTGAAAACCCGCAGAAGTAGCGGATCGCTTAGATACCGCCGCCGGTCAGGCGCTGACAAATGAGGTCAAGCTGGTCGAGCGTGCGGTAGCGGATGGTTACCGCACCCGATCGCGGATCGGCATCGGCGTTGATTCGCACCGACAAACCCAGGAACTCTTCAAGGTGCGCCTGAACCGCTGCGATATCGGCTGAGTTGGCAGTGTCACGCTCAGTGCGGGCACGGCGCGGGGCGCTCGGCCCGTCCTTGCGCCGGGCCAGGCGCTCAACCTCGCGGACAGATAATTGCTTTGCCACGGCCTGGCCCGCCAGCTCCGCTGCGTTCTCCACTCCCACCAGCGCACGGGCATGGCCCATCGACAGTTTTCCGCCCTCGACCAGCGCGATCACGCTCTCCGGCAAGCCAAGGAGGCGCTGCAAGTTGGCGACGTGGCTGCGGCTCTTATCGACCAGCTTGGCGATCTCGGCCTGGGTCAGGCCTTCATCCTCGGAGAGGCGGTGATAGGCCCGCGCCTCTTCGATCGGATTGAGATCCTCGCGCTGAAGGTTCTCGATCAGGGCCAGGGCCGTGATCTCGCGCTCATCGAGATTGCGAACAATTGCTGGAATTTCATGGAGTTGTGCCCGCTGCGCGGCGCGCCAGCGGCGCTCACCAGCCACCAGGCGCCACTGCCCTGCCCCGTGCGGCGTCACGATCACTGGCTGGATCACACCGCGCGCGGCGATCGAAGCGGCCAGCTCATCAAGCGCCGCTTCATCGAATTGTCGGCGCGGCTGGCCGGGATGCGGGACAATCGAGGCCACTGCCAGCAGCGCCAGGCCATCCTTGGGTGCCGCTGCGCCAGGAGCGGCCGAAAGCGTGGCTGGATTGACAAGGGGCTCTTCGCGGCGAGTTTCGCCGAGCAGAGCGCCAAGCCCGCGCCCAAGCGCGAGCGGCCGCTTCTTTGCCGAGACCTGCGGGGCAGTGCTGGTGGTGTTGTCGTCGCTCATGCAGCTTTCCTCGACTCGGGCAGGCGGCCAATTACTTCGCGCGCCAAGGCGATGTAAGCGCGGCTTCCCGCGCAGGAATGATCATAGACCAGCGCTGGCAAGCCATGGCTGGGCGCTTCGGACAGGCGGACATTACGCGGGATCACCGATTCGAACACCAGCGGGCCCAGGCAAGAGCGGACATCGTCCGCCACCTGATCGGTCAGGCGGTTGCGGCGATCAAACATCGTCAGCGCCACGCCGATGATGCCGAGATCGGGATTGAAGCGCTGCTGCACCCGCTCAACCGTCTGAAGCAACTGGCTAAGCCCCTCGAGCGCGAAAAACTCGCACTGCAGCGGCACCAGCAGCGTATCGGCAGCGCAAAGGGCATTGAGCGTCAACAGGCCGAGCGATGGCGGACAATCGATCAGGCAAATGTCGTGCCCGGTATCGGTTGAGAGCGCCTGGCGCAGCCTGCCTGTGCGGTTTTCCACCGAGACCAGCTCAACTTCGGCACCGGAGAGATCGACTGTGGCTGGCACGATATCGAGGCCGGGGATCCTTGTTGGGATAACACATTCGCTGAGCGCCATCTGATCGACCAGCAGGTCATAAGTCGAGCGTTCGCGATCGTTGGTGCCGATCCCGATCCCGGTCGAAGCGTTGCCCTGTGGGTCGAGATCGACCAGCAGCACCTTCGAGCCGGTTGCGGCGAGCGCGGTCGCAAGGTTGATCGCCGTGGTGGTCTTGCCCACCCCGCCCTTCTGGTTAGCGATCGCCATGCGAATCACGATTTTCTCCCCTTTTTGCCCAGCAGGTGGCCAATGATGACCCCAGCTTCAGAGTCGGTCAGCGACTGTTCCACGTGGAACATGTGATTCCAGCCCGTAAGCTCTAACAGTTCCTGCTGTGCCGACCGCCCCTTCGGCAACAGGTACAACGTGTCCTTTGTGGAAAAGCGTGCGGATAGGTCGAGCAATCGGACGAGTGGAGCGAAGGCCCGTGCCGAAATGACGCGGAATGGACGAGTCTCGACCAGCTCGAGCCGCGCACCAACCACCTTTGCCCGATCCAGGCCCATGGCGAGTCGCGCCCGTTCGAGCCAGTCGACCCGCCGCCCCCGCGATTCGACCATGACCATCTCGCACTCCGGGCGAAGCGCGGCGATCACCAATCCGGGAAAGCCGGCGCCAGTCCCCAAGTCCAGCCACGGCGAGGATGTTTCACGTGGAACATGGGCAAGCAATTGCGCAGAATCGACGACATGTCGCTGCCAAACCTGGGCCAGGCTGGCAGCCGCGACGAGGTTCTGCCGGCCATTCTCCTCGACCAACAGCGCAATCAGCTGCTCAATGCGCGCCGCTGCCGTGGCATCCCATTCCGGCAGCGCCGCCAACCAGGCGCGCGCCTGCGCTTCACTGGCGATCATGCGGCAAGGTCCGCGCGGCGCCGGGCATGGACCAGCAAGGCCGCCAGGGCCGCGGGAGTAATCCCCGGTAAACGCCCAGCAGCTGCGAGCGTCGCCGGGCGGGCCTTGCTGAGCCGTTCCACCATCTCACGGGAAAGCCCCGGGATTGCAGCATAGGGAAAGTCATCACCAAGCGGCAAAGCCTCACCGGCCCGCAGGTCAGCCAGCTCGCTGTCCTGCCGCGCCAGATAGGGCGCATAGGCGGCATCCTCAGCCAGCTCGGCGGCTAGGTCCGGATACCCACCTGGATTGGCACCCAGCCAGGGCGCCAGGCCGGGCATCTTAACGCCGGAGAATCGCAGCCACTCTCGCAGCGGCAGGCGGCCAACATCCGCCCTTACCGGCAAACCGGCCACAGCCAGTTCATGGCCAGTGGCAGTCCCGTCCAGCGCCTGATTCAACTGTACCCGTGCCGCCTCACGGCGGGCAAACCATTCCGTTCGCTCAGGCCCGACACAGCCCGCAGCAAGCGCCAGGGGTGTGAGCCGGCTTGTCGCGTTGTTGGCGCGAAGGCGCAGCCGATATTCAGCGCGTGCAGTCAGCATGCGGTATGGCTCACTCACCCCATGGAGGGTCAGGTCGTCGATCATCACCGCCATGTAGCTATTGGCGCGATCGAGCGCGATCGGCGCGCGGCCGAGCACTTCGGCCGCAGCTGACATGCCTGCGACCAAGCCTTGTGCGGCGGCTTCTTCGTACCCGGTTGTGCCATTGATCTGGCCGGCACAATAGAGCCCTGGGATGTCGCGCAGTTCCAGACTCGGTCGCAGCGCGCGCGGATCGATATGATCGTATTCTACCGCATAGCCCGGCACGACCATCTCGACCTGTTCCAAACCCTCCATGGTCCGCAGCATATCCAGCTGCACATCCGCTGGCAGCGAGGTGGAGATGCCATTGGGATAGACCAGGTGGGTATCCAGGCCTTCGGGCTCAAGGAAGACCTGGTGCCCATCACGATCGCCGAAGCGGTGGATCTTGTCCTCGATCGACGGACAATAGCGCGGACCCTGCGCCCCGATCGCCCCGGAGAATAGCGGCGAACGATGCAGGTTGGCGCGGATGACGTCATGGCTTCGTGCATTTGTTCTTGTAATTGCACAGAAAACCTGTGGCAGGACCCGCCCCACC
>JBEGOD010000048.1:0-8754 GCA_041182185.1 Pseudomonadota bacterium
GGCTGGGGCCGGGGCCTGGTGGGCCGGGCTGATCGGCACTTCGGGCGCGGGCGCCAACAGCGTGGCCGTGCTGCCGTTCGTCAATCTGAGTGGCGATCCGGAGCAGGCCTATTTCTCGGACGGGCTGGCCGCCGAAGTGCGCGCGGAACTGGCCCGCAATGCCTTGCTGCAAGTCGCTGCCCAGGCCTCGTCCAACCAGTTCCGCGACCGGGGCGAGGATGCCAAGGCCATGTCGCGCAAGCTGGGCGTGGCTTATCTGCTTGATGGAAACGTCCGCAAATCGGCGGATTCGGTGCGCATTTCGGCCGAGCTGATCGATGGCCGCACCGGCTTCAGCCAATGGAGCCAAAGCTTTGAGCGACCGCTGACCAATGTCTTTGCCGTGCAGGACGAGATTGCCGAGGCGGTCACCGCGGCGCTCACCGCACGGGTATCCAGCGGCAGTGCGCCCAAGCCGGCCGAGGTAGGCGGGACCAAGGATGTCGCCGCCTATGATGCCTTCCTGCGCGGCAAGGACCTGTTCGATCAGGCCGCCAATGAGGCGACCGACCGGGCCGCCCTGGCCCGGTTTGAAGAGGCGATTGCGCTGGACGGCAAATATGGCGCGGCCCATGCGGCGCGCGCCCTGGCGCTGGCGGTGATCGCCAACCAGTATGTTCCGGCCGGGCAGCGACCGGCCCTGTTCCAGACTGCCACCGCCGCGGCTCGCCGCGCGACCGAACTGGCGCCCAAGCTGGCCCAGGCTTTTTCCGCGCTCGGTTTTGTGCTGCACAACGGCCTGTTGGACTGGAAAGCCGCCCGCGGGCCCTATGACCGCTCGGTCGAGTTGGGTGCCGGCGATGCCGACGTGTTGACGCGCTATGCCCTGTTCTGCGCCCGGACCGGCCGGTTCAACGAAGCTACCAGTGCCATGGACCGGGCGATCGTGCTTGATCGGCTCAACCCCCGTACCTATCGCCAGCAAGGTCAGGTAGCCTTTGCCGCGCGCCGCTATGCCGATGCGATCCCGCCGCTTGACCGGGCGTTGGAGCTCAACCCCAAAATGGGCACGGCCAATTCGGTCAAGGGCTCGTGCCTGCTATTCCTGAACCGACTGGACGAGGCACGGATCGCGTTCGAGCGCGAACCTTCGCTGGTGGTCGGTCTGCCGGGACAGGCCGTGGTCGCGCTGCGCCAGAACCGCGCAGCCGATGCGGAGCGGCTGTTCGGTCGTCTGGTGAGTGAGTTTGGCGATATCGCGCTATACCAGCAGGCCCAGGTTCTGGCGCAGTGGAACAAGCCAGCCGAAGCGCTGGCCACGCTGGCGCGGGCCCGGGCACAGAGCGATGCCGGGCTGATCTTCATCCGCAACGATCCGTTCCTCGATCCGCTGCGGCAGGAGCCTGAATTTTTGCGATTGCTTAAGATGCTGGGCTATGCGTAGTTTTGCCCATCGCAACCGAGGGGACGATACGATGCGCAAGATTACATTCGCCGCAGCCGCGGCTCTGCTTACCCTGACTGCCTGCCAAAAGGCCGAAGAGCCGGCTGCCGAGGCAACGACCGAAGCCGCAACCACCGAAGCCGCAACCACCGAAGCTGCAACCACCGAAGCCGCCGCGACCGACGCCGCCACCGGGACGGTTGCCGATGATGCCGCCGCCACCGCGACTGATGAAGCCAAGGCTGGCGATGGTGCCGATCGGGCGAGCACAGATCGGGCGAGCACCGATCGGGCGAGCACCGATCGCAGCTCGAACGAAAACTAAGGCCTATTTGACGCGCGCCACCTTGCCGGGTGGCGCGCTGGCCATTGCCCGTTTGATCCAATTGAGGATCGTGGGATCGGTAACGTTGGCGTAAAGTCCGGGGCGGCCCTGGATGCCGCAGCCGACGCCCCAGGAAACCAGCCCGACCAGCAGCCGCTCACGGCCTTGGACCTTGGTCATCGGGCCGCCACTGTCGCCCGAACAGCTGTCCTTGTTTTCGTTCGCACCGGCTCCGGCACAGATAACTCCTGCCCCCAACCCACCGCGCGTAGCCGCTCCGGCCACCTTGTCGCGGCATTCGGCTTGCGGCTTCACCTGTAAGCCGACCTCCAGCAACTCGGGCGACTGGCGCAGCGGGCGTCTGGCCAGATCGCGGACATCACCATCCTCGTGCGCGCCGGTGATGCCCCAGCCAGTGACCGTGACCCGGTCCTGCAGCGCCAGCGGCCGATCGGTCGGGCGCGTCCCCAGGATCCGGATCGGCTTGGCTTGCGCCACCACCGCTGGATTGGTCTGGCCGGGGATCGGCTCGATCCGCAACAGGGCGACGTCGTTCTTCTTGCTGCCGGTGCGGTTGTAGCTGGCGAATACGGCTACCCGTTCGATCCGCATCGGCGTGGCAAAGCGCAGATCCTGTGCGCCCAACGCAACGCTGCGCTCGGCCAGCCGGCGTAAATTGTTGTTCTTGTCGACAAAGCAATGCGCGGCGGTCAGCACCCAGCCCGGCTCGATCAGCGCGCCGCCGCACAGGTGCTGGATCTCCCAGGCCGAACGCTTGATGCCCAGTGCGCGATCCGGGGCCAGATCGGCATCGGTGATCGGGGCGGTGGTGACGATTTCAACCTGCCAGGGCACAGTCCCGGCCAGGGCCACCTGCCCGCCCACGATCCGGCCGCCATCATCGCCCTCGGTTGGCGGTGCAGGGTCTTCGACTGGCGGAGGTGGGGCAGGATCCGGTACTGTGTTCTGGGCCTGGACAGGCAGTGCGGCGCAAAGCGCCAGCAAGGTAACAAGCTGCTTCATTTCACCTCCGCGATGGACAAGGTTGCGCCCCATGCATTGACCCGGGGCATGGCCGCATCGCGCTTGGCGGCGGCGGCTTCGCAGGCCGTGCGGGTGAGCGCGGTCAGGCAGGCCTCAAGGTCGACCGTACCCAGGCCGGTCTGCTCCAGCGCCTGGGCATTGATCGCCGCATCGGTGGACAGGGTGACGAACCGGTAGGTGCCCGGCGCATTCGGCTTGATATCCTGCCCTTCCGGGACCCGCAGCGGCAGTCCGCTCTCGATTGCCTGGTCGATCGCGCCACCTGGCGGAAGCAGCAGCGAGATTCCGAATTCCGGATCGACCCCCAGGACATAGAGAAAGCGCGGCCCGGCCGCCTGGTTGGTGGCGGAAATGATCGCCGCCTCGTTCAGCACCAGCACCCGCCCGCCCGCGGGGACCGGCGGGCAATAGGCCGGGTCGAAATCGTCGCTCATGTTGCGGATGCAGAAGTTCAGCTGGCCGGCCCGCGCCGGGGCCGCCAATGCCACCAGGGCATTGACGCGCGCCACCTTGGCCAGCGCGCGGTCAAGCAGGAAGGGGAAGGCCGGGTCTTCGGGCCCGGGCAGACGGGCGATCAAAGCGCCGCGCGGCGACTGGAGCAACGTCGCGTCGGTCCCGGGCACGATCACGATCTGTGGGCGGGCGGTTGGCCGGGCCTGGGGAATCCCCGCGAGCGCGCTGCTCAGCGCGGCGCTGCTGCCGCGCACGGCAATCCCGACCGGCGCAGTGAAGCGGTGCGACAGCTCGCGCGCGACCAGTCGTCCGGGCAGCTCGGCCGGGGCATCGAGCGTCAGCTGGGCCAATCCGGCTTCGACCGAGGCGACCGTCGCAGTGGCGAGCGGGCGGGTAGTGCCGGGCAGGGCGGCGCTGACGCTGGGATAGAGCACAAAGCGCGACCCGGCGGTTACCCCGGTCAGCGTGCCGCCGGCCAGCACGATCCCGTCACCGCTGCGCACGGCATCGAACAGCGCCGCCCGCACTTCGTCGCCCCCCAGCGTCGCGCGCAGGGCGCCCTCGGCGTGGGGTTGCTGGCGCGAGGAGCCCATGGAGGTGCGCGCGGCAACGGCCAGATCGGCAAAGCTTGCCCCCGGCAGCTCGATCAGCGCCTTGGACAGCGCAGCGGTAAAGACCCCGCCGCGCGTACCGACGCCGCCGGTCTCAAAGGCTTCCTGCCCGTCCTGCGCCCCGGCCAGGTGGACCCGGTAAGCCCCAAGGTTGCCCTCGATCGGCGAATCCTGGACCGGCTCGATCCGGTCAACCACCAGCGGCGGGGCGGTTCGCGCCTCGCCCTCCAGGCTGCGGGTTGCGGTGCCGGAATTGCACGAATCGAAGATCGTCACCACGCGCACCCCGGCAGCCGTGGCGCGATCGATGATGACCCGGATCTCACGGTCGAGGATGTCGGCCGGGGTGCTGGCACCGGGCTGGCGCGCGTCGGTCGCCATGATCGTCGAATTGAACCCGCTCGCCTGTTCTGACCCCTGCGCCTCGGTAAAGCGCGAGCCGTGGCCGGCAAAATAGAACACCACCGTATCGCCCGGGCGCGAGACAGCGATCTGCTGACGCCACGCCGCCAGGATTGCCGCCTTGGTGGCGCAGGTGTCGGTCAGCGTGATCGAGATCCGGTTGGCGGACTGGCAATTGCCCGGCGTCTCGCGGTCAAGATCAAGGGCATAGGCCCGGCGCAGAGCCGCCTTGATCGTGCCGACATCGCGCACCGCGCCGGCGAGATCGCGGAATTTGGCTTCGGGCGTCGCCGGGTTGGCCCGCGAATAGAGGTACTTGTCGATCCCTACAAAGACCGCGCGGATTTCGGCATGGGCCGGACTGGCCCCAATGGTCAAAAGGGCGGTGAGCACCGCGCCAAGGACTGGACGTTTCATCATTGCCCCCGCAGCACGACCGGGCTGGCCGCATTGGTAAAGTCAAACAGCGCCGGTTCCTGCACCGCCGGCTTGGCGGCGGCGGTGCCGGGCCGCTGGGTGATGGTAAAGCCGCGGGCCGTGCCGGCACCCTGGGCAATGCGCGGCAGTTCCTGCACCGCATAGCGCAGCCATTCATCCAGCGTGATCTTGCGATCGCCATTCAGATCGGCCGGCCCGCCTTGCGGCGTCAGCCCCTTGCCAAGCGCAGCGGTGAGCAGGCCCTGAGAGAGGTTGGCGCTCTCCAGCGCGACGTCGTTGGCCTGGGTCGCGGCGAGAATGCGGATGCCCTTGTCGAACGCCAGTTGCCCCAGCCCCGGGTCCCCCATCGGGCCGGCCTTGAAGCCGCCCGAATCGACACTGGCGCCCGAATGGCAGGCATCGATGATGAAGGCGATTTCCCCCGCCTTGATCGCGCGCATCCACATTGTCAGGTCGGCGGCGGAAAACAGGCTGTCGGTATCGGGCAGCGGATCGCCCACCAGCCACTTTCCATCCTCGGGCACCAGATAGAAATTGCCGCGCTGATCGGCCCAGCCGTGCCCGGAAAACGAAATGATGACGATGTCGTCCGGGGTTGCATTATCAAGCTGCGAAGCATCGAACCCCAGCTCGGCCAATTTGGCGATATCGGGGCCGGGCGGGAACCCGGCGAGGATCCCGAACGCCAGGCCAATTGCTTCGCGCGTGACTGCGCCCTTGGTGCCGGACGTACCCTTGGGGCCAGTCAGCATCGCATGGTGCATTTCATAACCAGGTATCTGGACCAACCGGTCGGCGATCAGCCGGGCGTCGGCCACGGCATAGTTCAGTTGCAGCCGCGCTTCGTGATAGTCGTCGATCCCGATGTTGAGCACGAAAGCACGCGGGGTCCGCCGGGGCATGGGCGGCCGGGTATAGGTGAAGCTGGCGGTTTCACCCTTCACCCGGTCCTCGTTGAAGGCATAGACCGAGAAGGTCAGCTGGTCAGGCCCGGTCGTGGGGATTTTCTCGACAAAGGTATAGCGATAGACCCCGTCCTCGCCCGGATCGGGCAAGCGGTTGACCTTGCGCCACTGGTCCAGCGTGTCGGTCACTTCATAAGGTTCGTCGGGCGTGTGCCCCACGAACCGGTTGTTGAGGAACATTCGCGGGTTGTACACGCCTGAGCGCCGCCCGCCGATTACGCCCTCGCGCAGCTCAAAATCGACCTCGACCGTGCCCGGTTTTTCGCCGGGCTTCACGGAAACGATCCGTGCTTGCGGCAAGGCGCGGTTGAGGCCGGCGATTGAAGTGACCGGCTTCATCACGGCAGCGCAATTACGCGCCGTGGTGCAATCGGTGAGCCGCTGCGACAGGCGCGGCTCGAAATAGTCGCGCATGAAGGTCTGCGGGGGCAGCGACTGGAAGGGCGCGTCCGAGACCAGCCAGCGAAACTGCGCGGCATCCGGCCCGAGGTTGGTATCGTAGCGGCCGTCACCCGCGATCGCCAGGAACTTGCCCTGTTCGAAGAATTGGGTGGTGAGCAGCGGTGACCAGTCGCGCGTGTCCCACAGTTTCAGCACGCCCATCACCGAAGTGGCCCAGAACAGCGGCCGGTTAGGCAGGAACCCACCCCCGATCGCCCGGTCAAGGTCAAGCGGCGGCAGGACCTTCCCCGTCGCCAGGTCCGCCCGCGCCAGCGTGTCCTCCATGGGGCCGCCGAACACCAGGGTGCGCCCGTCGCTGGCAAAGAAGCTGGGCAGCCAGGCGCGTGCCTCAAGGTCCTTGATGGTATTGCTGGGCAGGTCCCAGGCCGAGGTCGTCCCGCTGGCACCAAGATAGACCTGCCCGCCATCGCGCGAAAATTGCATCTGGGTGATGACATAGGGCGCGGGCAGGTCATGGCTGAGATCGAGGTCGCCATCGCGGGTATCCCCGGCATGGATCGAAGCCGTTCCGTCGGCACGCTGGGTCGCGAAGGCAAACCGTCCGCTGGCCTGATGCGCGGCAACACGGTTGATCCTTTCGCCATCCTGCAATTTGAGCCCGACCGGAACCCACGTGTTGCTGTTCGGATCGTAGACGGCCAGGTCCCGATCCTTGCCGACACCGCTGCGGCAATTGGCCAGGCCCGCGCCGACGAATAGTCCATCGCCCAGACTGACCGGAAAACAGCGCGGTGCTATCGTCCTGGTGACCGTGCCGGTCGTGGCATCGACCACCACCAATGGCGGCGGTGCGCCGGCCACGTCGGCGGGGTCGGGATCGGTGTACCAGGCCTCTTCTGCAAAGGCGAAGAACTCGGAATCGTTCAACCAGACAAGCGTCTCGTAATCGCCCTTCAACACTGCCGGACGACCATAGCGGGCGGTCAGGGTGTCAAAGATTTCCACCACGGTGCGATCTTCGTCGTCGGCTTCGCGGATAAACGCCACCCGCCGGCCATCGGGCGCCAGGGCAGCATGATCGAGCAGCCCGTTCACGAAATTGTACTGGAACGGCACGACCTGGCCGCGCTCCAGCAATTCGAACCCGAACTGCGAGCGGCGCAGCGTATAGCGCCCGGAACGCGAGCCCGGCAGCGTCGGCAAGGTCGCCAGCGCCTGTGCCATGGACATTTCCGGTTCGGGCTCGTTCGTTGTCAGCACGCCGATTGCCAGCAACCACTGCCCCATTGCTTCCACTGTTTGGCCCGGCGGTGCCGGGGCCTGGGCCATGGCTATGCGGCGGGTGGCCAGGTCCACGGTGTAGACCCTTCCGGCCTGGGTGCCGCCCTCTTCCTTGCGACCGATGACGCCGGAAACCGTTGCGGTCCGGCCATCGGGAGCGAGCGACATTCGCATCAGGCGCAGGACTTCCGCGCCCAGATTGTCACCGCCGGCCGGCAGCCGCAGCCGATCGACAGCCAGGCGTTGCTCGACATCCCAGATAATGAATTCGCGGGTGGTCCCCGATGCAGTCAGGAGATAGCGGTCATCCGCAGTCCAGGCGGCCACGTCGATCGTAATTGGCAAGGTCTGCAGCACGATCTTGGGCTGGACGACCGGCTGGGCCGAAAGCGGCAGGGCGCACAATAGCAGCAGCAACACCGCCAGAGGCTTCGCCAGGAATCGCGCAGCAAGCATAATCCCACCTCCAACGAGAAAGCTCGCAGAGCCGTCGGCAGGAGTCAATTTATTGCGCGTTATTGCGCGGGTTACGGGTCGTGGCCGCAGCCAGCGGCGAACACTTCAGCGGTGGTGGAAAATGGAGCGGGTGAAGGGAATCGAACCCTCGTATTCAGCTTGGGAAGCTGCTGCTCTACCATTGAGCTACACCCGCTCGGGCGCGCAGGCCCTTGCCATGGTGGGCACGGTCGGTCAACTGGACTCAAACCGGATGCAGGGGCGAGGACATGGCCGAAGAAGTGATCGGAATCGACAATCGCGGGGCGGTGGAGGTGGTCAGCCTGAACCGGCCGGACAAGCTCAACACGATGAACGAGCCGCTGATCCAAACGCTGCTCGATTACTTCACCGGGCTGGTCCAGCGCCCGGCGGTGCGCGTTGTGATATTGCGCGCCGAGGGGCGGGCGTTTTGCGCCGGGCTGGACCTGGGCGGGTGGACGCCCGATCCCGATGCCGGGCCGGTCCACCAATCGTGGCGCACCCAGCGGATGATCGCGGCGGTGATGCAGGCGATGCGCAAGTGCCCGCAACCGATCATCGCCTGTGCGCAGGGGCCGGCCTGCGGCGGCGGTTTCTCGCTGCTGCTGTCGTCCGACGTGCGCTACGGAGCGCCGGACCTCAGGATGAACGCGGCCTATATCAAGATCGGCCTCGGCGGTTGCGACATGGGGGCGAGCTATTTCCTGCCGCGGCTGGTTGGCAGTTCGGTGGCGAGCGAATACCTGCTGACCGGCAAGTTCATGAGCGCGGAAAAGGCTGCCGCTTGCGGGCTGCTGAGCGAGATCGTCCCGGCCGATGAACTGCTCGACAAGGCGCTGGCACTGGCCGGGGAAATGTTGCTGACCAGCCCGATGGGCCTGCGGCTGACCAAGGACGCGCTCAACCTCAATATCGACGCGGCTAGCATGGAAC
>JBEGOD010000049.1:0-7944 GCA_041182185.1 Pseudomonadota bacterium
CGGCAGGTCGTGGCCGAATTGCTCGCCCGGCCGCTCCGGGCCGAGGGCGAACTCGCGTGACCCAGCCGCCCGATCAGGACATTGCCGCCCTGGCCAAGGGAGGGCGCACCAATTTCCTGGGCTTCGTGTTGCGGCTGGGCGGCACGGCGCCATTCCTGTTCATCGCCGGGCGGTTCTACGGGGTCGAGGCACTGGGGCGCTATGCTTCGGCGCTGGTGATCGTCGAGCTGATTGCCCAGCTCTGCGTGCTGGGGCAGCGCCGCGGCCTGGCCCAGCGCCTGTCCGAAGACCCGCGTGAGGAAGTCCACGTCGTCGCCGATGCGATGACCCTGACCCTGCTGCTTTCGCTGGGCGCGGCGCTGCTGCTTTACCTGTTCCCCGCGCCGATGTTTCCGAGCGGACACTACAATGAATGGGACCGGCTGCTGCCGCTGGCGATTGTCGCCAATGCCCTGACCGACATTGCCCTGGCTGCGCTGGCCTATCGCTACAACATTGCGGCGACGGTGCGGGCGCGCTCGCTGGTTGAGCCGTGGGTGCAGACGCTGGCGGCGGTCGGCTTCCTGTTCATCCTGCCCGTGGCCGGGCTGGCGCTGTCGTTCATCCTGGCCAAGATCGCGGCCCTGGCTGTAGCGCTCTGGCCGCTGCTGCGGACCTTCGGCCTGCCGCGCCAGTGGCACCCGCATCCGCTCCGGCTGGGCAAGCTGGCGCTGCTCTCCGCGCCGCTGGCGGGGGCGGACATGGTCGAATGGGGCACCCGCAAGCTCGACATCGCGCTGCTCGGCTTCTTTACCTCGCCGGTTGCGGTCGGGGTCTATTACGCCGCGCAGCAGGTTGCCTCGCTGCCGCAGAAGCTCAAGACCAGCTTCGAGCCGATCCTGGGCCCGGTGATCACCCGCAACCTGCGCGATGGCAACCACGCGGCGATCGCGGCGCAGGTCAACCAGGTCGGCTTCTGGATCATCGCCGCCCAGGCCGGAATTGCGCTCGCGCTGGCCATTCCGGGCGAGGCGGTGATGGGCCTGATCGGGCCGCAATTCGTTGGCGGCACCGGCGCGCTGACCTTCCTGCTGATGGCCGAGGTTGTCGCTGCCACGGCCGTGGTGAGCGAGGCGGCGCTGGTCTATGTCGCGCGGCTCAAGAACCTGTGGCTCTCGCTGGCGACCATTGCCTTTCAGGCGCTGTTGACGGTCGGCGGGATCCTGCTGGTGCGGCACTACGAGCTGGGCGACAAGTTCGCCGCCGCTGCCGCAGCCGGCGCGCTGCTGCTGGCGCTGGGCTTTGCCTCGCTGGCCAAGGGCTGGCTGCTGGGGCGGATCCTCAAGGCCCCGGTCAACCCGTTCCGCTGGCCGCTGGTCTGGGCGGTGGCTCCGGCGGTGCTGGTGGGCTGGTCGGCAACGCGGTTCCTGCCCGAATGGGCCGAGCTGGCGCTGGGCCTGCCCGCAATCCTCTTCACATATGGCTTTGTGATCTGGCACAGGGGCTTCGGCCCCGAAGACCGCGTGCTGTTCCGCAAGAACGTGGGCGGCGCACCTGACACCGCACAGGAAGGCAAGCAATGATCGATCTGTCCAATCCCAACCTGCTGATTTTCGCCGGCGCGCTGGTCTTTGGCCTGCTGCTGGTCTGGTACCTGTTCGGCCGCGCCAGCACCCCGCGCGAGCGCAGCTACAAGCCCGACGTGCTGGACGAGGGCGCCGCCCCCGCCGCGCGCAACCAGGCGCTGATCGATGCGCCCCCGGCTGCCAAGATCGAAGCGCCAGTGATCGTTGCGCCGCCGCCCGCGCCGGAGCCGGTCCCCGTCGCTGCGCCTGCGCCTGCGCCGGTGGTCGAAGCTGCGCCCAAGCCCAAGGCTGCCCCCAAACCCAAAGCCGAACCGAAGCCCAAGGCTGAGCCCGCGGCAAAGGCCGAGCCCAAGCCCAAGGCTGCGCCGAAACCCAAGGCTGAAACCAAGGCCGCACCTAAGCCCGCCGCTGCACCCGCCGCGCCGGACGACCTGTCCCGCATCAAGGGCCTCGGGCCAAAGCTCCAGAAGCTGCTGCCGGACCTCGGCATCACCACTTTCGCCCAGATCGCCGCCATGACCGAGGCCGACCTGGCCGAACTTGACAGCAAGCTGGGTGCCTTTGCCGGCCGTCCGGCCAAGGACAACTGGGTCGAACAGGCCAAGTTCCTCGCCGCCGGGGATACTGCCGGGTTCGAAGGCAAGTTCGGAAAAGTCTAGCCTGGCGAGGGGCCTAGCGCCCCCACTTCTGCTGTTTTTTCCCGAAGCGGGTCTTGCGCGTCCCCGGCTTGCCCTCGTTGCTGCGGCCGACGATGGGCGCTTTCCGCTCGCCTTCGGGCAGGCCCAGCTCGGTCGCTTCCAGTCGCCTGATCTCGTCGCGCAGGCGGCCGGCTTCCTCGAATTCCAGGTCGGCGGCGGCGGCGCGCATGCGGCCTTCCAGCTCCTCGATATAGCCGCGCAGGTTGTGGCCGACGAGGTTGTTGATCCCGTCGTCTTCCAGCTCGACCAGCACCCCATCGCGGCTGGCGGTATCGGCAACGATGTTGTGGATGTCGCGCTTGATGCTTTCGGGCGTGATCCCGTGGAGCGTATTATAGGCGCGCTGCTTTTCGCGGCGGCGGTCGGTTTCGGCGATGGCGCGCTCCATCGAGCCGGTCATCCGGTCGGCATAGAGGATCACGCGGCCATCCACGTTGCGCGCCGCGCGGCCGATGGTCTGGATCAGGGACGTTTCCGAACGCAGGAACCCTTCCTTGTCGGCATCGAGGATCGCCACCAGCCCGCATTCGGGGATGTCCAGGCCCTCGCGCAGCAGGTTGATCCCGACCAGCACGTCATAGACCCCCAGGCGCAGGTCGCGGATCAGCTCGATCCGCTCCAGCGTCTCGACGTCGGAATGCATGTAGCGCACCCGCAGGCCCGCCTCGTGCATGAACTCGGTCAGGTCCTCGGCCATCCGCTTGGTCAGGGTGGTGACGAGGGTGCGATAGCCCGCCAGGGCGGTTTTGCGGCATTCCTCGATGCAATCCTGCACCTGGTCCTCGATCGGGCGGATTTCCACCGGCGGGTCGATCAGGCCGGTCGGGCGGATCACCTGTTCGGCGAACACGCCGCCCGATTGCTCCATTTCCCAGCTGCCGGGCGTGGCGGAAACGGCCACGGTTTGCGGGCGCATCGCGTCCCACTCGTTGAAGCGCAGCGGGCGGTTGTCGATGCAGCTCGGCAGGCGAAAGCCGTATTCGGCGAGCGTAATCTTGCGGCGGTGATCGCCTTTGCTCATCGCGCCGATCTGCGAGATGGTCTGGTGGCTTTCATCGACGAACAGCAGGGCGTTTTCCGGCAGGTATTCGAACAGCGTCGGCGGCGGCTCGCCCGGCAGGCGGCCGGTCAGGAAGCGGGAGTAGTTCTCGATCCCCGCGCAAGAGCCGGTCGCGGCGATCATCTCCAGGTCGAAATTGGTGCGCTGCTCCAGCCGCTGGGCCTCCAGCAGTTTCCCTTCCGCCTCCAGCTCCTTCAGCCGCTCGGTCAATTCAAAGCGGATCGCGTCGGCCGCCTGCTTCATCGTCGGACCCGGCGTGACATAGTGCGAATTGGCATAGATCCGCACCGAAGCCAGCTTTTCGCCCGGCTTGCCGGTCAGCGGATCGAACTCGACGATCGCCTCGATCTCGTCCCCGAAAAAGCTGATCCGCCAGGCCGTGTCTTCCAGGTGGCTGGGATAAAGCTCCAGGTTGTCGCCGCGCACGCGAAAGGTGCCGCGCTGGAACGCCGCGTCATTGCGCTTGTATTGCAGGGCCACCAGCTTGCGGATGATCTCGCGCTGGTCCTCGCTCGATCCCACCTTCAGGTCAAAGATCATGGCCGAATAGGTCTCGACCGAGCCGATGCCATAGATGCACGAAACCGAGGCGACGATGATCACGTCATCGCGTTCCAGCAGCGATCGGGTGGCCGAATGGCGCATCCGGTCAATCGCCTCGTTTACGCTCGATTCCTTCTCGATATAGGTATCGCTGCGCGGGACATAGGCCTCGGGCTGGTAGTAGTCGTAATAGGAAACGAAGTACTCCACCGCGTTCTCGGGGAAGAAGCTCTTCATCTCGCCATAGAGCTGCGCGGCCAGGATCTTGTTGGGGGCCAGGATCAGCGCCGGGCGCTGCGTCGCCTCGATCACCTGCGCCATGGTAAAGGTCTTGCCGCTGCCGGTTACCCCCAGCAGCACCTGGGTCTGGTCATCCGCCCGGATGCCCGCGACCAGGTCCGCAATCGCGGTCGGCTGGTCCCCGGCCGGCTGGTATTCGGACACGATTTTAAAGGGCCGCCCGCCCTCCGCCTTCTCCGGCCGCGCCGGCTTGTGCGGCACGAAATTGCCCGAAGTATCGGGCTCTGCCAGGCCGCGGCGGATGATGAGCTGGGACATTGGGAGAGTATGGGGGTTTGCGGTTTGTTCCGCAATGGGGTTACGCTTCGTCGTTGTCGGCAGGCGATATCAGGGAGCTTGCTAACTCGAAAAAGACTCTATCTGCGCCCCAGGCCTGCGCGGCCGAAAACGCCATCTGTCGAGACTCGATAGGCGTTAGCGGACGCGTGGCTTTGTACCCGATATCATGATACGCTTCGGACCAAGCGTGCTGAAATAGAGTTTTTATCTGTAATTCGAAGAATTCAGGGTAACGATCTTCGATTCCTTCCTTCTTTAGTTCGTCAGGGTAAAATAAAATAAAATGCTCTCCGGTGTATCAAAATGCATCATCTGAAACCGGATGCTTTGATTTTATCTCAATAGGCCTAAGATATTCCTCAATTAAATTTTTCGTAGACTCAAGATCAGAAGTGTAAAAAACGATTATTCTCGCCCCTATTTGATCTTGTATTTCAGTAATCGGATTTGTGTATTTTGGATTTCCGTCTGGATCGACTTTCGATGCTTTCTTTATAAAGCTTTTTGGGTCCTTAGCGCGAGAGGATATCCTGTCGATTCGCTTTTGATCTTCAAAAATTGACGCAAGGTGCCGAGCTAAATCCTCTGCGGCGGTTTTTAGAATCGTTTCATATCGATTCTCATACAGATCCTTAAGATCGCTCACAGTGATTTCGCCACCTTCTGGTCTCTTATTTTTCCTTTTGTCGAATATTAAAATACACCATCTGAAACTTGCTTTACTTCGAATACCTTCGCGAATTGATCGCTCGGGGCGCTAAGCATGGCGCCACTGTCCATCTCAACAATTCGGACGGCCACCTTCTTAATGAACTCACCGCGATCGAATTGAAAGACTTTCTCAAATAGTCCAGGCTTCGCCATTTGAACGATAATTGAATCTTTCGTGTTTTTACTGAAGCCAAAATGATCGCAGTATTGTTCGGCCGATATAGTTTTATGTGCAAACACGGCTGGGGCTAAGGATATAGATGCGGCAATTTCAGATTTAACGTCAATGGACGGATTTGCCCGCATTGCCTTTTTAAGCGCTTCAGCAAGCCTTTTTGTCGCTGCTTTAGGAGTTTCCGCAAAATCAGCGTTCAAGAAATCATGTAGCCAATAACTTGAGATATTCTCAGCTTCACCGCCCGCCTGACGATCAGTTGCTGATCCTTTCCAAAATCCGCTTTGCGGGTCTTCGTCACTGAAAATCACAGCCTTATAAGATGAAGTTTTTTTGATGAAAACTCTCTCAAGATAAGCAACATCCAATCCACTCTCGTCAACCTCAGCTAGGATGGCTTCATTCGCAGGAAATCTTGAAACGACGATGCGATTTTTAGTTCCGTGCTGCCCAACCATAACGAACAGGAGTCCGATACCTGATCTGTTATCAGTAACCAGCTGTAGTCTCTTTGCAATAGGTGTAGCTGTGGCTAAGCCTGGTGACGATGTGGCGGCCAGAAATAAATCTCTACAATCATTTTGCTGAGAGCCGTCATCGTTTGGATCAAACGTGACTTCAAAATCTCGTCCATCAGGCTTGGCGTGAAAGATAGCACTAAGCATATCAAACAGCTTGCCAGATCCAGGAACGAGATTCCCAACGATCTCCGGTGCTGAGTCATTGCCCTTAGCCGGGTGGATCAAAAAGGCCGAAAAAGTGGGCGTTGTCATAAGCCTAATTTATGCGATCGCACGGATCGAGCAATAGCTATCGACGATTTGGCCACAGTTACTCAAGCGGTTAGGCTTCACTCTACTATTGATCGTGTGTTTTTTTGATGCTGCATCCGCGAAGAGACCGGTGGCAGTTATGGCGTTCAAGACCTTGAAGACCAAGCGCGGCGCAGTGACGCTTGACGCCTTGGGCGCGGTGATCGAGCGCCGCCGCGCGGTTGTGGGTGAGGTTGAGGTAGCCAGCAATTCCGGCCGCAACCGCACCGCATCGAAGCGCGCCTTGCTGAAGGCGGTCGAGGATACTGGGGGGAAGTGGTGAGCGCCTGAATCGGCGTGAGATCGCCCAATTTTCCTACACTCCCCATTCCCGCTAAACTCGCCGGTCCTCCTCCACCCGCCAGGACCCGCCATGCCGCACCCGCTCCATCCCGCCCCGTCCATTCCCGCGCCCGCGCGCCGGCGGCGGGGCTTTAATGCAGCCTCGCCCCATAGACGCTCTGCGCATGGGTTTTATCAACTTGCGTGTTTTGCACTTGGCCCTCGACCGGCGGGATCCGCGCCGCACAGTCAGCGGCGGGGATCGTGCGGGAGGATCTGGCGTGCGCGAAAATGCCGTATTGCGCCGCATTGTGGCGGGCAAGGTGGTGCTGGTGACCGGCGCCGGCAGCGGGATGGGGCGGCAGGCTGGTGGCCCGCCGCCCGATCAGTGCGTGTGCTCGGCCGCGGCGAACAGGATCAGTTCGACCCGCTGGTCGCCTTTGACATAGGCGTCGTGGCCGGGCGGGATCTCGAAGAAATCGCCCGGGACGATCGCGGTTTCCTGGCCGCTGTCGATCATCCGCACCACCAGCGTGCCGGTGATGCAGTAACCGGTGTGGTGCATCGGGCAGGAATCCGGGTGGCCCAGCAGCGGCTTTTCATCCTTGTCCCAGGTCCAGCCCGGCTCGAACACCGCGTGCATCCCGGTCGTGCCGGTACTGGCCATGCCAATGATCTTGATGCCGCCGGCGGCCTGCATGTCGAGCATGTCGTCGGGCTTGTCGAACCGACGCACTTCAATCGCATTGGTCATGGCTGGTACTCCCTTGCTGGTGGGTCAGGCCGCCTCGGCGCCGGCCATGGCGTGGATATCGGCGGCGGCCAGGCGCTGCCCGCCAATCGCCCAATCGCCCTGTTCGACTTCCATGATCCGCACCCAGGTGACGCCGCGCATGGCTTCGCCTTCAACGGCGACCATCGCCTCGGTAACGTTGTGGATCAGCGCGTTCTTCTGTTCCGGCGTGAAAACGTCCTTGATGACGTCGATGGTAACCAGGGGCATCGTAATTCTCCTATTGAGGGGGTAAGGGTCAATCGTTCCTCAGCCCGGTGGATAGCCGCGCGCCGCCGGCGATGCTTGACCTTGGCGTGAAGATGCCTGACCTTCCCGTGAAGATTTTCCGCATTCCAGCCAAAGGTGTTCCAGTTTGTCCGGCCATGGTCCGTCAGTCTTTGCGTTCGACGGGCTGGAACTGGACTGTGCCCGGTTCGAATTGCGCCGCCATGCGCAGCGGGTCCACGTTGAGCCGCAGGTCCTGTCGCTGCTGATCCTGCTGGCCGAAAATGCCGAGCGGATGGTGAGCAAGGATGAGATTATCGAGCGGATCTGGGACGGGCGGATCGTTTCGGAATCGGCCGTCTCCGCCCGGATCAAGGCCGCCCGCAAGGCGATTGGCGATGATGGCAAGGACCAGCGGCTGATCCGCACGATCCACGGCAAGGGCTTTCGCTTCGTCGGCAGGATCGAGCCGCGCGGGACCGGGGTGGCGGCCGCGCCGATCGCGGCCCCGGCCCAGCC
>JBEGOD010000050.1:0-8532 GCA_041182185.1 Pseudomonadota bacterium
GGTCACTTGGCGAGGGCCGCCATGGCGACCTGCGGCGCGGCGGCCTTGGCATCGCCCTTCCAGCGCAGCATCATCCAGGGCACCCGGTCCGGGGCAAACTGGACGCGGTGGTTGCGATCGAAATAGGGCGGCATGTGATCGCCAACGATCAGGATATCGGTCGGCGGGAAATCGGATGTGGTGATCTCCTTGACGATTGCGGCGTCAAGCTGGTCCCACAGCGATGCCTGACGGCAGATCATCGGGAACTTGGCGGCCAGGGTGGGCGAGAGCTTGCCGCACTGGTCGACATCGAGGTTCATGCCCGGCGGCACCGGCAGGTGCGAATTGACCGTCAGCCAGTAGATGAACTGCGGCTTGGTCGCGGCGCGCAGCTGCGCAGCCAGCTGCTGCGGCACATCGCGATCGCAGGCGCCAGGGAATACCCCGCCACAGTTGCGCGCACCGCCAGCGATCAGTTCCGGCGCAAAGGTGCGGTGCTGGAAGCCGATGTTGGGATACCAGGTCCGGCGATCGAAGAAATCACCGGTGAAGCTGTGATAGGCGCGGGTTTCATAGCCCTTGCGCGCCATGATGGCGGGCAGGCAGCTGCTGTCCTTGGCCTCCAGCAGGTCATAGTAATCGCCCCAGCGGCCGCACAATTCGCGCACTTCGGCGGCGGTGGTCGAGTTGTAGTAGGTCGTGTCGCCAAAGCTCACGCTGAACTTCGCGGACACCGCCGGGGTCTTGTAGTGGGCAAACAGCAGGCGCTGAAGATCGGGATTGCCGGCTGGCAGGCCCAGCGATTCGACTACGATCACCATCACGTTGCGGCCATTGGCATGGGCCGCGCTCAGCAGGCCTGACTTGCTGCGAGCGGATTCGAATGGTGCGCCGGCCTCGGCCTGACGGTTGTAATGACCGCGCATGCCAAAGCTCATCCAATTGTCGAGCAGCGACAGCAAGATCACCAGCAGCCCGGCGATCAGCACCAGGCGGGTATCGGCAAAGCGGGCCGGACGGCGCAGCCCCCAGAAAGCCACGCCGCACAGCAGGATCACTACCAATCCGCCAGAGATATACTCGATCGATTGAGCTGGATCGAGCTCAAGGAAAAACTTGAAGCTGGAAAGCAGCGAAGTGATCGCAAGATTGAATAGCGATGCGATGAATTTGAGCAGGCTGTAGAGCGAGACCGCCACGAAGGCGAGGCCCTGAACCCAGGGCAGCTGGGTGCGCACCATCAGCCCGATCACCCCGATCGCCATGATTTCGCTCTGGCGCGGGGGTGCGCCGATGATCCACATCAGCATGTAGCCCACGTTGGCCAATACCACCCAGACCATCAGCCAGTTGGCCAGATGCCGCCACTCGTCGCGCGGGATCGGCGGACGGGCCGGCTTGGCGGGCGCGTCGGCACCCTTGGTCGCCGGCCCTGCCCCAAGTTTCGATTGCACGGCCGCGATCAGGGCGTTCATCTCAGGCGACCTTTTGCTGGGCGCCCAACGGCTGCGGAACATCCCGGAGCGAACCGAGCGCGGCGAGCTGGTCATCGGTGAGTTCCGTGCGGACCGGGGCGAGGACCTTCTCGGCCCCCTCGGCCCCGGCTTCGTGATATTCGGCGTCTTCGTTGACGCACCAGGTGTCGTAGATCCGTTGTCCCGCCACGATGTTCTCGACCGTCAGCATGGCGGTCATCATCGCGTGGTCCTGATTGTTGTAGCGGTGCATGCCGTTGCGGCCGACCAGGTGCAGCGTCGGCCAGGCGGCTTCCAGCTCGCGGCGCATGGCGTCGACATGGGCGGCATAGTCCTCGTCGTAGACCGGGTAGGCCTTCTCCTGGCGCACCACGACCCCGCCGATCACCTGTTCGGCGGAAACCAGGCCAAGCTGGGCCATTTCGCGGGTGGCAAGATCGACCAGGTCATCGTCGTGCATCGACCAGAGGCCATCGCCTTCGAAGCAGAAGTATTCGAGGCCGACGCAGGCCACGCCGGCATCGGGCACCATTTCGGGCGACCAGGACCGGAAGTTCTGGATCCGGCCGACCTTTACCTTGCTGTCGTGGATGTAGATCCAGTTGTCCGGGAACATGTCCTCGTCGGCGCGGATCTTCAGCGCCACGGTCAGGAAATCGCGGTACTTGAGCTGCTTGGCGTTGAAACTGGTAGCCGGCAGCGGGTGCAGGCGGGCTGCCAGCTCGCGCATCGGGGCCGAGCTGATGACATGGCGCGCGCGCACGGCGACATCGCCGACCGGACCGGTCGCGGTCATCCGCCAGCCGCCTTCATTGTCGCTGGCCAACTGCTTCAGGCCATGGCCCATCAGCACCTGGCCCTTGCCGGTCGCCACGATCTTGTCGCGGGCAGCGTCCCACATCATGCCCGGGCCCAGCCGCGGATAGCGGAAGGTTTCAAGCAAGGTCTTGGTCTGCATCCCGTCGTTGGGGGCCTTGTTGAGGTTCAGGCTGCGCTTCAGTCCATCGACCACCGCGCCCCATAGCGAGAGGCCCTTGATCCGCTGGGCGGCCCAGTCGGCGCTCATCTCGTCGCAGGGCATGCCCCAGACCTTCTCGGTGTAGGTCTTGAAGAAGATCGAATAGAGCTTGTGGCCGAACTGGTTCACGGTCCAGTCCTCGAAGCTCTTCACGGCCTTGTTGGGGAAGGCCTTGGCCTTGGCAAAGCTGATCATGCACAGGGCCGAGCGGACCACGCCGAGGTTCCACAGCGCTTCGAAGGCGCGCAGCGGATACGAGTAGAACTTGCCCTCGTAATAGATCCGGCTCATCCGCGGACGCTGGATGAAATCGTCGGGCAGGATCTCGTTCCACAGGTCAACAACCTGCTGACTTTTAGAGAAAAAGCGGTGCCCGCCGATGTCGAAGCGGTAACCTTCGTGTTCGACCGTACGGCTGATCCCGCCGACATAGGTGGGATCCTTTTCGATGATCGCAACGGTCAGGCCCTGCTTGGTCAGCAGGTAGCCGGCGGTAAGCCCAGCCGGACCTGCCCCGATGATCGCAACATCGACCGCGGTCTCGCGCGGCTGGTGTCCGCTCGCAAAGCTCTGCACCGGCATTTAGGCCCCCTTCAATCTGGCGTGTCCCAGACGTGAAGGAAAATGCCTAATCAGTGGTTAACGGGGACGCCTGAAAGCGATGATTGCGAGCGATTTTGCAGCCTCCCGACCAGTTCGGCCAACTCGTCGAGCAGGAAGCCTTCCAGGAACACCAGGCCGTGGGACCGATCCTTGCGCCAGCGCACCCGGGCATGGCGCAGGGGCAGCAGACCGCCGCGCAGTTGAACCGGCTGGCACAACGCCAGCGGCTCATCCAGCTCGATCAGCGCGCCATGCTGCGACAGGTTGACCAGTCGCGCCGGCCGATCGAGCTGCGCGATCGTGAGGATTGCCGGATAATCGACAGCCAGGCGCAATTGCCGCTTGGGAAAACGCCCGGCCTCCTCGACCAGCGCAGTCAGGTCGATCGGCGGGTGGGCAAAGCGGAAGCCAGCGTGCCTGTCGCGCTCCCAGACCGGCTCGACTGGGTGGCGCTCACCCGTGCCAAGCTCCAGCGCAAAGGGCCCTTGCCGGGGCAGCGCGTGGAACAGCCGGGCTTTGAGTCCGGTAGCTGAAACATCGCGCAGGATGCACAGGAATTCGCCCGCCGGGCTGACCAGCTTCGCCGCGCGCAGCATCAGCGAGATGCGCGGCGCGGCGCGCAGTTCCGCAGCAGTCCAGTCGTGCAAGTCGGCCTCGGCCATGGCTGCCTCCGGTCGCCCGGAATGGGGACCTAGGCAACAGGCTAGGCTGGTCTGGTGAGTGCCCCGCTAAGCGGGCGATCAGGGGATTGCCGTAGTTGGAAAAGAGGACCTTGGTGCGGACGGTGGGACTCGAACCCACACGAGCAAGGCTCAGGGGATTTTAAGTCCCCGGCGTCTACCATTCCGCCACGTCCGCGCCGGATGGGCCGTAATTCGCTCCATGCCGGGCTGCAAGCGGCACCCTTCTGCGCTTCCGGTGCTCACGACCAGCAGGTCGCTGCGCGCCGGTTTTCGAACGGCACCACTTTCGCCTCGGCCTGAAACGAATTCCGGCCCATCTGGCTGCCAGTCATAGGGGGTGCGGCGGGGATTTCCATCCCTGTGATACGCGGCACCGGCCCGCTCCCCCTGCCCAGCTACCCTGCAGGTTATCCTCGGGGTGGCTGAGCAGGGGGAGCGGGCCGGCATTGCACGCCAATCACGGATGTGATTGGCGCACCAACAACCCATCAATCCGCGTTCAGGCGCGCGCGCATTTCCTTGCCGGGCTTGAAATAGGGCACCTTCTTGCCGGGGACCGACACGCTGGCGCCGGTGCGCGGGTTGCGGCCCTGGCGGGGATCGCGTTCGCGGGTCGAAAAGGCGCCAAAGCCGCGCAGTTCGACGCGGCCACCCTGCGCCAGCCGCTGTTCGATCTCGTCGAAGAAGGTGTCGACCACCTTCTCAACCTCTTCGGCCCGAAGGCCAGGATTATCGCGGGCAAGCGCTTGCAGCAGTTCGGATCTGATCATTTCACGCCTTCCTGGGAGTTGGCTCTAACCCCCTGACCTGGTTTTTGTTCATTTTTTTGGTGCGGCGTATCCCTCGACCCGAAGCAGGAGACGCTACAATG
The DNA here is from genome assembly GCA_041182185.1 of Pseudomonadota bacterium. Lineage (GTDB taxonomy): Bacteria > Pseudomonadota > Alphaproteobacteria > Sphingomonadales > Sphingomonadaceae > Novosphingobium. The sequence goes on from JBEGOD010000050.1 coordinate 4,633, forward strand.
AACCAAATGCCAGAGCGCAACTCTGTACGCAATGCTCATTTCTGACAGATGTGGCTTAAATCGCAAGCAAATCTGCGGCTGCGATCCCCAGGCGTTCCATTCTGGCGCGGATTTCCGGCCAGTCACGTGCCAGGAACGTTTCGCGCTCGCTGCGCCGCAGTCGTTCGGCCGCGCCGCGGGCCACGAACATGCCCACCCCGCGCTGCACTTCGACCAGGCCATCGAGCTGGAATTGCTGATAGGCCTTGGCCACGGTCAGCGGATTGGCGCCCTGTTCCGCCGCCAGCGCGCGGACCGACGGCAGCATGGCCCCTTCCGGATAGGTGCCATCGATGATCGCCGCGGCGATCAGATCGCGCAGTTTCAGGTAAACAGGTTGCGTGTGCCCAGCCATGCTGTTTCAGTGCCATAATACAGCGCGGCAGGCAAGGGGTTTCGGAGCGTGGCTCTCTCAGGAAGTCGTGGGGCAACAATCCTAAAGGCGGAACGAATTTTGCTTCACAGCGGCGCAAAGCCGGCTAGTCTCCGGCGGCATAACGGCCTGGCTGCGGCGCAGGCCGGCCTGCTATCGGGGAGCAATTGATGAAAGACATGTCCTTGTGGAACGAGGGCGACTGGATCGCGGCAATCGCGGTCGTCGTGCTCGGCATTTTCCTGGCGATCGGGGCCAAGATCGCGATCCAGAAAGAACCGGAATTCGCAGGGCACCCCAAGGGCCTTTACATGCTGTTCTTCGCCGAGATGTGGGAGCGGTTTTCCTACTACGGCATGCGCGCGCTGCTGATCTTCTACCTGACCAAGCACTGGCTGTTCAGCGATGGCAATGCCAACCTGATCTACGGCGCCTATACCAGCCTGGTCTACATCACCCCGGTGCTGGGCGGCTACCTGGCGGACCGTTACCTGGGCCAACGCAAGGCCGTGCTGTTCGGCGGGCTGCTGCTGGCGATCGGCCACAGCCTGATGGCGGTTGAAGGCATGCACGGGATCACCGATGCGGCGGTCAAGCAGGCCGATCCGGCGATCAACGTGTTCTGGGCGGCGCTGGCGTTCATCATTGTCGGCTCGGGCTTCCTCAAGGCCAATATCTCGGTGATGGTCGGCCAGCTCTACAAGTTGACCGACGTGCGCCGCGACGGCGCCTACACCGTCTTCTACATGGGGATTAACGTCGGCGCGGCGATCGGCACGATCCTGGTCGGCTACCTCGGTGAAACGATCGGCTGGGGCTATGGCTTTGGCCTGGCCGGCATCGGCATGCTGCTGGGCCTGGTGGTCTTCGTGCTCGGCAAGAGCGCGCTGAACGGCGCGGGCGAGGTCCCGGCCCCGCTTTCCCGCCAGCGCGAGATGACGCTCTATGGCATCGGCATTGGCGCAGTCGCGGTGTGCTGGGCGCTGGTCCAGTACCAGTCGGTGATCCAGAACCTGCTGGTGGTCTCGGGCGTCGGCCTGCTTGGCTATGTGCTTTACGAGACTTTCAAGCTCGACAAGGAACCGCGCGAGCGGATGTTTGCAATCCTGTTCCTGATCAGCCTCAACCCGCTGTTCTGGGGCCTGTTCGAACAGGCCGGCGGCTCGATGAGCCTGTTTACCGACCGCTATGTCGATCGCGGCGCCACCCCGGCTTCGCTGTTCCAGTCGATCAACCCGATCTACATCATCATCCTGGCCCCGCTGTTTGCCGGCCTGTGGCAATGGCTTGGGCGGCGCGGCAAGGAGCCTTCGGCCCCGGCCAAGTTCGGCCTGGCCCTCGCCCAGATGGGCCTTGCCAACCTGGTGCTGGTCTGGGGGGCGGAGGCTTACGGGATCGCGGCGATGACCCCGGTGCTGTTTGTCTTCCTTTACTACCTGCTGGCCACAACGGGTGAGCTCTGCCTCTCGCCGGTCGGGCTTTCGGCGATGAACCGCCTGGCGCCCAGCTACCTTGCCTCGCTGATCATGGGGGCCTGGTTCTACATGACCGCGGTGGGCAACTTCGTCGCCGGTAAGATCGGTGAAGCGACCGGCGGCCATGGCGGCGAAATGAGCAAGGAAAAGCTGCTCGAGATCTACCAGATGTTTGGCTGGATCTCGATCGGCGCGGCCGTGGTCGTCCTGCTGCTATCGCGGATCGTGAAGGGCTGGATGCATCTCGATACCCTGGAGGACCGCAAGTGATGCGCGCGCACAAACTGCTGGCCGGACTGGCCGCGCTGGCCCTGCTGGCCAGCCCCGGCCTGGCCGAAAAGAAGAAGAAGGAAGAGAACCTCTCGCCGGCCGCCAAGGCCGCGCGCGAGTTCAACAAGAACCCCTTCCCTTCGACCTACAAGCCCTATCCGGGCGAGCCGACCGCGCTGACCGGCGCGACCGTGTTCGATGGGGCCGGCGGGCGGATCGAGAACGGCACCGTACTGCTGGCCGATGGCAAGGTGGTGGCCGTGGGCGGCGCCGACCTCGCGATCCCGGCAAACTTCCGCCGGGTCGATGCCGCGGGCAAGTTCGTCACCCCCGGGATCATCGACATCCACTCGCATCTGGGCGACTATCCCTCGCCCGGCGTCCAGGCCCACTCGGATGGCAACGAGGCGACTGCCCCGACCACGCCCGAGGTCTGGGCCGAGCATTCGGTCTGGCCGCAGGATCCGGGCTTCAGCCGCGCTCTGGCCAATGGCGGGATCACCTCGCTGCAAATCCTGCCGGGTTCGGCCAACCTGATGGGCGGCCGCTCGGTCACACTCAAGAACGTCTATTCGCGCACGATCCAGGGGATGAAGTTCCCCGGCGCGCCCTATGGCCTGAAGATGGCCTGCGGCGAGAACCCCAAGCGCGTCTATGGTTCGAAGGGCCGGATGCCATCGACCCGGATGGGCAATATCGCGGTCAACCGCATGACCTGGATGAAGGCGTCTGAATACCGCGCCAAGCGTGCCGCCGGGAAGCTGGAGAGCCGCGACCTGGCCATGGAAACGCTGGCCGGGGTGCTGGACGGCGAGATCCTGATCCAGAACCACTGCTACCGTGCCGACGAGATGGCGCTGGTACTCGATATGGCGAAGGAGTTTGGCTACAAGGTCAGCGCCTTCCACCATGCGACCGAAGCTTACAAGATCGGTGACCTGCTCAAGGCTGCCGGTACCTGTTCGGCGATCTGGGCCGACTGGTGGGGCTTCAAGATGGAAAGCTATGACGGGATTCCGGAAAACGCCGGGATCCTGCAAAAGGCCGGCGCCTGCGTGGTGATCCACTCGGATGATGGAAATGGCATCCAGCGCCTCAACCAGGAAGCTGCCAAGGCCCAGGGCGATGCCCGCCGCGCCGGGATCGACATTTCGGATGCCGAGGTGATCCGCTGGCTGACGCTCAACCCTGCCACCGCCATGGGCATCGCCGAACAGACCGGCAGCCTAGCGTCCGGCAAGATGGCCGACGTGGTCTTGTGGAACGGCAACCCGCTGTCGGTCTACTCGCGGCCTGACAAGGTCTGGGTCGACGGAGCGCTGCTGTTTGATGCAGCCGATCCAAAGCGGAGGCCGGTCAGCGATTTCGAGCTGGGCCAGGTCGGTGAAGGAGACGTGAAATGAGCCCGCGCCAGATGCTGCTGAGCGCTGCCGCGCTGCTCGCCCTTACCGGTCCGATCCTGGCCGCTCCCGCCGCTGCCGAGGATGTGGCGATTACCAACGCCACCCTCGTGATCGGCGATGGCTCGGCCCCGATCCCGAACGGCACGGTCGTGCTGCGCGGGGGCAAGGTCCTGGCCGCCGGAGCCGGTGTTGCCGTGCCTGCCGGTGCCCGCACGATCGATGCTTCGGGCAAGTGGGTTACGCCGGGCCTGGTCGTTGCGGTCACCGATATCGGCCTGTTCGATGTCGACGGCGTCGACGACGCGAACGACGAGAATGCCAGCAAAAGCCCGTTCAACGC
>JBEGOD010000051.1:0-4334 GCA_041182185.1 Pseudomonadota bacterium
AAGGTTGCCCGGGCCTGCTGCAACTGGTGATCGACGGCGCGGCGCTGCTGCAGGCGGTCGACCGGGCCGTTGGCGGCACCGGCCAGGCCCCGCAATCGCTGCCGGCAAAGCTCCCCGCCTCGGCGCTGTTGCTGGCCCAGCGGATCGAGGCGATCGCCTGCGCCGCGCTGGCCGAAGCCCTGCCCTGCGCTGCCGAAGGTCTGGCCGTCTACCACAGCGCCAAACGCGCCACCGCTTTTCCGGCCAGCGCGGAAGCGACCGCGATCCTGACCCTGACCGTGCGCGAACGGGATGGCGAGGGCTGGCCGCTGACCCTGGCGCTGCCGGTCGCGGCGCTGGACGGTTGGCCGGGTAGCGCGGCGCGGAGCCAGCGCGGACCCGCGGACCCGCCAATCCGGCTGCCGCGCCCTTTGCCGATCTGCCATTGCCGCTCAGTGCCACGCTGGTCGACATGCGCGTGCCGCTGGCCACGGCGGCAGCGCTCACCCCCGGCATGGTCCTGCCGGTCGCGGTCGCCCGTGCCGTGCCGCTGGCCGCCGGCGGCAGCGTGATCGCGCGCGGCACAGTCGGCCACCAGGATGACCGCGTCGCCCTCAAACTCACCCAGATTGCCTGACAGGAACCAGACCCCATGACCATGCACACCCGCGGCTTTGATCTGCTCAGGGAAGTCGACGTCCGCCTCTCGGTCGAACTTGGCAAGACCGACATGAAGCTCAAGGACGTCCTCGCGCTCGGCGAAGAATCGGTCGTCATGCTCGATCGGCTGACCGATGAGCTGCTTGATGTCCTCGTCAACGGCAAGCTGATCGCGCGCGGCGAAATCGTCACCGAGGGCAACCGCTTTGGCCTGCGGATCGTCGAGATGGCCGGCGGCGGCACCTCCGCTGCGGATGGAGCAGCCTGATGGGCTGGTATCTGCTCAAGCTGCTGCTGCTGCTGCCGCTGATCGCCGGCCTCGCCTGGGGCTCGCTCAAGCTCGCGGCCAAGGCCCAGGCCCGCTTTGCCCCCACCCCGCAGGGCGGCAAGGCGGTGCGGGTGATCGAGACCACCATGCTCTCCCCCAACGCTCAAGCTGGCGGTGATCGAATTCCACGGGCGCGAGATCCTGGTCTCCGCCTCGCGCTCTGGCCTGACCCGGCTGGCCGAGGCCCCCGCGCGCGAGGTGACACCGTGAGGAAGCTGCTCGCACTGCCGGCGCTGTTGCTGCCGACCGTGGCCCATGCCCAGGTGACCGCCGAGGCAGCGGTGCCGGGTGCGCTCGACCGCGCATTCGGCGCGATCGGCGGAGCGCAAGGCTCCAGCCTGTCGCTTTCGCTCCAGCTGCTGCTGGTGATGGGACTGCTGACGATCCTGCCCGGCCTCTTGCTGATGATGACCAGCTTCACCCGGATTCTGGTCGTACTCTCGATCCTGCGCCAGGCGCTTGGCCTGCAGCAAAGCCCGCCAAATCAGGTGCTGATCGGCCTGGCGCTGTTCCTCAGCCTGTTCATCATGGCGCCAACTCTGGAGCGCGTGAACCAGACCGCCATTGCCCCCTATTCCGCCGGAACGATCAATGCCGAACAGGCGATTGCGGCGGGCGGCAAGGAGTTCCACGCTTTCATGCTGCGCCAGACCCGCAAGAGCGACCTCACCATGTTCGCCGACATGGCCAAGGCGCCCAAGTTCGCGCGCGGCGAGGACGTGCCCTTCTCGATCCTGCTGCCGGCCTTCGTCACCAGCGAATTGAAGACCGCATTCCAGATCGGCTTCATGCTGTTCCTGCCCTTCCTGGTGATCGACCTGGTGGTCTCCTCGGTGCTGATGAGCCTGGGGATGATGATGATGAGCCCGACCATCGTCAGCCTGCCGTTCAAGCTGCTGCTGTTCGTGCTGGTCGATGGCTGGGCGCTGCTGATGGGCAGTCTCGCGGCGAGTTTTGGGTAGGGCGATGGACGACACCGCCGCCCTCCTCTCGCTGGCTGACCGGATGCTGTGGGTGACCGCACTGGTTGCCGCGCCGGTGCTGCTCGCCAGCCTCGCCGTCGGGATCGTGATCGGAATCGTCCAGGCGGCGACCTCGGTCAACGAACAGACACTGACCTTCGTGCCCAAGCTGGCGGTGACCGCGCTGGTCCTTGTCGTGTTCGGTGCCTCGATGATCGGGCTGGTCGGGGACTTCACGCAAGAGATCTTCGCCGCCATCGCCGGGGGACCGCGATGATCGGCATGAGCTTCGGCTTCGGCGCGCTGGAGGCCGAGCTGTGGAAACTGGTCTTCGTGATGACCCGGATCGGTGCCGCGCTGCTGGCGGCACCGTTCTTTGGCGCCGGGACCGTGCCGGTGCAATTGCGCGTGGCGATCACGGCGGCGCTGGCGGTGCTGGTCTGCGCCTGGGTGCCGGTGCAGGTGCCGCCGGCGCTGTTCTCCGTCCAGGGGCTGCTAATGATTGGCGGCGAGGTGCTGGTCGGCCTGACGCTCGGTTTTGTCCTGCAACTGTGCTTCGCCGCGCCAGTGCTCGCGGCCGAGCAGATCGGCGGGGCGATGGGCCTCAGCCTGGCGACGGCGGTCGATCCGGTCAGCGGGGCGCAGTCCCCGGCGCTGGGGCAGTACTTCACCGTGCTGCTGACACTCGTGTTCCTGGGCCTGGGTGGGCACCTGCAATTCATTGCGCTCGTCATCGAAAGCTACAGCGCCTTTCCGCCAGGGCAGACCTGGCTGGGGGCGGAGCGGCTGGCGCTCGTGGCCGGGTTCGGCAGCGACATGTTCCTCGCCGCGCTGGCGATTGCCCTGCCGGTCACGCTGGTGCTGCTGCTGGTCCAGGTGCTGACCGGGGTGATCAGCCGCTCGGCCCCGGCGCTAAACCTGTTTGCCCTGGGCTTGCCGCTGGGCGTGCTGGCGGGGCTGGCCGCGCTGATCCTGGCCGTGCCGCTGCTGATCGAGCAGTTCGGCGATCTGTCCGCCCAGGGGCTTGAACAGGCCTGGCGCCTGCTGGCCGCATGAGCGAGCAAGCCGGCGAGAAGAGCTTCGACCCAACCCCGAAGCGCAAAGCGGATGCCGCCCAGAAGGGTGACGTCCTGCGCAGCCGCGAGCTGGCAACGGCCATCGCGGTGCTGGTGGGGGCCGCCTGGCTGAAATTTGCCGGCCCCTGGATGCTTGGGACGATGGAAGCGACCCTGTGCGCAGGGTTCACCTGGGACCGCCGCGCGATTGACGACTTCGCCCCCGGCCAGGCGCTGTTGGCCGCCTTGCTGGCGGTGCTGCCACCGGTTCTGGTCCTGGCCGGGCTGGTGCTGATCCTGACCCTGGCCGGCTCGCTGGGGGCGGGCGACGGGCGCTGGGTCGGCGGGAACGTCCTGCCCAAGGGCAACAGGCTTGATCCGCTGGCGGGCCTCAAGCGGATGTTCGGGCCGACCGGCTGGATCGAAGCCGGCAAAGGCCTGCTCAAGCTGGCCCTGCTGGGGGCGATCGCCTGGTACTGGGGGCGGGACTGGCTGGAGCGGCTATTCGCGCTGGGGCGCGGCGCGGCAATCGGTCCGCAACTGGCGCTGGCCTGGGAGGCGATCACCAGCCTGCTGCTTGCCTTGTCGGCGGGCCTCGTGCTGGTCGCCCTGATCGACTGGCCCGTCCAGTGGCTGCGCCGCAACCAGCGGCTGAAAATGACCGACCAGGAAATGCGCGACGAGCACAAGGAAGCCGAGGGCTCGCCCGAAAACAAGATGGCGATCCGCAACAAGCAGCGCCAGCTGGCAATGGGGGGCGTGGCCAAGGCGATGCGCGAAGCGCAATTCGTGCTGACCAACCCGAGCCATTTCTCGGTCGCCATGGCCTATGATCCGGCCAAGGCTTCGGCCCCGATCGTCCTCGCAAAGGGCCGCGGGGAAAAGGCGCTGGCAATGCGCGAGCTGGCCGCGGAATTGCAGGTGCCGACGCTGGAATATCCGGCCCTGGCCCGCTCGGTCTATTTCACCACGCGCGAGAATCAGGTGATCCGCGAGGAGCTCTACGCCGCCGTCGCCGGGGTCTTGGCCTTTGTCCTCTCGCTGAAGCGCGGCGAGCAGCCGCCGGTCCCTGCGATCGAGGTGCCGGTTGCGCTGCGCTTCGATGCCGAGGGACAGCTGGATCCAGGCGCACGCACTTAAACCGGCGGCAGTGCTGCCGTTCTGCCAGGCATGGTCACCACCAGCGCCACCAGTTCGATCGTCACGGCCCTTGGCGGCGGCAGCGGGATCGATATGGTCGCGCTCGCCACCAACCTGGCCCAGGCGCAGTTCGAGGGCCGCCTGTCGCGCATCGACAGCCGCAGCGAATTGCTCGACCGGCAGATTTCGACCGCCTCGACGCTCAAGAAC
>JBEGOD010000052.1:0-4947 GCA_041182185.1 Pseudomonadota bacterium
CCGCCGGACGCGCCGCCGCGCGCGACGGCGTGCAGAACCGCGTGAGAGCCGTGGTCCAGCCGCACCGCTTTACCCGCCTGCGCGATCACCTGGCCGAGTTCCAGGCCGCCTTCAACGATGCTGATATCGTCTATGCCGCGCCGGGCTATGCCGCCGGGGAAGCGCCGAGCGACGGGATCGAGTCCGCTGCCCTGGTCGAAGGGATCAAGGCCCGCGGCCACCGTTCGGCCCACCTGATCGCCAGCGCCGATGCGCTTGCCGCCGAACTCGCCAATGTGGCCCAGCCAGGCGACATGGTGGTCTGCCTGGGGGCGGGGGACATCACCAAGTGGGCCGGCGGGCTTGAGGCTACGATCCGCGTCTTGCGGACCGGCGGATGAGCACGGCGACGCTTCCCTCTGTCCGGGGCAAACTGACCCCTTCGGCCCCGCTGGCCCCGCTCGTCTGGTTCAAGTCCGGCGGCGCGGCCGAATGGCTGTTCGAACCGAAGGACCTGGCCGACCTTCAGGAATTCCTGCGCCAGCTCGATCCGGCCGTGCCGGTCATGGCGCTGGGGCTTGGTTCCAACATGATCGTCCGCGATGGCGGCGTGCCGGGCGTTGTCGTGCGGCTGGGCAAGGCCTTCGCCAAGGTCGAGCGACTGGCCGACCTGACGCTGGACTGCGGCGGCGGAGCGAGCGGGATCCTCGTTTCCTCGACCGCGCGGGACAATGGCATTGCCGGCCTTGAATTCCTGCGCTCGATCCCCGGCACGGTCGGCGGGTTCGTGCGGATGAACGGCGGCGCCTATGGCGGTGAGGTCAAGGATATCCTGGTCGATTGCGATGTCGTGCTGCGCTCGGGCGAGCTGGTGACGCTGCCGGTGGCGGCGCTGCACTACACCTATCGTCATTCCGAGCTACCCGAAGGCGCCATCGTCGTCGCCGCGCGGTTCCGCGGGCGGCCGGGCAAGCCCGAGGACCTCCAGGCCGAGATGGACCGCATCTCCGCCAGCCGCGAGGCCAGCCAGCCGCTGCGCAGCAAGACCGGCGGATCGACCTTCAAGAACCCCGCCGGGCACAAGGCTTGGGCTCTGGTTGACGAAGCCGGGTGCCGCGGCCTTACGCTCGGCGGTGCGCAGGTCAGCGAGAAGCATACCAACTTCCTGCTCAACCTGGGCGAGGCGACCAGCGCCGAGATCGAAGCCTTGGGCGAGGAAGTGCGCCGCCGGGTAAAGGACAAGTCGGGCGTCGAGCTCGAGTGGGAAATTCAAAGGGTAGGTAACAAGTGACTTTGCCGAAACTCCACGTCGCGGTGCTGATGGGCGGTTGGTCGAACGAGCGGCCGGTCAGCCTGATGAGCGGCGAGGGTGTGGCCAAGGCGCTGGAGGAGCGCGGCCACCGCGTCACCCGGATCGACATGGACCGCGATGTCGCGGCCAGGCTGGCGGCGACCAAGCCCGACGTGGTGTTCAACGCGCTCCACGGCACCCCCGGCGAGGACGGCTCGGTCCAGGGCATGATGGACCTGATGGGGTTGACCTATACCCATTCCGGCATGGTCGCCTCGGTCATTGCGATCGACAAGGAGCTGACCAAGCAGGCGCTGGTCCCGCATGGCATTCCGATGCCCGGCGGGCGGATCGTGCCGGTGGCGGAAATCTATGAGAAGGACCCGCTGGAGCGGCCCTATGTGTTGAAGCCGGTCAACGAAGGCTCGTCGGTCGGGGTGGCGATCGTCACCGCAGAGGGCAATTACGGCAACCCGATCAGTCCGGACACCAAGGGGCCGTGGCAGGAATTCGATAGCCTGCTGGCCGAACCCTATATTCGCGGGCGCGAGCTGACCACCGCGGTGCTGGGCAATCGCGCCCTGATGGTCACCGAACTGCGGCCCAAGTCCGGCTTCTACGATTTCGATGCCAAGTACACCGAAGGCATGACCGAGCACGTCTGCCCGGCGGAGATCCCGGACGAGATCACCCAGGCCTGCCTCGACCTCGCGCTGCGCTGCCACCAGCTGCTCGGCTGCAAGGGCTGCAGCCGCACCGATTTCCGCTGGGATGACGAGCGTGGGCTGGCGGGCCTGTTCGTGCTGGAAACCAATACCCAGCCGGGCATGACCCCGCTCAGCCTGGTGCCGGAACAGGCCAAGCACCTCGGGATCGACTATGGCGAACTGGTCGAGATGATCATCGCCGAGGCCCTTGCGGACAAGCAGGGCAAGGAAAAGCCTCTCGCTGACAAGGGGACCAAGCGATGAGCCAGACCATCAAGCGCGGCGGCAATAGCGCGCGCAAGGCCGCCGCCGCCCAGGGCAAGGTCCGCCAGGTCCGCGCCGCACGGGCAAAGACCGGATCGGCCATCGGCACGGCGATGGGCTGGCTGCCGATCAGCGAGGAGCAGTGGCAGCGGGTCTTCCTGGCTGGCATCCTCGGCGGCGCAGCCGTGCTGGCCTGGACGGTCGCCAGCTTTGCCGGCGTGCCGGCCATGGCCGAAATGCAGCTGGCCAGCGTGGCCAGCGATGCCGGCTTCGAAGTGCGCCGGGTCGAAGTGCGCGGGGTCAAGAACCTCAACGAGCTCAAGGTCTATGAGCGCGCCCTGGCTGAGCGTGACCGCGCCATGCCGCTGGTCGATGTCGAAGGGCTGCGTCAGGAACTGCTCCAGCTTTCCTGGGTGGAGGACGCAAGGGTTGCGCGCCAACTGCCGGATTCGCTGGTGATCGACATTGTCGAGCGCAAGCCGGCAGCCGTGCTGCGCAAGGCTGACAGGCTGGTGCTGATCGATGCCACGGGCCACGAGCTCGAAGTGGTTGGTCCGGCCCGGGCCAAGGGCAAGCTGGTCGTCTCCGGTCCCGGTGCCGGCCAGCAGGTGGTCGCCTTGCAGGACCTGATGGCCGCTGCCCCGGCATTGAAGCCGCAGCTGCGCGAGGCCGAATGGATCGGCAACCGGCGCTGGAATTTCACGTTCAAGACCGGCCAGGTCCTGGCCCTGCCCGAGGGTGAGGACAAGTCGGCCAAGGCGCTGATGACCTTCGCCCGCTTGGATGGCGTCAACCGCCTGCTCGGCGGCAAGGTCGCCGCCTTCGACATGCGCGCGGGCGACCGGATCTACCTGCGCGTGCCCGGCCGGACCGATCCGGTCGAACACCCGGTCCCCAAGGTGGCGGCCAACACCGACAAGCCGGCCGAGGACGCGCCCAAGGCCAAGGTAGAAACTGCAGCGAAGGGGGACAAGGACTGATGGCCACGCCCCGGATCGTCCGCACCTTTGGCGCGGTCAACATCGGTTCGTTCCGGATCTCGGCGATGGTCGCCGGGCTGACCGAGACCGGCGAGATGGTCGTGCTGGGCTCGGGCCACCGCGCCGCCCAGGGGATCAAGCGCGGTTATGTCACCGATATGCAGGCCGCGACCTATGCCGTGCGCGACGCGGTCGAGCGGGCCGAGAAGATGGCCAATACTGCGGTAACCTCGGTCTGGATCGGCTCGGCCGGCGCGGGCCTTGCGAGCCAGGTCGCGCAGGTCGAAATCGACATCGGCGGGCGGCGGATCGAGGCAGACGATATCGAGCACCTGCTGGTGGCCGCGCAGGGCGTGATCCAGCCCGATGGCCGCATGGTGCTGCATGCCCAGCCGGCACACTATACGCTCGACGGGGCGGACGGGGTGTCGGACCCCAAGGGGCTTCATGCCGAGCGGCTCGGAGTCGATATCCACGTCATGCTGGCCGATGGCGCGCCGATCCGCAACATCACCGAAACGGTCCAGAACGCCCACCTCCAGGTCGAGGCTGTGGTCGGCTCGCCGATCGCGGCGGGCTATGCCTGCCTCAATCCCGAAGAGCGCGACCTTGGCGTGGCACTGGTCGAATTCGGCGCGGAAGTCACCAATGTCTCGGTCTATGCCTCGGGCATGCTGCTGGGCCTCGTCACGATCCCGATGGGCTCTGGCGACGTCACCGATGCGATTGCCTCGGCCTTCGGGATCCGGCGGTTCCAGGCCGAACGGCTGAAGTGCGTCCACGGCTCGGCGATTGCCAGTCCGTCGGATCACCGCGAGATGATCCCGGTCAACGCGCCGGGCGATGAAATGACCGGGCCGATCGCCCGCCATGCCGACGACAAGAACCGCATTCCCCGTGCCGAGCTGATCTCGGTCATCACCGGGCAGTTGGCCCGGCTGATGGAAGAGGTCGCGCGCGCCTTGAAGTCGCTGGGCTTCACCGGGCAGCGCGGACAGCAGATCGTGCTGACCGGGGGCGGAGCGGAGCTGGCGGGTCTGGCCGACTATGCCCAGGCGGCGCTGGGCAAGCCGGTGCGGATTGGCCGCCCACTTCACATCAAGGGTCTGCCCGAAGCCCATGCAACGCCCGGATTTTCGACGCTGGCGGGGCTGGTGCTCTATGCAGCGGCGGATCCGATCGACATCCGCAAGGTTGGCCGAAGCGGGCAGGAAGTGACCCGTTTCGACCAGCTTGGCCTGGTTGGCCGGCTATACCGCGCGGTGCGGGAGTATTTCTGAAACCTGGGCAAGTCCGCTGAATCCTTAAGGGTGACTGTGGACAACGTGGGTTTACGGGTTGGAAACTTGGAATCTTGCGGTGCAGTAACCACGATAGTTGTTAGAATTGCATCCGCTTGCCGGACAGGAGAGCGCCATGAGCATCAATATCGGACCGCCAGCCGTTGAAGAGCTGCGTCCCCGGATCACCGTGATCGGGGTGGGCGGTGCGGGCGGCAACGCCATCGCCAACATGATCGGCGCCGGGATCGAAGGTGTCGACTTCGTGGTCGCAAATACCGATGCCCAGGCGCTCAACAATTCGATCGCCGAACACCGCATCCAGCTCGGCCCGGACATCACCCAGGGTCTGGGCGCCGGCTCGCGCCCCGAAGTGGGCAAGGCTGCGGCCGAGGAGACCCTGGCCGAGATCGACCGGGCGCTCGATGGCGTGCACATGTGCTTCA
>JBEGOD010000053.1:0-7803 GCA_041182185.1 Pseudomonadota bacterium
GAGCGGCGTGTCGGACATGATCCTGGTGCGCAACGAGCTGGAGCGGCAATTACGCCACGCCGATGGCGATCCGGCGCTGCTGGCCAATTTCGGGCGATTGTCCTCGCTGCTGTCGGAAATGCAGGCGGCCATGGCGCGCGTGCGGATGCAGCCGATCGGCACGCTGCTGGACAGCTATCAGCGGATGATCCGCGATCTGGCCGCCGAGCTGGGCAAGGCGGTCGAAGTGGAGATCGAGAGCGGCCAGGTCGAACTGGACCGCGAGATGATCGAGCTGCTGCGCGATCCGCTGCTGCACGTGATCCGCAATGCGATCGATCATGGGATCGAACCGCCGGCCCAGCGCCGCGCAGCCGGCAAGCGCGGGGAGGGCCGCCTGATGCTCTCGGCGCGCCAGACCGGCAACGAGATCCGCATTGCCATCCTTGACGATGGCCGCGGCATCGATGCCGACCAGGTCGTGGCGCGGGCGATCGAGCGCGGGATCGTGACGGCCGACCAGGCGGCGCGGATGGAAATCGGCCAGAAGCTGATGCTGATCTGCGAGCCGGGGCTTTCGACGGCTCAGGAAGTTACCGCCATATCCGGCCGCGGCGTCGGCATGGACGTTGTGCGCGCCAGCATTGAGCGGATCGGCGGCAAGCTGCGGATCGTCAGCACACCGGGCGAGGGAACGCGTTTCCTGCTCGACGTGCCGCTGACGCTCAGCATCGTCCCCTCGATCACGGTCGAGGCGGGCGGCCAGGTATTTGCCGTGCCGCGTTCCTATGTCCGCGAAATCGTGCGCAATGGCCGCGACGTGGAGGTCGAACCCATCGGCGGGGTACGCCATGTGCGAGTGCGCGGCGAACTCTATCCTTGCCTGGGGCTGGGCGACCTGTTCGGCGTGCCCGGCCAGACTGACCCCGAGCGGCAAGTGCTGGTGATGGTGACCATGATCGACGGCGCGGTCTTCGCACTGTGCGTTGATGACATTGCCGACCACTGCGACCTGGTGATCCGGCCGGTCGCGCCGCAGGTGATCGAAACCGGGCTCTATGTCGGGGTTGCCCAGCTCAACGATGGCACGCCGGCGCTGATGCTTGATCTTGTCGGCGTCTCGCAGCTTGGCGGGATCAGCTCTGAACGGCAGGCCCGCGTCATGATCGAACCGCCCGCGGCAGCCGAGCCGCGCGAACTGGTCCAGATGATCGTTTTCACCGGGCTGGATGGTGCTCGCCGGGCAGTGCCGCTCGGCCAGGTTGAACGGCTGATCGAAATTCCGGCGGCCGAGATCGGCAAGAGCGGCGATCGGGCCCATGTTGTTTTCGCGGAGACGATCGTGCCACTGCATGGCCTGCACGGCGCGATTGCAGGAGAATCGGTCGATATCCTGATCCTCAACGATCAGGCCGGCCGGCTGGCCTATGCCACTGCGGGCACGGTCGATACCGCCGATATCGATCTTGCAAGCGTCAGTACTGCAGCCGGTTGCCGCCTGGCCCTGCTGGACGGGCAGTCGATCGAACTGCTCGATACGGCGCTGCCCGGCGCAACGCCTCTGACTTGTCGATTGCCGGACGACGATGCCTGGACGCGGGACTTCCTGCGGCCGCTGGTCGAACGCGCGGGCTACCGCGTCGTCGCTGGGCCGGAAGCCCCGGCCGATCTTGAAATCACGCGCGATGCCGCAGACGGGGAAAGCCTGGTGATCGGGACCGGCGGCACGGCCGTGCCAAGCGACGATGCCGCCGCGCTGGAGGCCGCCTTGCGCGCAGCAACCCGCCGGAGGGCGTCATGACCAACGACTTGCTGATTGCCCGGGTTGCCGGTGAACGGATCGCCATGGCGGCGATCGAGGTCCAGTCGGTTATCGAACTGGGCGCGATCGTGCCGGTGCCGCTGGCACCACGGAATATTGCCGGCCTTGCCACCCAGCGCAGTCGGACCCTGACCGTGATCGACGTTGCGCTGGCGCTCGACCTGTCGCCCCGCAGTGCGCCCGGCCGCTTCGCCGTGGTCGTGGAGATCGAGGGGGTCGGCTACGCGCTGGCGGTCGATGCAGTCGAACACGTCATTCCCGCGCTGGGCGATGTCCAGCCGGTCAAAGCCAGACTCTCCCCCGGCTGGGCGCGCAGCGCGGTCGGGATGGTCGAGACCTCCGTCGGTACGGTCCTGCAGGTCGATCTGACCCGACTGGTCGGTGGCGAAGCCCAGCAGAAGGCAGCCTGAAGATGAATGCAGCAACCGGCCCCCTTGCGGGCGATCCCGTGGAGAACGCCATGCCTGGCCTCACTTGTCTGATCGTCGAGGATTCGCGGGTCATCCGCCGGGTATCGCGGCATATCGTCGAAAACCTTGGCATGACTGCGCTTGAGGCGGAGGATGGGGTCCAGGCCCTGGCCGCCTGCGACCAGGCCATGCCCGACCTGATCCTGCTCGATTGGAACATGCCGGTGATGGACGGGCTGGAATTCCTGCGCGTCTTGCGGGCGCGACCGGACGGTGCCAGCCCCAAGGTGGTGTTCTGCACCACCGAATATGACGCTGGCCATATCCGCGAGGCCATCGCGGCCGGGGCAGACGAATATGTGATGAAACCGTTCGATCACGAGACCCTGCTGCTGAAGCTGCAACTGATCGGGATCCTGGCATGAACCTGTTTGCCCCGCGGCATGACCCCGGTGGCAGGACAAGGGCAGGTTCGACCACCGGCGCTAACCGGGTTTTCATTATTGACGAGTCCAGCGTGGTGCGCGCGATCTTTGCGCGGCTGGTGGAGAGCGAACCAGGTCTGGAGCTGGCCGGCACGGCCGCTTCGGCCGAGGCAGCGCTGGACCAGCTTGGCACCATGCCGGTCGAGGTCGTGCTGCTCGATCTGGAAATGCCCGGCATGGGCGGGATGCGGGCCCTGCCCGAGATCATCCGGCGTTCGGGCCTGGCGCGGGTCATGGTGGTATCCAGCCTGACTGGCGAAGGTGCCGAGCATACGGTCCAGGCACTGGGTCTTGGTGCTGCCGATGCCTTGCTCAAGCCCGGCGCCGGCGGCTTCGACCAGGCCTATCGCGACAAGCTGGTCGAGCGGATCAGGAGCCTGGGAGGGCGCCCGTTGCGCCCGGCCGAGAGTGCGAGCAGCAAGGTTCAACCCCCGCTGGTGCGCCGCGCCCAAAGCGCCGTCCGGCCTGAAGTGCTCGCAATCGGGGCCTCGACCGGCGGGATTCACGCAACTGGCAAGTTGCTTGGCGGCCTGCCGTCGAAGATCGGCATTCCGATCATCATCACTCAGCACCTGCCGGCCGAGTTCAGCCAGCCCTATGCCAGACAGCTGCGCGAAATCTCGGGCCGGGAAGTGGTCCTGGCGGAGGAAGGGCAGGTCCTGCGCGCCGATTGCATCCATCTTGCCCCCGGCGATGCGCATCTGACCGTGGTCCGCCGCAGCGATGCCGCCGTCATCCGGCTGGATCGCAAGCCGGCCCAAACCGGTTGCATGCCCTCGGTCGATCCAATGTTCGCCTCGCTGGCCGAGGTTTATGGCGCAAGGGTGCTGGGCATCGTCCTGACCGGGATGGGCCGGGATGGAACCGATGGCGCTCGCCGCCTGGTCGATGCCGGTGGCAACGTGCTGGTGCAGGATGAGGCCAGTTCGGCCGTCTGGGGCATGCCCGGATCGATCGCACGCGCTGGCCTGGCTGCCGCAGTACTGGACCCGCACGACCTAGCGCTGCGGATCGCCGCTTCGCTTGGGCGGAGCTGAAGCGTCTTGGAACATGCGATCCATCAGCACGCGATCGGTCTGATAGCGCGGCTCCTGCGGGAACGGACCGGGCAGGTGATCAACGATGACCGCCGCTGGCGGGTTGATCGAGCGATCGAAATGGTGCTGCGCCGGCGCGGGGTCGAGCGCGGCAACGATATCCTGACCTTGCTGACCCAGCCCGATGCCGCCGCCGTCGAACAGGACCTGGTCGAGGCGCTGCTCAACAACGAAACCTACTTTTTTCGCGATCGCCAGGTCTTTGCGCAGATCGCCGGGACAGTCCTGCCGGTCCTGTGCCGGTCCCGATCGGAAGAACGCCGCCTGCGGATCTGGTCGGCCGGCTGCTCGACCGGGCAGGAACCGCTGTCGCTGGCCATCATGCTGATCGAGCAGGGCCTGACCGCTGGCAATGGCTGGGCAATCGATCTTGTTGCGACCGATGTTTCCCAGGCCGCGATCGCAACCGCGCGCACCGGGCTCTATTCGCGTTTCGAGATCCAGCGAGGCCTGGGCGTGGGGCAGATGTTGAAGCACTTCGAGGAAACGGCCGATGGCTGGCAGGCCTCGCGGCAGCTGCTCGGCATGATCCGCTACCAGGTGGGCAACCTGCTGGAAGGGCCGGCGCCGGGAGGGCCGTTCGACCTGATCCTGTGCCGCAACCTGATGATCTATTTCGATGACCAGGCCAAGCGACTGGCCTGCGCGCAACTGCGCGGCACCCTGGCACCGCATGGCCGGCTGCTGCTGGGCGGGGGTGAGGGCACGCTCGATCCGGCTTGCGGCCTGATCGCGGCAGCCAGCGATTGCGCGCTCTACCGGCGTGGCGAGCGCGCCATTGCGGCCTGAGATCATCGGGTTAGCACGATCTTAAGGGTATTTGGCCTAGAACCTTGGGGAATTCTCCGGGGAATGCGCCTTGCGTCAATTGACCGACATTGCCGTCTCGTCTCGCCTGGCGCTGCTGTTTGGCGCGCCCGTGGCGATCCTGCTGGCGATGCTGGTGGCGGATCGTAGCGGTTCGCTTGGCCTGGCGGGGCGCGAAGCCGTTCTGCTGGGTGGCATTATTCTCTATGGCATTGCCGCAGCCGCCTTCACCTGGTCTGAATGGCGGAATCGCCTGCGCCTTGAGCGGATGGCGCTGACGGACAGCCTGTGCGGGTTGCCCAACCGGCGTGCGCTGCACATCGACAACCCAAGCGAAGTCGCGGCCAAGGCGGAACTGGCCGTCGCCCTGATCGATCTCGACGGGTTCAAGCTGATCAACGACTTCTATGGCCATTCGGTCGGTGACCGGACGATCAAGGCTTTTGCGCTGATCCTGGTCGAGACGTGCGGCGACAGTGCCCGCGCATATCGGCTTGGCGGCGACGAATTTGCCATCGCCGCTTCGGGACCACTGGCCGGGAATATCCTCGAAGGGATCTGCCGCGGCATACTTGCGCGACTGGCCGAGCCGGTGATGGTCGAAGACCGTTCAATCGGGCTTAGTGCCAGCATCGGCCTGGCTCGCGCCCAGGCCGGGCAAGGGGCAACGTCGTCCGACTTGCTGCGTCAGGCAGACGTTGCGACCGGGGTGGCCAAGACGCGCGGCAAGGGGCGACTTACCTGGTTCAACGAAGAGTTCGACCGTGATCGCGATTCGCTCCGCGCAATCGACCTTGACCTGCGCGCCGCGCTGGAGCGCGAGGAGCTGCAGGTTCACTATCAACCCCTGATCGACAGCGTGAGCGGCCTGGTCTGCGCGGTGGAAGCACTGCTGCGTTGGGAGCGACCCGACGGCCGGCGGATCGGTCCGGACACGTTCATCCCGATTGCCGAGGAGACCGGCCTGATCGAGCCGATCGGCCTGTGGGTGCTGCGCCGGGCCTGCCGCGATGCGCGGGAATGGCACGGGATCAAGGTTTCGGTGAATGTCTCGGTAGCGCAGCTGCGCAATACCCAGTTCCCACTGCAACTGGGCCAGATCCTCGAAGAGACCGGCTTCCCGCCGGAACGCCTCGAACTCGAACTGACCGAGACCTTCCTGGTCGGCGATCCGCAGATTGCCGGACGCAATCTCGAAATGCTGCGCGATTTCGGCGTTGGCATCGTGCTCGATGATTACGGCACCGGCTATGCTTCGATCGGGTTCCTGCGCCGCTTCCGGTTTGAAAAGCTCAAGCTCGATCGCTCGCTGATTGTCGATGCGGCGGGTGATGCGGCGACGCGGACCGTGATGGCCTCAAGTGTCACCATGGCCAAGGCACTGGGCATGCAGGTTACCGCTGAAGGGATCGAAACCGAGGGCCAGGCAAGCATGGCCCGCACCGCCGGCTGCGATCAGATGCAAGGCTGGCTCTATTCCAAGGCCGTCCCGGCCGCCGATCTTGAACGGCAACTGGCCGCCCAGGCGATGCAAGTGTCTTCCGGTCAACCCGTGCCCCTGCGGGCCGTAGCCACCAAGAATTAGGATGAGCGACATGTCTGCCAATTCTTCTGCCAAGAGCTGGTTCGTAAACCTCTCGGTAGCCGCCAAGCTGCGGGTGCTGACCATTGCTTCGATCATCGTGACGCTGCTGGTCAGCGGAGTCAGTGCGGCAACCCTGGTGGCGATGGACGCGCACTGGGGGATCATTGTGCTGCCGCTGGCTGTGGCGGCATTCAGCATTGCTTATAGCTTCGCCATGGGCAGCTATGTCGCGCAGAAGGTGATCAAGCCATTCGAGGACCTGACTGACGGCATGAACAAGATTGCCGAAGGTATCTACGATCTGGAAGTCCTTCACACCGAGCGTGACGATGAGATCGGACAGATGTGCCGCTCGCTCGAAAAGGCCAAGAAAGCCTCGTTCCTGCTCAGGGAACTGCGCGAGGAAGCCCAGCAACGGCAGGAACTGCATGATCGCCAGCTGCAGGAGCTGGCCGCCCGGTTCGAGCGCCAGGTCAGCGACATCGTCAATGGCGTGGCAGCGGCTTCGTCGCAGCTCGAATCGACCGCGACCGCCATGGCCGAAACCGCCGAAGTCTCTGCCAACCAGTCGGGCACCGTGGCCGAAGCGATGGACAGCGCCGCCGCCGGGGTGACCGCTGCTGCTGCTGCAACCGACGAATTCTCGCTGTCGATCAACGAGATCAGCCGCCAGGCATCCGGTTCGGCGGAACTTGCCCGCAAGGCCGCCGAATCCACGCGCAATGCCGATGCCACGATCGGGGCCCTGGCCGAGTCCGCAGCCGAAGTCGGCCAGATCGTTGAGCTGATTTCCTCGATTGCCCAGCGCACCAACCTGCTGGCGCTTAACGCCTCGATCGAGGCCGCGCGTGGCGGCGAGGCCGGGCGCGGCTTTGCCGTAGTGGCCGCCGAGGTCAAGGAGCTGGCGGCCCAGACCGCCAAGGCAACCGAACGGGTGGCGGTGCAGATCCAGAAGATCCAGGAAGATACCGGCACCAGCGTCAGCTCGCTGAAGGCCATTGCTCGCCAGATCAACGACCTGGAAGTGACTTCGGTCTCGATCGCGGCAGCGGTCGACCAGCAGTCTGCGGCCGGCAAGGACCTGGCGCGCAGCATCGATCTTGCTGCCCGCAGCACCGAGCGGGTGTCGAGCTCGATCGGGCAGGTGCGCACCGGTTCGATCGCTACTGGCGCTGCGGCAGCACAGGTGCTGACCTCGTCAAGCGACCTCAAGCACCAGTCGGCCGCGCTGCGCAGCCAGGTCGACGATTTCCTCAATCACGTCCGCAAGGCGGCCTAGGGCCGATCGCCCGATCGTATTTTTGCGAGTTGGGGGGTGGTGCCCGGAGGCGGATTCGATCCACCGACACGCGGATTTTCAATCCGCTGCTCTACCAGCTGAGCTATCCGGGCAACGCATCCAGAAGCGGCCGCCAAGGCCGCTTCGCGTTTGGAAGCGCGCCTATGGCGAAGCTGGCGCAGCTTGGCAAGAGGCAAAAGCCCTGCCCTGGCCGAGGCAAACAAGGGGCTAGGCCTTTCCTTCGTCCTCATCCAGCGCGGGCGGGCCGGGCAGGGCGTAGCCGTCCTCCAGCCAGCGCATCAGGTCGCGATCCTTGCAGCGGGTCGAGCAGAAGGGGGC
>JBEGOD010000054.1:0-8666 GCA_041182185.1 Pseudomonadota bacterium
CCGATGGACCAGCCCCGCAGGCGGCAGCGATCGTGCCTGCCGCAGCTCTGGCCCGCGCCGAAAAGACCCTGGTCGGTATCGATGTCTTCGTCGACGCGCTGGACCGGCCCGATGATCTGGCCGCGCGGCTGCGGGCTGCGGTTGGCCCGCTGGTGCCGCTGACCATGATCACCAACCGCGGGGTCAAGGTCTGGCCGGCGGGCCATGCCGAAACGCTCTGCACCGATCACTGGCGCTGCCGGTTCCAGGCTGCGCCGGGCAAGGCCTTCAATCCGGCGATGGTGGTCGAGCTGCTGCGCCGGCTCGCTTCTGCCGGAATTCCCTTCATCAAGACCGAGCAGCTTTACCTGTTCGATGGTCAGCCCGGGTTTTCGCTGGGCCAGGGCCAATAACCTGCAAGAAACTTATAGCCTGTCCAGCGCAGGCGCCGGAGCCGCCAGGTTCCGGCGCCTGCGCTGCAGATTAGGGGGTTTTCCTGCGTTTCCTCGCATCAGGCCTTCAACTCGTCGCGCGGCGGGTGGACGGGCGTCCGCTGTTAGACAATCTGAAACCATGTTTGGCCTATTGCTGCACCGGTGACGAACAACCGCTTCCCTCGCTTGGTGGCCGCAGTGGCCCTGGCCAGCGCCCTGGCGCTGCCGACCGGTGCCGCCCGCGCCGAAAACTTCCAGGCGGAATTCGACAAGGTTTTCGGCAAGGAGCTGCGCGCGCCGCGCGAAGTGCAGGGCACGGTTCGCCCGTTCATCGCTCCTGCCCCGGCCCCGACCTATGGCGGCAGCCTGGCAGCGACCGTCGCCAATCTGGCCAATGCCGCGCAGGGCCGGATCGGCGTGGCGGCGATGGACCTTGGCACCGGCCGCACCGTCGCCGTGCTGGGCGACCAGCCCTTTCCACTGGCCAGCACCAGCAAGATTGCGATTGCCGCGACCTATCTCGACCTGGTTGACCAGGGCAAGCTGAAGCTCAGCGACCAGTTCCCGCTGATGATCCCGCAGCGCTCGGCCCGCTTCTCGACCCCCGCTGCCCCAGTCCGCCCGGGCGCCATGCTGAGCGCGCAGGGCCTGATCGAGCTATCGATCACCCGCAGCGACAATCCCGCGACCGATGCCCTGCTGGCTGCCGTTGGCGGCCCGGCGGCGGTCAACCGCTGGCTGCGCAAGGCCGGCCTTTCGGGCATGCGGCTAGACCGCGACATTGCCACGCTGGTGCGCGACGATGGCGAATTCAATCCGGCGACGACTGTCGACCTGCGCGACAGCGCGACCCCGCTGGCCATGGTGCAACTGCTGTCGGGCCTGCACCAGGGCCGCTGGCTCAGCCCTTCGGGCCGGGGTGTGCTGCTTGGCGCGATGGAACGCTGCCTGACTGGCAAGCGCCGCTTGCCGGCCATGCTGCCCCAGGACGCCCGCGTGGCGCACAAGACCGGAACGCTGAACAACACCTCCAGCGATGTCGGCATCATCCAGACGCCGGATGGCCGCGCAATCGCCATCGCGGTCTATGTGACCGGCCAGGGCGGCAAGCCGAACCGCGACTACCGGATCGCTTCGATCAGCCGGGCGGTCTATGATGGCTACCTGACCGAAAGCTCCAGCCTGCGCCGCACCGCCTCGCGCTGATTGTCGGAGCCGCGGGCGGCCACGCCTGTTCCATCACCACCAAAGGAAAAGGGCGCCGGGATTACCCCGTGCGCCCTCCCCCTCTCCAGCTCGTCTGAACTCTAGAATTCGATGCTAGCCCGCGCGTAAAGGTAACGGCCGTTGAAGCCGAACGGCGAGAAGATCGAGAACGGGATGTACTGCTGGTTGGCCGGATAAGACCCGCCGATCGCCGCCGGACGCGGGCCGAACGGCGAACGGTCCGGATAGACATCGAACAGGTTGTCCGCGCCGATCGCGATGCTCAGGCGCTCCATCGGCTTGACCCGCAGCTCCAGGTCCGTGATCCACTTGGCACCCAGGAAGATATCGTCGGGGCCATAGGCAGTCAGCGGATCGCCCGCGGTCGGGCTGGCCGAACCGGGCGAAGTGACCTTGCCATAGCGGGTGGAGCGGGCAGTCAGCCCGAACATGCCGACATCGCCATCGAGGCTCAGCACGACCTTGTCCTTGGGCTGGCCTTCGGTGAAGCGCAGCCCTTCGACGCGGCCGAACAGGATCAGGCCGGGAATCGTGGCGAGCGGACCAAGTTCGTTCTTGCGGGCCAGGATCTGCTGCTTGTTGTAGTTATAGGCCGCGGTCACGGTCCACTTGCCGACACCTTCGATCGGCAGGCGCCAGTTCAGCACGGCATCGACACCCTGGGTGCGGGTGTTGAGGCCGTTGATGAAGAAGCGCGCCGCACCGACCGAGTTGAACCCGTTGGCATCGAGCACAGCCTTGACCGCGGTATTGACCGCCCCCGTGCCGCTACCCGCCGCGCCGAGGTTTTCGGTCAGCACGATCCGATCATTGATGCGGATGTTGTAGTAGTCGACCGTCAGGGTCAGCCCCGAAACCGGGTTGGCAGTGAAGCCGCCCGAAAGGTTGAAGGACTTTTCAGGCTTGAGGTCCCGCGAACCCAGCGCCCGGGCAACCGGGCTGCTGACCGCCACGGTCGAGATATCGACCGGCAGGCCGCCGATGAAGTTGGTCGACGTGGTGGTGAAGTACTGCTGGTGCAGGGATGGCGCGCGGAAGCCGTTCGAGATCGAGCCGCGCAGCGCAAAGCCGGGAGTGAACTCGTAACGGGCGGCGAATTTGCCGGTCAGGGTCGAGCCGAAGTCCGAGAAGTGCTCATAACGCCCGGCGGCGGTGGCGGTGAGGCCATCGACGATCTCGGCGTCAAGCTCGACATAGCCCGCCACGTTGCTGCGCTTCACGTTGGTAAAGCTGCCGATCGGGATCCCCGGGAAGCCTTGGGCACCGGCCGGAGCAGCGCGGCCGGGGAAGCTGCAGACGCTGGTCCCGGCGTTGTAGGAGCCCAAAACCGAGGCGCAGGTCGCCGCGCTGCCGGTGAACGAGGGCTGGAACAGCGGCCCGGTAGCCCACGACTGACGATCGCCCGGACGGATCATGAAGCGTTCGGTGCGATATTCGCCGCCGAAGGCCAGGGTCAACGGACCGGCAAAGCCGACGTCGAACTCACGGCTGAGGTCGAGGTTGGCAATGGTGTGGCGATAGGCCAGCCCGCCAGCATCGAAGCTGCGCTGGCTCGACGGGCCAAAGCTGGTGTTGAGCGAATTTTCGACACGGTAATCGAAGTTGTTCTGGCCCCAGGTCAGCGAGGCATCGGCGTTCCAGTCACCCGCGGTGGTGCGCAGGCCGATCGTGGCCGCCCGGTCGGTCAGGTCAGACTGGATGAAGGGCAGGAAACCGTCGGCGGTCAGTGCCACGAAGTTGGCGTTGCTGGGCGAGACGTTGGGCGCAATGGCCGACCAATCGCGGTTGGCGGCGGCATTGGCCTGGCGGTAGTTCGCCGCGCTCAACGAATCGCGCTGGTTGTAGCTGGCAAAGCCATAGAGCTCGAGCGAATCGCCGATCGGCACGCCCAGGTTGGCGAACAGGATGAAATCGTCGGCCTTGGGATCGCCGAAGCGGAACTGCAGGCGGTTAAAGCTGGTTTCGCGCAGGTCCCAGGTGGTCGTGGTCGGGCGGATGTAGTTGGGCCGCAGGTCGAAGCCCTGGCGGTTGGTATTGCCGCGGTGGCGATATTCGGCGGTGAAGTTGATATAGCCATCCTCGACCCCGAAGAACGGCAGGCCGACGTTGGTGGCGATGGCATAGCTTGCGCCATCGCTGGCCTTGCGCTCACCATCGGTGGTGGCGGCGAAGTAGCGGTTGTCGGTGGGATCGAGCGAGGGGGCACCGCCGGTCAGCGCCAGGCCGGTGACATTCGCGACGCCAGCGATAGTAGTGTCATACTTGCCATAGCTGATTGCGGCGCGGCCACCTTCGCTGGCCTTCTTGAGCCGGATGTTGATCACCCCGGCGATCGCGTCCGAGCCGTACTGCGAGGATGCCCCGTCGCGCAGCACTTCGATCCGGTCGATCGCGAGCGCGGGGATCGTGTTCATGTCGACGGCGGCCGAACCGCGCCCGACCGTGCCGTTGATGTTGAGCAGGGCGGAAACGTGGCGGCGCTTGCCGTTGATCAGGACCAGCGTCTGGTCCGGACCCAGGCCGCGCAGGGTGGCCGGGCGCAGCGCGTCCGAACCGTCGGCAATGGCCGGCTGCGGGAAGTTGAAGCTGGGCACCAGCTTGTTGAGGATCCGGTTGGTTTCGACCTGGCCGCCCTCGGTCAGCGTGTCACCCGACAGCACGTCGACCGGCACTGGCGAATCTTCGACCGTGCGGGCAGTCGAGCGCGTGCCGGTAACGATGATGACCTGTTCCTCGGCACCATCGGCCGCGCCTTCCTGGGCGAAAACCGGCGCCGCAAGCGGCAGCGTGGAAAGCGAAGCAAGCAAGGACAGGCGCAAAGTCGAACGCATCGGGATTCCCCTTGTTGACCCGGCGCAGCAGTGCGACCCGACCGGGCATTAAGACCGCTCTCCGCTAAGCAATTTCAACAGTTTTCGGCAAGGCCGCACAGGCGGTGCGCAAGCATTTTGCGCGCCGCCTGTGGCAGCCGGGTAACGCCAGCCTATTGCGCGTAAAGCGCCTTGCGCGGCCCCAGGTAGCCGAACAGGTAAGCCGCCACCTTGCGCATCTGGATTTCCTCCGCCCCTTCGGTGATCCGGTAGCGGCGGTGGTGGCGATAGATGTGCTCGAACGGCTTGTGGCGTGAATAGCCGATCCCGCCATGAACCTGCATCGCCCGGTCCGCCGCTTCGCAGACCAGCCGGTTGGCGTAGTAGTTGCACATCGAGATCTTGTCCGAGAGCTTGTGCTCCAGCTCCTTGTGCTCCAGCTGGTCCATCTCCCAGGCGGTCTTGTAAATCAGGGTTCGCAGCATCTCGCACTGGGTGGCCAGCTCGACCAGCGGGAACTGGATCCCCTGGTTGCGCGCCAGGTCCTGGCCGAAGGGCTTGCGGTGGCGGGCGTACTTGACCGATTCCTCGACGCAATAGGTCGCCGCGCCGAGCGAGCTGGCCGCCTGGCGGATGCGGTTCTGGTGGACGAAGGACTGCGCAATCGACAGGCCGCCATCGACCGGGCCAAGCACGGCGCTTTCCGGCACCCAGCAATTCTCGAAATGCATCCGCGGGTGGTCGGTCGGCATGTTGAAGGTCCACATGTACTCATCGACCACCATGCCCGGGGTGCCCGCCGGGACCAGCAGGCAGGTGATGCCCTTGGCATCGCCGTCCTTGCCCGAAGTCCGGCAGAACGCCGCGCAGTGGGTGGCCACGTGCATGCCGGTGATCCACATCTTGCGGCCATCGATCCGCCAGCCCGGCACGCCATCGCGCGTCTCGCGCACGGCGCGGGTTTCCATGTGGGTGGCGTCGGACCCGTGGTCGGGCTCGGTCAGGCCAAAGGCTACGCGCCGTTCGCGGGCAAAGCCGCCGAGGATGAATTCCTGCTGCTGCTCGGGCGTGCCGAAATGTTCGAACATGGCGACGAAGGGAAAGTTGCCGACGATCGAATGCTCGTTCTGCAGGTCGTTGTGCAGGCCCAGCCCCTTGGCGGCAAAGCGATCGCGGATCACTGCCATCCACAGGTTGGAACCGTCCTTGCCGCCGTACTTCTTGGGCGCGGAGAAGCGCCAGTGACCGGCGGCATCGGCGCGGCGCGTCGCCTCAACCAGCAGCTGTTCCCAATCGTGGCGCGGCAGGCCCTGGTTCTCGAAATCGGTCCGGGCATATTCGCGGCGGTGGTCGAAGAAGCGGATATTGTCATCCTGCTGCTCGAGCGGCTTGATCTCGGCATCGATGAAGCCATCAAGTTCGCCCAGATAGGCAAGCAGGTCGGCGGGGAGCGCAAAGTCCATCAGGCGGTTCCTCTCTCAGTTTCCGTGGCCCATTTGGCGCGTGCAGCGGCCAAGGCGGGGTATTTCGGCATGTCGGCAGTCAATTTGCTGAGCGCCATGCGGCGCAGGCGGGCGAGCAGGCCGGGCGTGCCGAGGTCCGCCGCTCCCGCCATGATCTCGGCCGTCAGCGCGGCATCGGTGGCAACCGGGCGCTGCTCGATCTCGCGCGCGACGATGCCCAGCGCATTGCGCGCCACGGCGAGGTCGAACTTGCCGCGGCCCGAAACCAGCGGCTTGATGTCACTACCCAGCCATTCGGAAATGGCGGTGAGGATTTCCGCCCCGCTGGGTTCGCCCGGACCCGGTTGCAGGGGGTCGGCGGCAGGAGGCAGCGGACGGTGGCGTTCTGCCGCCGGAGCGAGGTCTTCGAGCAGCAGCAAGAGGTCCAGTTCCTGCTCGGACGTGCGGCGGGCGACGACCACGCGTTCGACCGAGCGGTCATGCCTCGCGCGCCAGAAGCCGCCCATCTGCAAGCAGCCGAGCGCCCACCAGAAGGTGCGGTAGATCGTCCAGAAACGGAACCGGGCGGGATCGAAGGCCTCACCGCCAGCCTCTTCATAGGCGCGGGCGAGTTCCGCGATCGTCGTCAGGCCGTAACCCGGCCGGTCGGGCCGCGAAAAACGCCAGACGGTCATGCAACCAAAGGCCAAGTCCTCGTGCCAGTCGCCCAGGTGCGCCAGCTCCCAGTCGAGCACGCCGGTCAGGCGGCCATGCTCGAACATCAGGTTGCCGAGCCGGAAATCGCCGTGGACCAGCCGCGGCTTGACCGGCGGCGGCAGGTTGGCTTCCAGCCACTTCAGCGCCAGGGCCAGGATCGGCCGGTCGCCGCCATAGGCCAGGAACCGGGTCCGCAATTCGCCAAGGGCTGCGGCGGTGTCCATCACCGGCACCGGAATGCCGGTGCAGTCGGTGCGGTGCACGGCTACCAGTTCGCGGGCAATATCGCGGATCGCAATCGCAGGATCGGCCTCGGCCAGAAAGGCATTGGGATCGGGCGAGCCGGAGATCGCCCGCATGACATAGCCCGAGCCGATGCCATCGCCCGGCTCAAGCTCTACCAGCACTTCGGGGGCCATCACCCCGGCGGCGCGGGCAGCGCGGACCACCTGTGCCTCGGCGGCGTGATCCATCGGCCGGCCGGCCATCATTTCCAGCGATGGGGCGCGGCGCAGCACGCAGGTGTCGACGCCCGCACGGCAACGCCAGGATTCCATATTGGCCCCGCCCGAGAGCCGTTCCAGGCCCTCCGGCGCTGGCAGGCCGATGCGCCCGAGCGCGCTGGCCAGGCCCTGTGTCAGTTCATCCAACCCCGTCATGCCGGCAAGGTGCCGAGGCCGCGGCGGCAAGGCAAGGACAAATTTAATCGATCGCTTAAACTGCTGGCAAAAGAAAAGGGCGCGGAGGTTGCCCCCCGCGCCCTGAACTTTTGCCGTGCGGCGAAGATTACATCTTCTTGGCGGCATCCGAAGCAGCAGCAGCAGCGTCCGAAGCAGCGGCAGTCGCAGCGTCCGAAGCAGCGGCAGCGGCGTCGGTGGCGGCTTCCGAAGCGGCACCAGCAGCGTCGGTGGCGACAGCAGCGGCGTCCGAAGCAGCGGCGGTAGCGGCGTCCGAAGCGGCAGCAGCGGCGTCGTCAGCCTTTTCCTGCGAGCAAGCGGCGAGAGCGAGGGCGGCGCCAGCGGCGAGAATGATCTTGCGCATGAATGGTATTCCTTGAACAGCGAGTGGACCACGCGCGGTCGCCGAATTAACTCCGGGCAGCCGAACGGAAAGCCAACCTTATCGGTAGACTTCGCGCTGACAATTAGTGCGCTTCGCGAAACGATGCAAGAGATTGTCGCATCGGCTGGCCGAAGCCTGTGCATTTCCTGCGTTCCAGCGTGATATACCGGCAATGTGGCAGCCTTGTGACCATGGCGAATCAAGCGCCGGGGATGGCTCGATTCGCGCGCTTACACCCCGCCCACAGCGCTGCTAGGGTAGGCCGATGGAGCCGAAGCAACACCTCTACCTGGTCGATGGATCGGCCTATATCTTCCGGGCCTATCACCGCCTGCCGCCGCTGACGAACCCGCAGGGCGTGCCGGTCGGCGCGGTCTATGGCTATACCACCATGCTGTGGAAGCTGGCCGACGATCTGCACAAGGCCGATGGCCCGACCCACCTGGCGGTGATCCTGGATGCCAGCGGCAAGAGCTTCCGCAATGAGATCTATGACCAATACAAGGCCAACCGCCCGCCGCCGCCCGAAGACCTCAAGCCGCAGTTCCCGCTGATCCGCGATGCCACCCGCGCCTTCAGCCTGCCCTGCATCGAGGAACAGGGCCTGGAAGCGGACGACCTGATCGCGTCCTATGCCCGCGCGGCGACGGAACGCGGCTGGGACGTGACCATCGTCTCATCCGACAAGGACCTGATGCAGCTGGTCGGCAAGTGCCGTCATGGCGATGACGGCGAGGCCTGCATCGACATGCTGGACACAATGAAGAACCAGCGGATCGACGTACCCGAGGTGGTCGAGAAGTTCGGCGTGATGCCGGAGCTGGTCGGCGATGTCCTGGCGCTGATGGGCGATGCGGTCGACAATGTTCCCGGCATCCGCGGGATCGGCCCCAAGACGGCGACCAAGCTGATTCAGGAGCACGGCAGCCTGGAAGCGGCCCTCGCAGCCGCGCCGGAGATGAAGCCGTCCAAGCTGCGCGACAGCCTGATCGAAC
>JBEGOD010000055.1:0-144843 GCA_041182185.1 Pseudomonadota bacterium
GGCTGGGCGGCGCGCTTCTGCTCGCCGCGCAGCTGCCGACCCGCCACGGCATCGCCGATATTGCCAGCTGGCTGGAGCAGGAGATCTATCGCCTTGGCGTCGATGTGCGCCTGTCCAGCTATGCCGAGGCGGAAGATGTGCTGGCCGAAGGTCCTGCCGCGGTCATCATCGCGACCGGATCGATGCCGCGGATGGACGGTGTGCAGAATTCCAATCCGGGCGAGCCGATCAGCGGGCACGACCTGCCGCAGGTCCTGTCGAGCCATGATGTGCTGGCCGCCAACCGCAAGTGGCACGGGCAGCAAGTTACCGTGCTCGACGATACCGGCCATTACGAGGCGCTGGGAATTGCCGAGCATCTGGTTGCGGACGGTGCCAGCGTGACCTTCGTGTCTCCCTTCAAGCAGCTCGCCTTCAAGGTCGAGAACGCCTTGATGGTCGAACCGGTGCTGGAGCGCATCGCGGCGGCCAGCGGCAGCATGGAGATCCTCCTGCGCCATCGCATTGTCGCCTTGCGTGAAGGTCGGGCCGACCTCGCCCCGACCCACGCCGGTCCGGCCCGCACGATCGCCGCCGATGCAGTGGTGCTGG
This sequence comes from Pseudomonadota bacterium, assembly GCA_041182185.1. Classification (GTDB taxonomy): domain Bacteria; phylum Pseudomonadota; class Alphaproteobacteria; order Sphingomonadales; family Sphingomonadaceae; genus Novosphingobium. The sequence continues at coordinate 592 of JBEGOD010000055.1, forward strand.
TCACCCCAAACCAGCCGCTCAACGCGCTTCAAGCCGCCCTGGCCGGGAAAGTTGCCCGGATAGTCTGCATCGGCGATGCGCTGAGCCCCCGCAACTTGCAGCGTGCCATCCGCGAAGGCCATCTCGCCGTGCGGCCGCTGTGAGCCTCGGCTTGTTCCAGCTTCGGCCTGGTACCGGCCGCCGGCTCCTCAGTTCCAGAGACGGAGAACCAAATTGACCCGTAAGGTAATCGTGCTGGGCACTGGCGGCGCCGGCCTGACCGCCGCCATTGCGGCCCATGACAGCGGGGCGGCGGTGACCGTGTTCGAGAAGCACGACCAGGTCGGCGGGACCACCGCCTGGTCGGGCGGGATGATCTGGGTGCCCAACAACCGCCACGAACAGCGTCTGGGCGTCGAAGACAGCCGCGAAAAGGCCCTGACCTACCTGATGTCGTTATCCCACGGGCTGATTGACCAGGCCATGGCCGAGGCGTTTCTCGACGCCGGGCCAGCCATGGTCGAATATCTCGAGGATGCGCCGGGGCCCGTCCAGTTCCGCCCCATTCCCGAATTCCCGGACTATCACGCCGAGCATCCCGGCGGCATGCCGGGCGGCGGTCGCTCGCTCGACTGCCCGCTCTATCCGTTCGACGAACTCGGCGAATGGAGCGACCGGGTTACCCGTTCGCCTTATTACCCAGACCCGCGCTATTCGATTTTCGATTCCAATATCGGCCAGGCCGTTCCTCAGCCCGTGGCGCCGGACGAGCTGGACCGGCGCAGCGAACATGACGAGCGCGGCAGCGGCCAGGCCCTGGCAGGACGCTTGCTGAAGGCCTGCCTCGAGCGCGGAATCGAACCGCAGACGGGGTGCCGCGCGGTGCGCCTGATCCAGCACGATGGCCGCGTCACCGGCGTCGAGATCGAACGCGACGGCGCAAGCTTTGTTGCCGAGGCCGATGCCGTGATCCTGGCGACCGGCGGGTTCGAGTGGGACGAAGAGCTGAAACGCGCTTTCATCCGCGGCCCGCTGACCCACCCCGTTTCGATCCCGACCAACACTGGCGATGGTCTCAAGATGGCAATGCGGATCGGTGCCAAGCTGGGCAACATGCGCGAGGCCTGGTGGATGCCGGTCCACGAGGTTCCGCACGAGGACGTATCGACCGGGGTCGTGCTGGTCGCGGGCGCACGGGCATTGCCGGGATCGATCATGGTCAATCGCAAGGGCCGCCGGTTCGTCAACGAGGCGGCCAACTACAACGCCTTCGGCGCTGCCTTCCACGAACAGGATGTCTCGGCTTTCGATTATGCCAACCTGCCTTGCTGGATGATCTTCGACCGCGGTTATGTCGATCGCTACGGGTTCGGCATGATGGGCGGCAGGCCAGGCGAAGAGCCACCGCAATGGGTCACGCGCGCGGACAGCCTGGCCGGGCTGGCGCAGCGCCTTGGCATCCCCGCAGACGCGCTGGCCGCCACGGTCGGCCACTGGAACGCGATGGCCGCCGCCGGCCGCGATGCGGACTTCCAGCGCGGCGAGGCGGCTCATGACATCTGGTGGGGCGATCCCGCGCATCGCGATAGCCGCGCTGCCACGCTTGGCCCGCTTGATCGCGGCCCGTTCTATGCCGTCGAGATCAAGAGCGGTGCGCTGGGGACCAAGGGCGGGCCGCAAACCGATCGCAACGCCCGCGTGCTTGACGTCGATGGCGCACCGATCGCCGGTCTCTACGCCGCCGGCAATGTCATGGCCTCGGCCATGGGCATGACTTACGGCGGACCAGGCGGGACAATCGCGCCCGGCATGGTCTTCGGCTTCCTTGCCGCCCGGCACGCCGCCGGGCAGCCATTCTTCGCGGAGGAATACCAATGACCGGACGTTACCTTGGGAAAACCGTCGCCGTGACCGGTGCGGCCGACGGCATGGGCCGGGCCATTGCCCTGGCCTTCGCCCGTGAAGGGGCGGCCGTCTACGCCTGCGATGTCAACGCCGCTGGGCTGGCGGCGACGCAAGCCCTGCTTGAACCTGGCACTGGCAGCATTGGCACGATGATCACCGATGTCCGGGACGAGGCCGCGGTCGCCGCCCTGGCGGATCGGGCTGCTGCCCCAACGGGCGCGCTAGACGTCATGGTCTGCAATGCAGCGGTCAAGGGCGATTGGGCACCCTTGGCCGAACAACCGCGCGAGCAGCTCGACCTGGTGATCGACATCAATCTCAAGGGCACAGTGCTGTGCATGAAGCATGCGCTGCGTCACATGATCCCGGCGCGCTCTGGCGTGATCATCAACCTTGCTTCGGTGCAGAGCTTCCGGGTCGGTTTCCCCGGCGCGGCCTTCTATGCCGCCAGCAAGGCGGCAGTCGTCGCGCTGACCCGCGCGGCGGCCCTCGAAAACGGGCAATTTGGCATTCGCGCCGTCGGCATCGCGCCAGGGCCGATCGATACGCCGATGCTGCGCGGGACGGGCACCGACTGGCCGCCCCCGATCATCAACGATGTTCCGCTTGGCCGGATCGGCACCGTGGACGACATTGCCAAGGCGGCCTTGTGGCTGGCTTCGGACGAATGCAGCTACATCAGCGGAGCCACCCTGCCGATCGACGGCGGCTGGCTGGCACCTTGAAATGAACTGCGGATAGGACGGATAACTGCAGGCTAGATGATCTCGACTTGAAGTCCAGGCGGACCGGTTCGTGACCGGCCTGAAGCTGCTTGCCGAAAGTCAGGCCGAGCCCGCAGCTTTAGGCTCAGCGCCAAGCCAGTATATTTGCTCTGACGAGGCCTTGTCGGGGCTTGCGGCAGGCGGGATTTGCCGATGCTTTCGGCCCTTTGAATTACGTCGCGGGCAGCTCCAGTCCCCTGACCGCCTCGGCAAGAGCTGCGGCGATGGGAATGGTGGCAACTGGTCCTGGAATTGTATCGGTGGCCAGCATGTTGGCAATTCCACCCCGCGCCAGTGCCGAAAGCTCGCGTTCGCCGGCAAGGCAATGGGTGGTCACGGCGCCGACAACGCGCGCGCCGGCCGCTGTCATCTGCGCCGCGCATTGCAGCAGGGTGCCGCCACTTGAAACCATGTCATCGACCAGTAGCACCGGCCTTCCTGTGGTTCGCCCTGCTTCGGCCAGGACAATCTCAACCTGGTGATCGTCAATCCTTCGCTTCTGCCCGACGATAGCGTCGAGACCAAGCTCACCAGCAAGCAGCGCCACCCATGCGCGCGACTCCTCATCAGGCCCAACCAGAACTGTGTTCGGCATAATGGAAGGCCTTATCGCGCTGGCAATGGCGGGCGCGGCCGAGACGTTGGCTACAGCGATCCCCGGCACAACCAGCGACAGGTCCGGGGTGCGATGCAGGTGCGGGTCCACTGTCACCAGACCATCGAAGGAGGCGCTGAGAAGCCGTCCGATGACCTTCTGCGAGACAGCCTGGCCGGGGGCAAAAGCCTGATCCTGCCGCATGTAGCCAAGATAGGGCGCGATCAAGATGACTTTTGCGGCACCGCGATCGCGCAGCGCCGAAGCGGCCAGCAGCAACCGGATCAGCTTGGTATCCGGCTGGTCAAGCGAGCAGTAGACCAGCGCAATGCTGCCGGACAACCCAACCTCCACCAAGCTTTCGCCATCTGGAAAGATGTGGATCGCCACGGGATGGCTCGCGATCCCAAGCGCCGCGGCGAGCCGCCCTGCCGGCGCCTCGTAATCGGGGAAGAAGTGCAGGGCCATGGTCATTCTGCCACCTCGAAGCCCGACGATTCCTCCGCCAGTTCCCGCGCGAAGCCCAGACCCGTCTCAGACGTGGCGTGGATCCGGTACAAGGCCTCTCCTCGCTGCACCGGGTCCCCCACTTTGTGCAGCAGGTCGATGCCAGCACCCTTCTCCATCGGCGCACCGGCAAGCCGCGCGATCCGGGCAATCAGGTGGCAATCGATCGCAGCGATCGTACCCGTTTTTTGCGCTGCTATGACATGGTGGATCTGCCCAAGTTCAAAGCTGGTCGGCTGTTTGCCCTGCGCGGCGATCAGGCGCTGCATCGCTGAGTACGCTTGACCGGAAGTAAGGAGTTCTTCAGCGCGTCGCTGGCCTTGTCCACCACGCAAGGCGGGATCGAAATCGAGCACCCGCCCGGCCAGGAATATTGCCCTTTCGCGCAAGTCCGCTGGCGCAGCCGGATCGCCTCGCAGAACCTGCATCACGTCGCGCGCTTCCAGCACCGGGCCAATCCCGCGGCCGATCGGCTGGGAGCCGTCCGTCAGCACAATGTCCACCGTAAGACCCAAGTGGGTGGCGACAAATTCGAACATCTTGCGCAGCCGGACCGCTTCCTGCTGGCTGCGTACCTTGGCGGTCGGGCCAACGGGAATGTCGATGACCAGATGGGTCGCCCCGGCCGCCAGCTTCTTTGACAGGATCGAGGCAACCATCTGTTCGAAAGTGTCGATCCTGAGCGGCCGTTCCACCGAGATCAGGATATCGTCGGCCGGCGAAAGATTGACCCGGCCACCCCAGGCCAGCACCGCGTTTTCTTGCGCGACAATTGCCTGCATCCGTTCAGCAGAGATATCGACATTGGCAAGGACCTCCATCGTATCGGCCGTACCTGACGGGGAAGTGATGGCGCGCGATGATGTCTTGGGAATGATCAGGCCATGGGCTGCGACGATCGGCACCACGATCATCGAGGTCCGGTTGCCCGGGATGCCACCGATGCAATGCTTGTCGACAATGAGCGATGACGGCCAGGTCAGCTTTTCGCCAACATTGGCCATCGCCCGGGTGAGGCCCAGCGTCTCCCCAGTGGTCATGAAGGCTGCGCAGGCAACGAGGAACGCCCCGATTTCCATTGGCGAGTACCGGTGTTTCGAGATATCTGCGATGATCTCGTCCAACTCTCCATCGGTCAGCGTATCGCCGCTGATCTTGCGGCGCACCGCATCCAGACTGGCGGGCAGGCGGGCCTGGGCGATCATCACTTCGGTGCCTTCCGGCAAACCGAGCCGACGGAATGCCTGTTCGCCAAGCCCGATTTCCCCATGTCGGAGCAAGTGCTCGTCGTCCATGATCGCGAGAGTCGCCAGGATTGCTTTGCTGCCTAGCGATACTTCTACCTTGCGCAGTGCCTGGAACTGCTCGGCACCATATCCCCCGTCTGATCGAGGCAGGAACACAGTATTCTCTGGCGAGGTATCGATAGCCACGTAACGGATCTTGAACATGATACCAGTGCCTCGAGGTGGTGCCAGTCAGATCAGCCCGACCGGTGCGTGCCGCGAAATCTAACCCGGATTTCTTGCCCAGTGTTTGTTTTTCCTCAAATGCAAGCTTAGTCGCCTTTTGAGCGGGGTAGGTGATCGGGTCACGCAAGCCCGGGTTTCTGAATCAAGGCGAACCTGTTGAGCGGTGCTGTCAGCCTAACCCGAACCGCTCTCCATTCGATGCACCAGCCACTTGAAGGCGGCGCGGATCACCCGGAGCGATCCGGCCACGTCGATCAGCCGTGTGCCGCAAGGCACGCATCCAGGGCGTCGTGGAAGTGCTGGACGCGGCATTCCTCGTCGCTCAGCCAGACCGATTGGAACCCGCTGGAGGCCATGCCCTCTTGCACGCGCGCCAAGAGCGAGATGTCTTCATCGATCGTCACGGTCATGCTCTTGCGACCTGCAATGATATCCTCATGCGTAAAGGCATCCCGCAGTGGCCGCTTGTAGTCGTCGGGCCGCGGGCCGTTCAGGCGGAAATGGGTACCGATCTCAACCCCGTCCTGGCCCTTGGCGCGCTGCGCTTCTTCCGCACCGCCCTGGAACTGCACCAGGGTGAGCATGTCGAACAGGCTCTTGCCGGGATCGCCGGCGTCTGGCCGGGAGCGCATCAGCCAGGCGCTTTCCGGCGTGACCGACAGGATAATGTTGGGAAACAGGTTGAACTGCCAGACATCGCTCAACTGCGCATCGGAAAGGTCGGCATAGGCCAGACCCCGCTCTTGCGCGATGGCGCGCTTTGCGCGTTGCAGGGCCGGCCTGATTTCGGCCACCCGCCCGCGATAGTCTTCTGGATCCAGACCGACGGCCCGCAGTTGCAGCGCCAACATGTCGGTTGGCGCCTCGGGCGTCGGGAAGCCGGAATCGGTCACACCGCCCGGCACATAGACCGCCGTGTGGCCATGTTCGAACAGCTCGATCGGGGCGGATGCGCACTCAAACATCCGCCGATGGATCGGGTGGATGAAGGGCACGTGATAGAGCTCCGCGAAGTTATCGAGGATCGCCTTCCAGTTGCAGGTGTGCGAGACGGACTGATCGTTGGTGACGCTCATCGTCTCGAGGCGATAAGGCCTGAGCAAGCCGAGCACGGGACCCAGGAACTCAGTGAGCGTGATGCCGCCTGGCGTCAGGCGCACAAAGACCAGGCCCAGCGCCTCCTCGACCTCAACCGCTTGCAGCGCCAATTGGGCTTTGGGCAAGCCGTTGGAAAAGCGCGAAGCGCCCGGCGCGCCCTGCAATCCGCCATCCAGCCCATAGGCCCAGGCATGATATGGACAGACGAACTTCTTCAGGACACCCAGCGGCTCGGTTACCAGGCGGGTGCCGCGGTGGGTGCAGGCATTGTGCAGCGCCCGCAATCGCCCGTCGCTTCCGCGCGCGATGATCAGGCTTTCCGCACCGATCTCGAAGGTAAAGTATTGGCCGGCTGCCTGGGCATCGCACGCCAGTCCGGCGACGAGCCAGGTGTGCGCCCAAAGTGCCTGCCACTCACGCTCCATCCAGTCCTGGGACAGATATCGATCCTTGCCGAAATTGCGGATCGGAATGGGCGATTTATCGGGCGCCTGCGGGTGCGGCTTTGTTGCAGACATTTGAGTCTCCTGGCGGTGCGTCGTCACACGCCCTCAGCGGGCCAGATAGTCGTCGAGCGTAAGGTGCAGTTGGCGGATCCGCGCTTCCTGGTAATTGCCCAGCGTCTGCCCGCGCTTGCGCGATGCCTTGGCGCCGTCGCGCTGCAGCGCAAGGTTGTCGGTATCCTGGTCGAGGATTTCGGCCAGGGCAAAGCCGGGCACCGTCGTGTAACTGTCTGCCACGCCCAGCCGGATCGGCTTGGCCGGCGGCGGGCGCTCCCCGCTTTTGGGCAGGGGCTGCAGCACCAGGATTTCATGCAGGCACTGATCGACGCCCAACGGGCGGAAGCGGTAGCACAGCCGGATGTTGATGCCGGGGAAGAAGAAGGCGTTGGGGAACAGGAAGTATTCGATCGAATCCATCATCTCGCTGGTCGAGACGGCTGACAGGTCGACTGCGAATTGTGCGCCCAGTTCCTGCCGCAGCAGCTTCGCATGTTCGGCCCGCGCCGAAGCGCCAGCCGGCAACTGCGCCGGGTCGTGGCCGAGTTTGCCGAACAGGGTGGCCTCGCTCACATCCTGCTGCAAGTGGGGACTGGGCACGCCCACTGCATGCATGAAGCGCGACACGTGGGGGCCGAAGATGTCGTATTGGGCATTGGCATCGGCGGCAGTGTAGATCGCCTGGCTATGGGTTTCGAGCACATGAAACGCCTCGAGAAAGGCCTCCATCGCCATCTTCCAGTTGGCGGGCAGGACTTTTTCAGTGTGCAGCGCGACATAGCGGTCGTCCATCGGCCACAACCGGAAATGCTCGGGCAGCACTTCAAGCTGTTCGGCCAGCGGCGGGGGAGCCTCGCCCATGTGGATGAAGACGAAGCCGCCCCAGCTTTCGCAGGCGATCTCGTCCAACCCGAAATTGCCCTCATCGACATGCGGGAAGTCCCAGCGACAAGGGATCTCGCGCAGGGACCCGTCCAGGTTCCAGCTCATGCCATGAAAGGGGCAGCGGATGTGGCTGCGCCGCACCCCGCGCGATCCCTCGGCCGCGAACTTCATGCCGCGGTGCGGGCAACTGTTGATGAACGCGCGGATCTTTGCGTCGGCGCCGCGGACCACCAGCACCGAATGGGGGCCGACATCGTAGACATAGCGATCGCCCGGTTCCGGGATATGCTCCTCACGGCAGGCCCATTGCCAGACATTGGGCCAAAGCTGTTCAAGCTCGCGCTCAAGGAAGGCCGGGTCGTGATAGCGGTCGAACGGCAGGTCGGCGTCGCCGAGGAAGTGGTACTGTTCAGCCCGCATCGCCGCCGGCGGGTTATCGCCGTCGGCGTCCAGGATGTCTTGCATCGACGGGCCAGGGCAGCGCGCCTCGCCCGGCGCCAATGCGGGATCGGACGGCGCGGTGAGATCTGGTCGGCTCATGCGCGGCTCCGCATTGCGGTGCGGTTGTAAAGCGGATCGGCCGGCTTGCGCTGACCCAGGATGAAGGGTGAGGTGCTGAGGATCGTATCGCTGGCTGGATCGTCGCGCGCCCAGTCAACAATCTCGGAACGGTAGGCAAATTTCCAGACCCCGCCGCGCTTCTCGCAGCGATCGACATAGCGCCCCGCGATCACCAGATCCCGCTTGGCGCCATGTTCATCGGTCAGTCGGTGATAGGCCTGATAATAGACCTCGCCGAAGGCCTCGTCGCCAGCGATCTCCACCAGGTGCTGGCCCAGCATATGGTGGTTACGGTCATGCCCGGACAGCGCCGCCATGCAGAACGCGGCAAATTCGCGCGGGCCGCCCTCGTAGATGCCATAGGACAGGTGCGCATCATCCCAGAACTGCGCTTCGAGCAGCGCCTGGTCGAGCCGGTCCAGCCCGCGCATGTAATTGGCAGCAAGATCGATGATCGCCTGCCGGTCAGCACTTGCGCTCATAGCTCCCTCTCCATTTTGCGGATACTACGGCCGGGCCGGCGGCGGTAACTTGGCGATATGGATAGGGAAGCTGGCGGGAAGCGCAGATGAGCAGCGCGGGGGCGATCCCGAGCACCGCCCGGTTGGCCGATGAGGCCGCGATCCAGGCAGTCTTGGCCAGCTATTGCCGCGGGGTCGACCGGGCCGATCCGGACCTCCTCACCAGCTGTTTCTGGGATGATGCCAGCGTCGATTATGGCGGATACCAAGGGCCGGCACTGCCCTTCTGCCCGCTGCTGGTGGAGGCTATCCGCGGCTGGGGCCAGACCCATCACCAGCTCGGCCAAACGCTGATCGCGTTCTCGGGCGATGCATCGGCGCTGGTGGAAACCTATGTCACTGCCGGCCATTTCCCCGCCGACGGCCTGGGCGATGAGATGACGTACCTCGGCCGCTATCTCGACCGGTTTGAACGACGCGGCGCAGAGTGGCGAATTGGCACGCGGATGATCGTCATGAGCTGGACCAGGCTGGCTCCCGCCTCGCACGATCCCAAAGGGCGCGCGGTTGCCGGGTTACGCACTGACGCGCGCAAGCCAGACGATCCGCTTTACGAGTTGGTCGCCGGCAAAGGCGCTTGAGCCCGCCAGACAGAAGCGCCCACTTAGCGAGGTCCGGGAATTCTCTGTCCAACCATCAGCTAGTTGCGAAAGACTGCCGCGATCGATGGATCGGCCGCGGTATCGCGCGTGTAGCTCAGCTCATTGCGGCCAACTACCATGTGATGCACTTCGTCCGGACCATCGGCGATCCGCAGCGTGCGCGACTTGGTGTAGAGCGCGGCCAAGGGAGTCTTCTGCGACACGCCCAGAGCGCCATACATCTGGATCGCCTGGTCAACGATCTCGCAGACCCGTTCGGGGACCATGGCTTTGACCATGTGGATCCAAACCCGCGCTTCGCGGTTGCCCAGCACGTCCATCGCCTTGGCCGCCTTGAGAACCATCATGCGCATCGATTCGATCTCGATCCGGGCGCGGCTGATCCGCTCCAGGTTGCCGCCGAGCTGGATGATCGGCTTGCCGAAGGCGATCCGCTCAGTCCCGCGCTGGACCATCAGGTCGAGCGCTTTTTCGGCCCGGCCGATCGCCCGCATGCAGTGGTGGATCCGGCCAGGGCCTAGCCGCAGCTGCGAAATCTCGAACCCGCGTCCTTCGCCCAGCAACATGTTTTCCTTGGGCACCCGCACATTGTCGAACGCGATATGCATGTGTCCATGCGGCGCATCGGGATCGCCGAACACGTTCATCGGCCCGATGACGGTTACGCCTGGCGTATCCATCGGCACCAGAATCTGGGATTGCTGGCGATTGGTTGGCGCATCCGGGTTGGTCTGGACCATCACGATCATGATCTTGCAGCGCGGATCGCCGGCGCCCGAGATGTAGTGCTTCTCGCCGTTGATGACATACTCGTCACCCTGCAGCATCGCACGGCAGCGAATGTTTTTGGCGTCTGATGAAGCCATGTCGGGCTCGGTCATCGCGAAGGCAGAGCGGATCTTGCCCTCCAGCAACGGCACCAGCCATTGCTCCTTCTGCTCGGGTGTGCCGACGCGTTCGAGGACTTCCATGTTGCCGGTATCGGGCGCGCTGCAGTTCATGACCTGCGAGGCCAACTCGTTCTTGCCCAGTTCGAAGGCAATGTAAGCGTAGTCGAGGTTGGACAGGCCCTCGCCAGTCTCGGCATTGGGCAAGAAGAAGTTCCACAGGCCGGCAGCCCGGGCCTTGTCCTTGGCCACTTCGAGCACTTCGAGCTGGCCGGGAGCATACTGCCATGGATCGGGTCGCCCAGCGCCGAGGCGGTGGAACTCCACGCTCATCGGATTCACGACGTCTCGCACGAAATCCCGCACTTTGTCGTAAAGCGGAATAGAGGCTTCCGACATGCGCAGATCGTTCAGGGGATCGCGCGGGTTGAAGCCGAAACCAGAAGGCTGCGGATTGGATGAGTGGTCTGCCATGCCCGATTCCCGTAAGGTTGGATTGAAACGACTGAGTTACAGCGTGACTCGAAAAATCACGCGCTGAATGTTGATCTAAGTGGCCTCGCCAGCGCCCTAGTCGGCACAATCAAAGGCACATTGGAGAACGGATATTCCAGGTGCCCAATCTCGCGCTTGATATTTGATACCATATGGTATCATTTTAATCCGGGAGCAAGACGGGATGTTTGGTTTTGGGCGAACCGATCAGCAGAATTGAGGCAATCAGCCAACTCGCCGGGCCTGGTATGCCGCTGGAAATCGAATGGCAGGACATTGCCGGCCGCCGCCAGCGCGTGTTTCGTCATGCCCCCGCGAGCCTGCGCGAAATCTATGCCGCTGCGGTTAGCGACCAGCCCTTCATCGTCTTTAGCGACACCCGCCTGAGCTTTGCCGAAAGCTGGCGCCAGACCGGCGCCTTTGCCGCTGCGTTGGTCGATCAATTCGGCGTGACCCGAGGTGACCGGGTGGTGATCTCCATGCGGAACTATCCGGAATGGATGATCGCCTTCCAAGCCATTACAGCGATTGGCGCAGTAGCTGTTGCCGCCAATTCGCATTGGCAAGCCAACGAGCTGGCCCACGCCGTGGCCGATACCGGCGCGCAGGTGATGATCGTCGATGCAGAGCGGCTCGCAGGCTGGCAGGCACTGGGGCCAGCTCTGGCAGTCCGAGTGGTAGCGGTTCGGACGCCAGCTGGCACTACCGGTACTGCGCTGGCCTGGGATGACCTGATCGCGGCCTATCGCGATGCGCCCCTGCCGCCTCTCGCCCCCGCCAGTGATGACCTTGCCACGATCCTCTATACTTCGGGATCGACCGGTCACCCCAAGGGCGTGCCATCGACCCACCGAAACATCATCAGCGCCCTGCTTTCATGGGAACTTGATGCCCAGATCGCCAACCTACGTGCCGGCATTTCACCACCCCCAGCATCCCAGGCCGCACTGCTGGCGATCCCACTGTTTCATGTGACCGGGCTGCATGCAGTCTACCTCAGTTCGTTTCGCGCCCAACGCAAGCTGGTGAGCATGCACAAGTGGGATCCAGGCAAGGCGATCGAACTGATCGACGCGGAGGAGATCACACACGTCAATGCCCCTTCGGCAGTTACCGGCGATCTGCTCAACGAGGCGCAGCGACGAGGGATTCGCTTGCCCGGCCTGCAAGTCTTGGGGGGTGGTGGCGCCGCACGTGCCCCGGAACAGGTGCGGGCAATCGCCAGCCAGCTGGCCGGAGCCATGCCAGTGACCGGTTGGGGCATGACCGAAACGAATGCGATCGGCACCGGGATCCGCGGGCAGGACTATCTAGACCATCCGGATACTGTCGGCCAGGTTTCGGCGGTTCTCGATCTGCGCGTGGTGGACGAAGCCGGTCACGAGCTGCCCTCTGGCGAACCCGGCGAACTGCAGGTGCGTGGCACTTCGGTTGTGCGCAGTTACTGGCAGCGCCCCGATGCAGATGCCGAGGCTTTCGTCGGCGAATGGTTCCGCACCGGCGACCAGGCCACAATCGACGGCGATGGCTATGTCCGGATCGTCGACCGGCTGAAGGACCTGATCATCCGGGGCGGCGAGAACATCGGCTGCGGCAGGATCGAAGCCGCCCTGCTGGAACATCCCGCCGTGCGCGAAGCCACAGTCTTCGGCATTCCCGATGAGCGGCTTGGTGAAGAAGTGGCCGCTTGCCTGTTCCTGGCCGCGCCGGTCGACGAAAAGGAACTGATCGCCTTCGCGAAGTTGCGGCTGGCCCCGTTCGAGGTACCGCGGCGAATCGCGTTCTGGCCCGACCCGTTTCCGCGGACCGCTTCGGGGAAGATCCTCAAGCGTGAAGTACGCGCTGCGCTGCTATCAGGCGATCAAGCCAGCGCGGAATAGGTCCGCTCGATCAGCCAGAAGCCGGCGAGGCCGCCGATTGCATTAGCCAGCACCGCCGGGCCGCGTTGCAGCAGCAGCTCGCCCCACCGACGCCTCGGCAATAGCCGCACGGCCAGGAGGCCTAGTCCTAGTACCAATAGAATGAATACCAGTTGGCCCAGTTCCACCCCGATGTTGAACAGCAGCAGCGCTTCGGGAACCGCATCGGCCGGCAGGCCAATGTTGGCCAGCGCACTCGCAAACCCGAAGCCGTGCAGTAGGCCGAAGGTGAAGGCCACGATCCATGGATAACGTCTGGTCAGCGTCGGCCTGTCACCCCGAACGGTGACAAGCTCCACGGCCAGAAACACGATGCTCAACGCGATCAGTACTTCCAGCGCGGCTGTATCGAGGCGAACATAGCCAAGAACCGAAAGCGCCAGGGTCAAGCTGTGGGCAATCGTGAAGGCGGTGATCACCTTCACGATCTGCCAGCCCCACCCAACCAGCATTAGCAGGGCCAGCACGAACAGCAGGTGATCAAAGCCCCGCAGGATGTGCTCGAGCCCGAGCACCAGATAACCGGGCAGCGCGACGCCGGCTGGCTCGGAAAAGTCGAGGACCAGCCGGGGGGAGGATGGCTGCAGGGTCCAGTCGAAACTGCGCCCGTCGCTCAATTTCACGCGCACCAGCGTCTCGGTGACGCTTTGGGCAAGACCTTCAATCTCCAGCGTCTGACCTGCCAGCGGCGCGCCACTACGCACTTTCCAGCGATAGGTGGCAAAGCCAGGTCCGGTCTGGATCGTCGGCTTCTGTTGCAATGCCCCGCTGGACAGACGCGGTTCCAGCCGCAAGGCCAGATCGCCGACCACCGGCCGCTTCCAGACCACGTCATAATCGCCTGGGCCAAGCTCCTCGATCTGGACCAGCGCCGGGCGGACCTCGTGGGCTTGCAAACTGGTGCCGCCCAACGTCAGGGCAAGCAGCACCAGAAGGGCACGCAGCGCGGCGATCATTGCGGAAGTCCGGCAACTTCGATCTGGTAACCGCGCCGCAACTTGGTCAACTGGTCGCGCAGCGCCACCGCGCGCCGGTCGTCGACCCAGGCAGCGCGAACCTCGTCGCGGACTTCGGCCAGCGGCGGGACCTTGCGTCCCTGTCGGCGCTCTACCCAGATCAGGTGCAAGCCAAACGCCGATTCGACCGGACCAGACCAAGTGTTCAGGCGCGCCGCCGCTACCGCCTTGGCAAAAGCATCACCGTAATCGCGCGCAAGGGTCTCGATGGTGACATCCGCATAGCTCAACGGCAGCATTGAAGGGTCGCCGGTCACCCGGCCACCCGCCTGCAAGGCGCGCAGGGCGTCACCGGCAGCCACCGGCGGGCGCACTTCGGTACGATCTTCGCTGAAATACACATGGCGCAGCGCGACCCGCTCGGGGGCGGCATAGCGCGCCTGGTTGGCCTGGTAGTAAGCGCTCAGCTCCTGATCGGTGGGTTCAGGAATCTCGACCGTATCCTCGCTGGCAAAAGCCATCTTCTGAGCCAGCCGCCGCCGGATGATCATGTCGCCTCGGTCCAGTCCCAGCCGCTTGGCTTCTTCGGCCAGGACTTCTTCATCGACCCGCTCGTTGATGATCGCCTTCAATTCCTCGCGGTCGGGCTCGCGGTGGCTTTGCTGGCGCCAATAGGAAACAAGCTGCTCGATTTCGGCAGCGTCGATGGTAATCGTTGGGCGCTGCTCGGCGCGGATCAGGCTGATCCCGGCGAAGAGCACTGCGCCGATCAGCAGGAAGCGCGCCAGCGGTTCGCGCAGCGCCCAAGCTGCGGCGGCTTTCAGTCGTGCCAAGCGTCAGGTCTCCAGCTCACTTCAGCGGCTCATACCAGATCGGCGAGGACCAGGCGCGTTCCATAACCAGCGTTTGGCTGTTCGGGTTAGGCGGCGTGCCATTGCGCAACGCTTCCCAGGTCGACCAACGGCACGACGGGTTCTCCAGCACGCGCACATAGAAGAACGCCCGTTGCTTCGGATCGAAGCCGGGGTCGCGCCACACCGTTCGCAGCTCGACATCGCCCTTGAACCGGTCGGGCTCGCAGTTTGCCATGTTGACACTGGCACCATTGGCCGGACAACGATTGGTGCGCGGATCGACCTTGAGACCATCAGAACAGGCAACGTCGAACACCTGCTCACGGGCTTTGCCATTCTCCACCCAACCCTTCACAATCTGGGCGCGCTGCAAATAGCCGCTGCGGGGATCGCGTACCGCCCAAACCACGAAGCTGGGCGCGCGGCCCTTGGCCGGCAGCAGGTCGCTGCCCATCGGCACGGCCTTGGCATAGGCCAGGCGCAAGGTGTCGCTGCGCTCGAACAGGTCGGCCGGTACATCGTAGCCGGCAAAGAATCGCACCTTGATCCGGGGGCCACTGGTCGCGAAGGTTTCCTTGCGGCGGAACGCGGCATAGATCGCATCGCGGGTGTTCTGCTCCGCCCAGACCCCGACCAGCCCGGATGCGCCCCACGAGCGGCTGCGCTTGGTAGCCTCGTACATTTCGGGCGTGACACCGCTCCAGTCCTTCTTGCCACCGGGAGGGATCGACCCACGAATTTCTGGCGTACCGTCCGACAGCCCGGTCTTGGAGAAATAGTTCGGCTCCTCGACCGTACCCGGTGCCGCATTGTGCGTGTCGGACGAACTGATGAAGCCGAACTTGAATGGGTTGAAGCCATTCTGCTCGCGCCGCAGGATGCCATCAAGCAGCGCGCGGCGGACATAGCCGCCGGCGAACTTGGTCACCGGCCGCTCGGTGCCGATATAGCTCTCCATCAGCTCGAAGTTGGCCCATTCATCATTGGGCGAAAGCGTTGGATGCGTCTCTGAAGTGCCCTTGATCTGCGAGATCTCGACCAGCGGTTCGTTGCGGCTGCGCAGCTCGGCATATGCGCGGTCCATCGCCTTGCCGCTCAACCGCACGCTATCGAACATCAGCCCGTCAGAGCCGTTCGAGTTGTGTGGGATTGCCAGGGCTTCAATGCCCTTACTGCGCCAAGCGTCCATGGCCCGCCACAGGTCCTCCGGATCGGCGGAATCATTGGCTGAGAACGGCGGGGCCACCCGCGCACCCTTGAAGATCACATTGCGATGCAGATTCCGTCCATCGGGAGCGGACGTATACTCATAGCCTACGAAGGTAGTGAACTTGCCCGGCTGATAGTTGCGCGCGGCCGCATCAGTCACCACCTGCCAGGTCCGCGAGGCGATCGCCGGATCATTGAATTCGACTGGCAGCTGGTTGGCGCGCCGCGCGGCAACGTACTGGCCAAAGGCAGTGCGGACCTTGGTCGGGTCGCTGGTCATTAACCCTTGGACAAAGGGCACGCGAGAGATCGGGCTATCCGGGTTCTCTGCTTCGCGCATGACGCCAATATATTCAGCGTGATCGGTCACCGCAGCGAAGTCCAAAGGCCCGCCGGCCAGGCGGATCTGGTAGCCACTGGCATGGCCGATCGCCTCGCCCCGGGCAAAACGATAGGCGTCGTCGGGCGTGCGCCGGACGTTGAAGATATAGGCATCAAACGACAGGTGCGTGTGGACGTGCAGGTCGCCGAAATAGGCGTTGCGGTCGGGGTTGAAGCCCGGGACTCGCGCTGGCTCGGGCTTGACCGGACGCTGGCCGGACGTCTCTGCCGTGGCATTGCCACCGCTTGCTGCCAGTAGCCCCACCGCACCGATCGCGCATGCCCCCAGCAGCATGATTCTGGCCTTGCTCATCGTCCTCTCCCTTCGCTGATACCTAGCGGTATTGGGGCTCTTCCCATTCGGGCCAAATGTCCGGCAAACCGGCCGAAACGCGATCAGGAAAGACCGCTGGCCGCTTTTCCAGAAAGGCGGAAATTCCTTCACGGGCATCGGCCGAGGCGCCGCGCAGTCGCATCGAACGACTGTCCGCGCGGTGGGCCTCCATCGGATGATCGGCCACCAGTCCGCGCCAGATCAGCTGGCGCGTGACGGCAAGCGAAACCGGCGCCGAATGATCGATGAATTCGTGCGCCAGGGCTCGCGCGGCCGGGATCAGGTCGGCCGGTTCGTGCAGAGACTGGACCAGCCCCCGACGGTGCGCCTCCTCGGCTGCGAAGACCCGGCCGGAATAGGCCCATTCGAGTGCCGTCGGCGGCCCGACAAGCCGAGGCAGGAACCACGACGAGGTTGCCTCCATCGCAATCCCGCGCCGGGCGAAGACAAAGCCGAACCGGGCTGTGGTCGAGGCAATGCGGATGTCCATCGGCAGGGTCATGGTCACGCCCACGCCTACTGCCGCACCGTTGAAGGCGGCGATCACCGGCTTCAAGCTCTGGAACACGCGCAACGCCACCCGCCCGCCGCCATCACGCGAGAGATCGGCTGTATCGCCAGCTGCACGCCGCTCGGCCTCGCGCTGCCCGGCATCAAAGGTGCTGCCGCCGGCCTTCAGGTCCGCCCCGGCGCAAAAGGCGCTGTCGCCCGATCCGGTGACGATGACGGCCTTCACCGCATCGTCAGCGTCGGTCGCGTCAAAGGCCGCGATCAGTTCGATCGCCATCTTGGGATTGAACGCGTTCTTCCGGTCCGGCCGGTTCAGCGTGATCGTGGCAATGCCTTCGGAGACGTCCAGCAGCAGGGTTTCGAACTCGGCAGGCATGGCGGGCATTACTCCATTCAGGGGGCGGCGATCTCGAACCACAGGTCGAAGCGGTCGAGCATGGGCAGCAACTGGTCGAGCGCGACACTGCCCGGCCCGCTCGGCGGATCGCCGCTGAGCGGATCGCCGAGCACCAGGTCGATCAGAACTTCGCGCGACAGCCTCACTTCAGGGCAGTCCAGCCCGGCAGGCGCAGCGGCGGCATGATGGAGCACGCCATTTTCCACCCACAGGGCAAAGCGCTCGCCGGTATCGGCAAAGGCAATGGTCATCCCGAACCGCGCCCGTCCGGCCCGGTCGCCGATCAGGCGAACCGAGAGCGAATCGAGCAGACCGTCCGCACCCAGCGTGCGCAACTGCCCGGCTGAGGCCTGGCGCGGCTTGTCCGCCGGAGGGCGCGGGTTGCGCAGTTCCAGCGCGCCGGTGAGGTAGAAATCGCGCCAGGGTCCGGATTCGGACTGATAGCCCAACTGCTCGAACACATCGGCCTGTAGCTCACGTGCGGCGGCATTGCCGGGTTCGGCAAAGACCAGGTGCTTCAGCACTTCGGCGGCCCAGCGATAATCGCCGCGCTCCATCGCCTGGGTGGCGTTATCGAGGATCGCCTGCGCCCCGCCAGCCAGTTCGACATAGCGCTGCCCTGCCGACTGCGGCGGGTGCGGATTGAGGTTCGCCGGATTGCCGTCAAACCAGCCCAGGTAGCGCTGGTAAACCGCCTTCGCATTGTGGCTGACGGTGCCATAGTAATCGCGGGTGTACCATTCGTCGGCCAGGCCTGGCGGCAAACGCAGCACCTCGGCGATTTCCAGCGGCGTCATCCCATGATTGGCCAGGCGCAGCGTTTGGTCGTGGATGTACTTGTAGAGATCGCGCTGCTTGTCGAGGAAGCGGATTCCCGCATCGGCACCCCAACGCGGCCAGTGGTGGCTGGCAAACAGCACATCGGACTGGCCGGCAAATAGCTGCTTGGCTTCCTCGATATAGTAACTCCACGCCTTGGCATCGCGCACCTGCGCGCCGCGCGGCGTATAGAGGTTGTGGAGGTTGCAAGTGCAGTTCTCGGCCATGCAGAGTGCGCGGTGCTCGGGGAACTGGAAGTTCATTTCGGCCGGGGCTTCGGTATCGGGCGTGACCTGAAAGACGATGTCCACCCCGTCTACCTTAAGGCGCTGGCCAGTGTGGGTAATGCTCTCGCTCGGGCCGACCAATGCAACCTTGCCGCGCGAGGTGCCCTTGCCCAGTCCGGAATCGACATGGCCGCGGGCGTCGCGTGGCAGCAGCCCGCCATACATGTAAGTCGCCCGCCGGCTCATCGCGTTACCCAGCAACACGTTCTCGCTGACGGCGGCCTGCAGAAATCCTTCCGGCGCGATGATGCGCAGGCCGTCGCGGATCTCCTCAGGCGAGGCGACGCCCAGGATACCGCCATAATGATCGACGTGACTGTGGGTATAGATAACCGCCGTGACCGGCTTGTTGCCCAGATGTTCGCGCGCCAGCCGGAGCGCGGCGGCGGCCGGTTCTGCCGAGGTCAGCGGATCGATCACGATCAGACCATCACGACCCTCAACAAAGGTCACGTTGGAAATGTCGAACCCACGAACCTGATAGATCCCGTCACAAACCTTGAACAGGCCGTGGATCGCGTTGAGCCGCGCTTGCCGCCACAGGCTGGGATGTACTGAATCGGGCCGCTCATCCTTCAAAAAGGCGAAAGGGGCCTGGCTCCACGCCTTGCCGACTTCGGCGTTCGGCACGGTTGCAACAAATCCTTGGGTAGCGAGAGTAAAGTCGTGGCCATCATCTGCAGGAAGGTTGCTGGCCGCTGCAGCCTGCGCTGCGCTGGTAGCCGGGCTGGCTGGTTTGCGCCGGTCCTGGCCTTGCGTGCTCATTGCCACCCCCGTCCTCACCCGCCTTCGACCTCTTCTTGCCGAGTCTTGTCGAAGGGCTCCGATGGAGCAAGCCTAGCGCGGGCCGACAGCCTCTTCAACCGCTATGTTTCCATCTGGTATCATTCGCGCTGAAGCATCCTGACCAGCCCCGTTCGGCGCGTCGAGCTGATAGGCTTCGCGCGAACTTAGGTGATACTGGCGGGCAATCTGCCCCCACCAGCGCATCCGTGCCTCGTCATCGATTCCGTCGCGATTTTCGATCGCCGCGATCAGGGCGTCAAGGAATGGCCCGGTCCATAGCCGGGCTGCGTACTGCGCCCGCTCCCATGCCCCTGGCGGCGCACCTGGCGCTGGCACAAACAGTCGCTCAAGTGCGTACTGAGTTACGGTGTCGCTGACGATCCGCGCCCACTGCCCCTGATCAAGCCCGGCGCGGACATAGGCCAGCACCAACAGGTAGGGCTCTGGCCGCTGGCGTGCGATATTTGCCAGCACGATCACCCGGTTGCCGTAAGCTTTGCCGCGCTGGGCATAGGCGGCGTGGAAGGTGGTCAGCACCTCATCCACGATTGCATCGAGCAGCGCCTGCTTGGAGCGAAAAATCCTGTAAAACAAAACTTTGGGAACACCTGCGCGATCCGCAATGTCCTGCATGGTCGTCGAGCCGATGCCCTTTTCGAGCAGGACGCTGGCGGCAATGCGGATATATTCCTGGCGCCGGGCATTCACGTCGACGCGCGGCTTCGAACCAGGTCCCCGGCGTCGAGCGGTTTCAGCCGTGCCTTTCGATCGATTCGATTTTGCCAGCAAAACAGGCCTCCATCATTTCAAACGCAGGCGAACGGGATTCGGATAAATGGAAGCGCATTTCCGCATTTGAGCATCCTGCACTCCCTGTCAACCGTTGGACCAAACCCAGCGAGGACCTGTCCAAAATGTCTGTTTTCCAACCAATCCAGCGCCGGCTGTAGTGACCTGCCGGACTGCATGTGTGTCGCTTGACACTATCCGACAACGGGCATAGCTTGTTACCCGATAGAAACATTTAAGTCGAGGAGGTTCTGCGGTCTCGGACCGGACAAACCCGGACGGACGGCAGCGATCGCAAGGCGTCAAGAACGGGAGGGAAAAATGAAGCGATTTCGTGCGAGTGCGTCGACGGCTGCGCTGGTGGCCATCCTGACAAGCGGCATGGCCAAGGCCCAGGAGTCCGAAACCAAATCGGACGGATTGGCCGAGATCGTCGTCACCGCACAGAAACGTGCAGAGAACGTCCAGGACGTCCCCATTTCCATCACTGCATTCTCGGGCGAGACACTGGCCGCGGCCGGTATTGAGGATGTTCGCGACCTCAAGCGGATCACGCCCAACCTCAACTTCACCACAGCGGCGCAGACCGCCAACACCCGCATCCAGATCCGCGGTATCGGAACCAGCGGCAATTCGGCGATCGAGCCCAGCGTGGCTTCCTTTGTCGATGGCGTCTACATTCCCCGGATCGGTTCGCTGCTGGCCGGCCTAAACGACATTGCCTCGGTCGAGGTGCTGCGTGGGCCGCAAGGTACGCTGTTCGGGCGCAACGCTTCGATGGGAGCGGTCGTACTCAACACTACCGAACCCAAGGACGAATTCTCGGGCCGGATGCAGGCCGCTTACGGCAGCTATAACCGGGTCCGCTTGGCAGGGGTTCTCAATGTCCCCGTATCCGAAACAACGGCCATCCGCCTCTCCTCGGTCTACTACCGGGCCGATGGCGTTGGTCGGAACGAGTTGGATGGCAGCCGCATCGGCAAGGAAAATGGCTTCTCGATCCGCGGCACCCTGCGGTGGGAACCGAGCGACCGGGTCAAGTGGCTGCTGCGCGGTGATTACATCGACCTTGGTGGCGACGGTAACAACGTTCTGACCGTGGTATCGAAGACCGTCACCCCCACCATCGCCGCGAACTGGCTGGCCCGCACCGATCCGGATGGCGCGGGGCCACTCACCGGCTCGCTGCCAATTCTGGACGATACCTACAACTGGCGCGTGCGCCAGGACACCGGCGGTACGCTGGATGACAAGAACTGGGGCGTTGTCAGCGATCTGCGCGTGGAACTGGGGGGTGATTTCTCGACCCGGATCATCAGCAGCTACCGCGACTGGTTCAACGAACAGTACCAAGAAAACACTGTGGCCATCCCGGGTTCGCCCTATGGTCGTCCGGGCGGATTCGACAGCCAGTCCCACAGTGAGGAATTCCAATTCATCTCACCCGACAACATGCTGAACGGCCATCTCAAGTTTGTGGCCGGGATCTACTATTTCGAGGAAGATTACTCGATCAACGAGGGCCTGGACCTGAAGCCGCCCTATTGCAACGTCATCATCCGCAATGCCCAGCCGACCCGGCTGGCGACGTGCCTTGCCCAGCAGCAGGTCCCGGGCACCCGGTTCAACTTCTTCCAGAATACCAAGTCGCTGGCCGGTTACGGTGAAGTGACCCTGATGCTGAACGACCAGTTCTCCATCACCGGGGGAATCCGGGGAACGAAGGACGAGAAGGTTGGGAACCTCTCCTCGATCGTCTATAATACGACCATCACCAGGGCCAACGAAACCACGGCGCTGAAGCTCGACTCCTCCGCGACCACTTACCGCGTCAACGCGACCTACAAGCCGAACGACGACATCATGGTCTTCGCCAGCTATGCGACCGGCTTCAAGTCGGGTGGGTTCGACTCCTCGCCGCCGACTACGTCCGCGGTGGGTTCCGCCAACCGCACCTTCCTGCCTGAAACGACCGAGAACTGGGAACTGGGGATCAAGTCGAACCTGTTCGACAACAAGTTGATCCTCAACGCGACAGCCTATCGCACGCGGGTCAACGATCTGCAGTTCCGCTCGTTCGACGGCCTTACCTTCCGAACTCGCAACAACGGGAAAGTCCAGCAACAGGGGGTCGAAGTCGATGCCATTGCGCGGCCGGTTCCCGAACTGACCCTAACGATGGGGGTTGCCTACCTTGACTCGAAGTACCTCGATTTCCGCGGCGCACCCGGTCTGCCAGCGTTCGGCGGGACGCAGGATCTGACCGGGACCCGGTTGCCGTTTTCGCCCAAGTGGCAAGGGGCCGCTTCGGCCTCTTATGAAGGCCGGCTGACCCAGTCGATCAAATGGTCGCTCCGTACCGATCTCAACTTCAGTTCGTCGGCCAACGTGGGTGCCCAGGGTGATAACAACCCGGATGCCGTCCAGGCTGGCTATGCCATTCTTGGTGCCCGGCTGGGGATCGGCGCCGAGGACGGCAACTGGGAAGTTGCCCTCTCGGCACAGAATCTGACCAACAAGGCCTATTGCCCGAACATGGCGCCGCAGGTGCAGGACCAGCAGTTCCTGCTGCGCAACTCGGTTACCGGCGGCACGGTCCTGCGCTGTACGCTGAACGACCCCCGTCAGGTGAATTTCGAAATCACCAAGCGGTTCTGAGAGGGGAAAATCCCCCGATCAAACCCGGTTTCCGGAGCCCATCGGCGGCGCTCCGGAAGCCGGCAAATGCCATCCAGGGGAAGCGCAAGCGCATGGACGTCAAGGACAAGGTTGCGGTCATCACCGGCGGAGCAAGCGGGATCGGCAAGGCCCTCGCCCTGCGCTTCCACCGGGCTGGCGCGCGGGGGATAGTGATCGCCGATCTTGATCGCGCCGGGGCCGAGGCGGTTGCTGGAGAAGTTGGCGGTATCGCGATGCCGACCGACGTCAGCCAGGAAAGTGACGTGATGGCGCTGGCTGCGCGCGCAATCGAGACCTTCGGGGCGATCGACCTGATGTGTTCCAACGCCGGGATCTCGATGCGCGATTCTGATCCAGATCTTGTCACCTCAGCTTCCAACGAGCTGTGGCAGCGGGGCTGGGAGATCAACGTGATGGCCCACGTCTATGCTGCGCGGGCCGTGCTGCCCGGGATGATCGAGCAAGGCGGCGGCTATTTCCTGCACACCGTCTCCGCTGCGGGCCTGCTTAGCCAACCTGGCAGCCCGGGCTATGCCACGACCAAGCACGCTGCGATCGGCTTTGCCGAAGCCTTGGCGATTACTCATCGCCACCAGAACATCCGCGTTTCGGTACTGTGCCCGCAGGCGGTCGATACCCCCCTCCTGAAAGGAGCAACCGGGACGCAGAGCCTTGATGGCATCATTTCGCCCGAAGCGGTGGCAGACTGCGCGCTTGAGGCCATTATGGAGGAGCGGTTTCTGGCGCTGCCGCACCCCCAGGTGCTGACTTACATGCGCCGCAAGACCGATGATTATGACCGGTGGATCGCCGGTATGGCGCGGCTGCGCGACAAGGCCGCCGCCTCCAGACAGGGAGACTGACATGGCCGATTCCTCCGTAACGCAACACCTCGGTGACGGCGCGGAGGAACCTGACACCGGCTATCGTACACCCGGTTACCGGCGCTATGTGCTCAATATCCTGCTGCTGATCTTCATCCTGAATTTCATGGACCGGTCGCTGCTGGCAGTAGTGGCCCCGCAAATGAAGCCGGAGCTTGGCATTACCGACACCCAGTTCGGGCTGCTGACCGGTTTCGGCTTTGCGCTGTTCTTTACCGTGGTCGGCATCCCGCTGGCCCAGTTCGCCGAAACGCGCAATCGGGTTACCATCATGGCCGTCTGCATCGCGTGTTGGTCGCTGATGACGGCGGCATGCGGGCTGAGCACCGAAATAACTATCGGATCGCTGACCATCGGCGTGTTCTGGATCCTGCTGATCTTCAGAATGGGTGTCGGGATTGGCGAGGCGGGCTGCGTTCCGCAGGCCAATTCGCTCATTTCCGATTACTTCCCGCCCCGGGCAAGGCCCGCCGCGCTCGGCTATTTCGGAATGGGAGTGACGCTTGGCACGATGTTCGCCAATGTTATCGGCGGGCCGATCACCGATGCCTTTGGCTGGCGCTGGGCCTTCATCATTCTGGGCCTGCCGGGCCTGTTGATCGCCGTTCTCCTTAAACTGACTATCGAAGAACCACCGCGCGGCTATTCCGATCCCAAAGGTACGCCGCGGCGCGAGAAAGTCCGATTTTCGGACGGGATGCGCGAAATCATGGGCAAGCGCGCCTTCTGGAGCATGACGGCGGCAGCCACTGTTGCGTCATTCTGCGGCTACGCGATCTCGTCGTTCCAATCGCTGTTCATCAATCGTACCTTCGGGTTATCGGCCGGAGAAGCCGCCCTGATGATCAATGTGCCGGTCGCCATCGCTGCATCGTTGGGTGCGGCCGGAACCGGTTGGCTGGCTACCCGGCTCGCGAACCGGAGCATCACGGCCATCGCCTGGTTGCCCGGGATCGGGATGATAGTCTGCGTGCCGTTCTACATCTGGGCATTCTCGACCAACAATGTCTGGTTCGCCCTGGCAGGCCTCTGCCTTGGCGGCCTGGTCAAGTACGGCTACTTGGCGGCCCAGTATTCAATCGGTCAGGGCGTGGTTTCCAGCCAGACCCGGGCACTGGCTACGGCGGTGTTGCTCTTCGTCATCAACCTGCTGGGCTATGGCTTTGGCCCATTGTTCATCGGCGTGCTCAGCGATTTCCTGTTCAATGCGCAGGTCGCAACCCTTGGTGCACCCGAGCTGGCCCGCCAGGCCTGTGAAGGCGCCGGACTGGCGGCGCTGCCGCAGCACCTGCGCACCGTCTGCGGGATCGCCCACCCGGAAAGCCTGCAGAGTTCGCTGCTGATTACGTCCTGCATCTATGCCGTGGGCGGTCTGCTGTTCCTGCTGACTGCCCGCTGGCTTGATCGTGATCTTGTTGCGCGGTGAAGGGAGCCCTGCAAATGCGCCACCTGCTGAAGTCGTCCCTGCTGGCCATGACTGCCATCACGGCAACTGCCATGCCAGGGACCCTCGCCGCGAAACCCAAGCCCCCCCGTCCCAACATAATCGTGATCATCGCCGATGATCTGGGTTACGGTGATACCGGGACCTATGGCAGCCCGATCGTAAAAACGCCCAATATCGATGCCCTGGCGCGCGATGGCATCCGGTTCACTCAGGCCTATTCCACACACCCCGTCTGCTCTCCGTCGCGCGCGGCGCTGATGGCCGGACGGGCACAGACCCGCTTCGGCTACGAGTTCAATCCCGCCGGCCGCGACCGGGTCAAGGGCGTTTCGCGCAAAGAACGACTCTTGCCCCAACTGTTGCAGGACCGCGGCTATGAAACCGCGATGATCGGCAAGTGGCACCTTGGCCAGCCGACCGGTTATCATCCGCTCGACCGGGGCTTTCAGAGCTACTTTGGCCTGCTGGGCGGAGCAACGTCCTTCCTGACCCGTTACGGGCCGGGAGACGGCAGTTACATGCCCCCCGGTGCCGGCCTTTCGTTCGGCCAGGCGGAAGGCATCACTATCAACACCGGGACCAGCGAAGAGCAGGCTATGACGCAGCTCCGCCAGGCCTCGCCAATCTTGCGTGACCGCCAGGAGGCAGAAGTCGCCGATTACCTGACCGATGCCTTCACCACAGCCGCCGTAGATCTGATCGGCCAGAAGCGCGACCGGCCGCTATTCCTCTATCTGGCCCATCCGGCCCCGCACACGCCGCTGCAAGCCACGCGCAAGTACATGGACCGCTACGCCCACATCACCGATCCGGGTAAACGAGTTTATGCGGCGATGGTTTCTGCGCTGGACGATTCAATCGGCGCGATCCGTGCCAAGCTGGTCGATACCGGACAGGCAGACAACACGCTGATCATTTTCACTTCCGACAACGGCTGTGCCCGTTATGTACTGGGGGCCTGTTCGAACGCGCCATTGAGCGGCTTCAAGCGCGATCACCTTGAAGGCGGCATCCGCATTCCTTTCATTGCTGTCTGGCCTGGGCGGATCCCGCGCGGGATTGTCAGCGATCAGGTAGTCTCCAACCTCGATATCCTGCCGACTGCGGTGACCGGGGCTCAGGGGCAGGTGCCCGCTTCGGCCGAAGGGGTCGATCTGGTGCGGTTGATGGCGCGTGCGGCGCGGCAGCCGGTACCCCGCACGCTCTACTGGCGGGCCGGTCCCAACTTCGCGATCCGCGACGGGAACTGGAAGCTATGGATCGCCAACCGCTATGATCCTTCCACCCCGACCATGACCGAAACCACGCTGGTGCCGGATGGAACCCAGGCCACCATCTCAGCGCTGGGCCAGCACATCATGCTTTACGACCTGGCAAGCGATCCCGGCGAGAAGCGCAATGTGGCGGCGGCCAACCCGCAGGTTGTGGCCCGGCTGCGCGCCAAGCTGGCGCAGTGGGACCGCGGCAATGTTTCCGCGCAATGGACCAGCATGCGCCAGACCTCGATGCGCTACGACAACCAGGAATTGATGGTATATCCATGAACCGCAAGTCCGCCCTTCGCCTGCTCGTCGCCGGGTTGCTGGCGGCAAGCGCGGCTACGCCGCTGGCGGCTGCGAGCCGTCCGGCCGAGGCGCCGCCAAACGTCATCGTCATCCTGGCCGATGACCTGGGCTATGGCGATGTCAGGATGCAGGGCGGCAAGGATGTTAGCACCCCGCGGATCGACCGGCTGGCTCGCGAAGGTGTGCGGATGACGCACTTCTACTCCAGCGCGCCCGTCTGTGGCCCCAGCCGCGCCGCGCTGATGACCGGGCGGCAGCAGAACCGGTTCGGGTTCGAAAACAACATGGGCGCCGAACAGCGCACCGACCTGACCGCAGGACTGCCACGCGACCTGCCGACCATTGCCGAGCGGTTGCGCGATCGCGGCTATGCCACCGGCATGGTGGGCAAGTGGCATATCGGCTTTACCGCCCCCAATACTCCGGTCGCTCGCGGGTTCGGCTCGTTCTATGGCTTCCTCGACGGGGCGATCGGCTATATCCCCACCGATACCCCGGCGGACCGGTTCATGCTCCGCGGCACCCAGACCGTGCCGCACCCGGCCCACACTACCGATGCTTTCGCTGACGAGGCAGTCGGCTTCGTGCAGCAGAACCGCGACAAGCCGTTCTTTCTCTATGTCCCGTTCAACGCGGTGCACGCCCCGCTGCAATCGATCACCCCTTATCTCGACCAGTTCAAGCATGTCACCGATCCGAAACGGCGGACCTACCTAGCCATGCTCAGCGCCTTCGACAGCGCGGTCGGCCGGATCGTCGATGCAGTCGATCAGGCCGGGCTAGGCCGCGATACCCTGATCGTCTTCACCAGCGACAATGGCGGGCCGACCTGGCAGACCACCTCGTCGAATGGTCCGCTCAATGGGGTCAAGGCGCTCCTGCTGGAAGGCGGGATCCGGGTGCCGACCGTCCTTCGCTGGACCGGGCAGCTGCCCGCCGGCCAGGTCTCGCGCCGGGTGGGCGTGGGGCATGACATCCCCTGCATGGCGATGGCCGTCGCCGGGGTGCCGGCCGACCCGACGCTAGACTGCGTCAACCTGCTGCCCGATCTCCAGGCGCGCCGAACGGACTTCTCCGAACGGCCGCTCTACTGGCGCAGCAACATCCAGGGTGCGGTGCGCCAGGGGCAGTGGAAGTGGCTGCAGGTGGCTGACCGGCAATACCTGTTCAACCTCTCGGCCGACCCCGGCGAGCGCCGCAACTTGCTGGAACGGCAGCCCATGGTGGCGCGGCGACTGGAACAGCAATGGCAGGCTTGGAATGCCACCTTGCCAGCTCCGCGCTGGGCCCCGCTCAATCGTTCGGCCGGATCGACCCAGCAGCTCAAGGAACTGGTCGATAATTATGTCCATGGCCGCCCGGTCAACCCCCGCCCGCTGCTCTACGGCGGGGGGCCAGAGTAGCCGGTGCGGGGCTTACGGACCTTTGGGTGGTCCGTCTTCCCCTGCTTGCAGGTTGGGATACTGCGCCGTACTGTCGGCATACCGCTTAACGATCCGGCCAGTAATCGCACCCACCCAGGTGTGGGCGGTATTGAGGTTCCACAACTCCTTCGGGTCATTCTCAAGGTCGAATACCCAGGGGTAAGTTGGTGTGTTGTTGTAACCCGTGACCACCCCCTGGCCGGGCGCGACCACGGCGTTACGGGCGGGCTCGTTGATCCGGAAATGGGTCTTGAACTGGCGCCACTTGATCGCGTGCAGATCCCCGTTGTGAAAGAACATGACGAAATCGCGCGCCGATTTCTCGTTCTTGCCGAACAGGAAATCGGTCTGGTCGATCGAATCGACCGCCCGGTCCTGCGGCACCTTTTCCTCTGCACCGGCCAACCGCGCGAAGGTGCGATAGAAGTCGAGCATGGCAACAATCTCGTTCGATACCCGTCCGGGTTGCGTCCGCCCCGGCCAGCGGACGATCATAGGCACCCGGATTCCGCCTTCGAGCGAACTTGGAAACTCGCCGCGGAATGGTCCGCTATCGGACTGCGCGCCATAATCGATGCCAGGCCCGAGCATCGTCTCCGGGCCATTGTCGCTGGTAAATATGACGATGGTGTTGTCCTCGATCCCCGCTTCGCGCACCGCATCGATGATCGCTCCGGCATTGCCGTCGATCTCGGCCAAAACGTTCTGATACTGGGATCGGCCCTGCTTCGCGTACTTCGGTGCCCCGACCGTCGGCGTATGGGGATGAGTGAATGGCAGGTACAGGAAGAACGGCTGCGACCCGCGAGCATTGGCCTTGATGTAGGCCACCCCGCGGTCGGTAATCTCACTGTCGAGCATCCGCCGGGTTTCGAGCGTATAAGCCTTCACCCGGCGTGGCGGCGCACCCCTGCTCGCCTCCCAGATTGCGGTATCGCGCGCCTGCGCTGGATCATAGCCGGGCTGGATGGTCCAGGCGGCCTCGTTGCTGCTGCGCGGAATGCCATACCAGACATCGAATCCCTGCGTGGTGGGCATGCGTCCGGGTTCGGATCCCAGGTGCCACTTGCCGAAGATCGCAGTCCGGTAGCCACTGTCCGACAGCAGTTCCGCGATGGTGTACTCCCAGTTGGCCAGACCATCCCGGGCGCCGCGGCTGTTGACGAAGCTGGTGCCGCTGCGCACCGGCATGCGGCCGGTCATCAGTGCCGAACGCGTGGGCGTGCATTCCGGCTCGACGTTGAAGTTTGTCAACCGCAGGGCCTGCTGGGCCAGCCGATCAAGGTTCGGCGTCGGCACGCCGCGCAGCACGCCGCCGCCATAGCTGCCGAGATCGCCGTAACCGAAATTGTCGACCATCATGAACACGATGTTGGGCCGTTCGGGACGCTTCGGCTGATCGGCGGCGGCCGGACTGGCCAGTGCCATGGCAACCGTCGAGGCGAGCGCCAGCCACTTGAAGGGCCGGGCCTTCCTCACTGCGGGTTGGCCCTTGTTCGAACGCAAACTCGGCATCGCTGCTCCCCTCCGACATCCCTGCGAGCCCGCCGTAACGGCACGCGCTCAGGCCAGGACGGGCAGGTTATCCGCCAAGAGGCGCGCGGGCTTGATTTGGCGCGACAGTCACAGCAGGCGGCCCGGCCATGACCCGCTGCTTCGGTGATCTGACCAGGGGCGCGCGCAATGATCTGATCGCGACGGTCCGGGTTCTGCTCGAAATGCTAATGCCGATGGGTGAGGCCAGCCTGATCAGCGTGGCCCGCTCTTTGGAAATGCACCCCCGCACCCTGCAACGTCGTCTTCAGGTTCATGGGTGGAGCCTGTCCGCCCTGCTCGACCAGCAACGCCGGACCATCGCTCGCCAACTGCTGCTGGAGCAGCGCATGTCACTGACCGAGTTGGCGTTCATGTTAGGCTATTCAGAACAGTCAGCCTTCAATCACGCCTTCGAGCGCTGGTTTGGCGAGGCTCCCGGGCGCTGGGCAGCCCGACACCGCGCCCGCCAGCTTACCGTGATCATCGATACATCTGCATTGGAACGTATCCCAGAAGAGGTGGAGGCGAATGGCTACCGATAACGCGATTCCCGGCATTGACAGTGCCGCCAACATCGCCGGTCCGCCGATCGATGGTCCGATCGGCCAGGCGCTGTGGACACGGGCCGATGCGGTGTTGCCCGGCCGGTCGATGTTCATGACCCGCAGCGCGCGTTATGCCGGTCAGGGGGTGCAACCCGGCTTCATCGACGAGGCCGAAGGCTGCCGGGTGCGCGATGCGGATGGACGCTGGTACCTTGATCTCAATTGCGGGAACGGCCCCAATCTGCTGGGCTACCGTCACCCTGAGGTGGAAGCCGCAGCACGGCGCCAGGCCGAACTGGGCGACCTGATGCCCTACTTCCCGTCGGCGATGGTCGATTTCAGCGAGCGGCTGCTGCGCTGGAGCGCTGGGTTCGCCTGGGCCTTGCCGGTGAAGGCCGGATCGGATGCCACTGCGCTGGCGATGCGGATCGCCCGCGCAGCGCGCAACCGAAACAAACTGATCCTGTTCCGACAGGCCTACCACGGCAACAATGCGGAACAGTCGCTGCGGCACGAACGCCATCCGGCCAGCGCCCTCGACAACCTCCATCGGCTGGCCTGGAACGATCCCGCAGCGCTTGATGCCTTTCCGGCCGAGGCTGCCGAGGATGTAGCGGCGATCATGCTCAACCCGATCGACCAGCCGTCCGGCGCACCCGCCTGTGAGGCAAGCACCGAATTCGTCGGCGCGATCCACCGGTTCCGCGACCGGACCGGCGCATTGGTGATCCTGGATGACGTACGCTCAGGCTTTCGCCTGCACCCGCAGGGCTCGCACCGAGCGATGCAGCTTAATCCTGACCTGCTTTGCCTGGGCAAGGCACTGGCCAACGGTCACGCGGTCGGCGCGCTTATGGGTAAGGAGCCGCTGCGGGAAGCAGCATCATCGATCCTCTACACCTCGACATACATCTTCAGCGCGGTTTGCTTCCGCGCGGCTATCGCCACGCTCGATGTCTACGAGCGAGACAATGCCTTTGCCAAGATTTTGCAGGCAGCGGAGCGGCTGCGGGCCGGAGTGCTGGCTGCGGCCGGTCACCATGGCCTCGAGCTGCGCTTCACGGGTCCGGTGACGCACCCAAGCGTGCTCTTCGCAGACGATCCCGGCTGCATCCGAGGGGAACGCTTCGCCTATGAAGCCGCCCGGCGCGGCCTGCTGTTCCACCCACGCCTCGCCTGGTTCGTGAGCGCCGCTCACGACGATGCCGCGATCGACGAGGCAATCGCCATCGCCGATGCAGCCCTCGCCGCCATTGCATGACCTGTTCACCGTCCCTTGCCGCCGCCCCGACCTCGCTGCGCAGCCGACTGACTAGGACGCCCCAATGACCCAAGCCCCGTTTCTGCCGGATCCCGCCAAGCCGCCCTATCCGACCCGCGAGGCAGCCGAAGCTGCCTATGCCCGCCACGTATCGACCGGCCATGTCTCGATCCTCAACTCGGCGCTCGGCGCGCACAACGTCCACTATGGCAAGCGCGAGAACGGGCGAGTGCAGGATGTCTATTCCGGCCGCTGGTACTTTGATTGCCACCGTGGGGGTTCAACCTTCAACCTGGGCCACCTGCACCCCGAACTGGTCAGGGTAGCCAAGGAAGCCCTGGATTACGTCGATGCGGGCAGCTTCAGCCAGGTTTCGGGCTATCGGGCGATGCTGGCCAGCAAGCTGGCGGAATCAACCGGCGGCGCACTGGTTGGCTCAATCTTCGGGTGCAACGGGGGTGATGCGATCGAGATTGCAGCCCATGCCGCCCGCTACTTCACGGGCCGACACCGGTTTGTGGCAATCGAAACGGGTTCATTCCATGGTCACAACGAATTCGGCCTTACGATCAGCGCGATCAGCGGCGCCGAACGCAAGCATTACGGCATCGATGCCAGCGGGACCATCTTCGTCCCGTTCAATGATCTTCCCGCAATGCGCGAAGCGCTGGCACAGAACGACGTCGCCGGGGTGATCATCGAACCAACCCCGGCCCAGGCCGGCTTCCCCGCCGCCGCTCCGGACTACCTCAGCGGCGTCAAGGCTGCCTGCGAGGAGACTGGGGCGCTGTTCATCCTCGATGAAGTCCAGACCGGGATGGGCAGTTGCGGCACCATGTGGAGCTACGAGACCGACGGTTACGTTCCAGATATCATCGCTTCCGGCAAGGGCCTAGGCGGCGGCATGTTTGCCATTTCAGCGGCCACCATGCGCGAAGACGTGTGGCGCAAGTTCACCGGGCGTGACTTTGCGCCCCATGGCTCAACCTATGGCGGATCAGAGCATGCCTGCATCGTCGCAACGCGCGCGATCGAACTGACGCTCGACCCTGCCTTCCAGGCTCACGTTCGCAAGCTCATCACGATCTTCGCCGATGGGTTCGCCGGCGCGCCTTACCCGGTCACGCAGCGCGGGCTCTGCCTGGGCTTGTGGACGGGTGACAGCAGGGCCGCTTCCGCTGCGCTCAGTGCCGCGGGAATTCTCACCATTCCTTCCGGCGTGGCGCCCGTACTGCCGTTCAGGCCGGTCCTGACGATCCCCGAAGAAGAGGCCCGCGAGATCGTCGCAACGGTCCGCCGCACCTTGGGCTAGCGCCATTGCCGTTCTGCAATCTGTGGCCGATATTGCCGAACTGCCGTTCGTGACGAATTGTGGCGATCAGGCAGTCGCGCGGGCTGGTAACCCATATAGAGAGAACCATGACCATCGATGACGCCGCTCCAGCCGGAATGCGCCTGATCGAAGGCGGCACGTTCACCATGGGATCGGAAGCCTTCTACCCGGAGGAGCGGCCGCTGCGACGGGTCAAGGTGGATTCTTTCCGGATCGACGAGACCCCGGTAACCAACCGCGAATTTGCGAGCTTTGTCGAGGCGACCGGGTACCGCACCGTCGCCGAGATCGCGCCTGACCCGAATGACTATCCCGGTATGCTGCCCGAATATGCGCAGCCCGGCTCGCTGGTCTTCTCAAAGACAACCGGGCCCGTGCCGCTGACCGACTATCATCTGTGGTGGGCCTTTACCCTTGGTGCCGACTGGCGCCATCCGCTGGGGCCGGACACCGATCTGGACAGTCTCGACCTCTGGGACCATCCGGTCGTTCAAGTCGCTTATGCCGATGCCGAAGCCTATGCCAAATGGGCCGGCAAGGACCTGCCAACCGAGGCCGAACACGAGTTCGCGGCGCGCGGCGGCCTCGAAGGCAAGGAATTCGCCTGGGGCGATGAGCTTGCTCCCGATGGGCAGATGCTGGCCAATTACTGGCAGGGCCTGTTCCCGTTTGCCAATACCCGCGACGACGGCTGGGAACGAACTTCACCCGTCCGCTCATACCCGCCCAATGGTTATGGCCTCTACGACATGATCGGCAATGTCTGGGAATGGACCAGCGACTGGTGGAGCGAGCGGCCTGTGGTTCCGACCAAGGACAAGCGCCAGTCCTGCTGCACCATCAGCAACCCGCGCGGCGCCCGCCTCAAGGAGAGCTACGACCCCGGCCAGCCCGATGTTAAGATCGGCCGCAAGGTGCTCAAGGGTGGCTCACACCTCTGCGCGCTTAACCACTGCCAGCGCTTCCGTCCGGCGGCACGGCACCCGGAGATGATCGACACCGCGACCAGTCACATCGGCTTTAGGTGCGTAGTCCGAGGATAGGTGAAGAATCTGGCGGTGTTATCAGTCTGAGGTTAACCGATCTCCACCCCCGGTCCCCGCTCTCGCCAATGCAAGAACAGGGATCCGGAAGTGATGGGGCCGCTGGCCGAATCGCCCTAGAACGTCATGCGGAACGCCAGGTGGGCACCGTCACCGACTTCCTGCAGCACTTCGTTGCGGCGATACTCGGCGGAGATGGACATCCTGCCGAAGGCCAGTTCGACCCCGGCATCAACATCAATCCCGCTGCTCTTGACCGGGGCAGCGATGATGTCGAACCGGCTGCCATTGCCCTTGAACCGGCTCTGCTGCCAAGTACCAAGGTCTCCGCCGGCCCACTGCCAGCCGAGCGCAACCCGGGGCACGAGCCGCAGTCCCTTGCCAAGATCGAACGAGCCCGCCGCCCGGAAGCCGGTGCTGGCAAGGTTCAGCGTGCGCGCTGCGCTGGCGATGGACAGCGCGGCATCGCCGCCGATTTCCTCGATCTGGGTACCGCTCATCGCCACGCTTGAAGCCTTGGCATAGGGAGTCAGCGAAAGGCCGCCGGACTGGAAGCTGTAGGACACTTCGCCGAACAGCTGACGGGTGGAGGCGCTGTACCGGGTTTGCGAACCATCAGCGAAGCCGGAGAAGGCGATCGAACGGCTGGCTTGCAGTTCGTGACGGGCAAAGCCCGCACCGGCCTGGAGGTTCCAGCCATTGTCGGCATAGCCAAAGCTGCCGCCAACATAGTGCGTGGCCATGCTGGCGCTGCCTTCGCTGCTGGCCGCCATCCGCTCATAAGGGATGTAGCCCGTCATCATCGCAACCCGGAAACCGTTGCGAGCAAGGCTCATGCCCGAGCGGTATTCCGGAGCGAAACCGGCGCGGGTGCCGGATTCGACCATGGTCCACATCGCCGGACCCTGCTGGATCGCCCCCGCATCGGCGACAAGGTTCGACTGCAGCCGCTGAACGCTCCCCGCGATGCGGTTCGAGAGGGCTCCGAAGAAATCGCCGGAGAAGGAATCGAAGGCCGCCCGTGCACCCGCCAGGTTCTGGCTGAGCACGCTGTCATAAAGCGAATTGTAGAGGCCCATCGATTCGACCGCTGAAGCCACGGCAACCTGGTTCTGGTTGACCGCGACCGAGGCGAAGGTGACATCCTTGCGCTTCAAGGTCAGTTCGACCGACTTGCTCTTGTGTGTGAGCTTAGGCTCGAGGAAGGCCAGGTCAGTTGAGACCGATGCGAACGTGCCGGCTACCTTGCCACTCGCCGTCAGGATCACATAGGTGGTCGACGGGCGATAATTGCCGTTTGCCGCCAGCACGTTCACCGCCACGCCTGAACCGATCACGGCATCCCCGGTTACGTTGATGCGGTCGGCCGCGCCAGAGGCGCTAGCCTCGACGAGGTATTTTGAGCCGTTGAGGAAACGCAGCGTTCCCCTAACCGCGATCGTGCCAATCGAATTGCCCGGCGCGAAGGTGCCCCCTGACTCGATCGTGACAGTGCCGGTCGTGCCAGTGCCGCCCAGCGTCGCGCCGGACTTGATCGTGACCGGTGAGGTGATCGAACCGTTTACCGCCAGGGTGCCGCCCTCGATCGTTGTGGTACCGGTGTATGTGTTGGTGCCAGTCAAGTTGAGGCGGCCATCCCCCTGCTTGAGCAACGAACCGGAGCCCGAGATCGAACCAGCATAGACCGTGTCAATCGACTGATCGACGGTCAGGTTGCCGCCGGCTCCGAGGATCAGGCTGCTGCTGCTGGTGCCAGAGAGGCCAGCAATGGTCGTCGTCGTGCTCCCGCTCAGGTCCAGCGTCCCGCTCTGCAGGTCGAAGACTGTGTCAGGATTGATTGCACCCGCAATCTTGATCCCACCACCCAGCAGCTGCGTGGTCCCGGCGAAGTTATAGCCCCCGAGGAACGAGACAGTTCCTGCGCCCTGCTTGGTGAACAGGCCGGTGCCCGAAAAGTTGCCAGTGATATCGAAATCGCTGCCGATATCGACGACCAGCCGACCGTCGTTGACAATGTCACCACCGAAGCCACCGATCGTTCCACCTGTTCCGAGCCGGAATGTCCCGGTACCGCTGGTGGCCACATTGCCCAAGAGGCTTCCGGTCAGGGCCAGCTCGCCACCCGTAATGTCGATTGCCCCGAACGACCCGGTATCTCCGGTTGCCTCCCACTTGCCGCTTACGAGAGCGAGTTCTTCGAAATTGTCGAAGTGCCCCAGCGCCTGGGTTGTCCCTGCGCCTGAATCGAGCCGCAGAGTGTCGGCGCCTAAACCGCCATCGGAGATACCGATGATTTGTGATCCGGTCCCAAGCGTCAGCTGGTCGTTGCCAAGGCCGAAGCGAATGGCATGAGTGCCCGTGCTCGAGATGGTCCCGGTGTTCAAGACAGTGATCTGCGCAAGCGACTCTAGGGCTGCGACGCCAGAGCTGTTGTTCGCGATGGTCCCACTGTTCGTCACTTCCGCCACGAGGCCATCGTTGAACTTGACCCCGTTTTCGACTGTGCCGCGATTCATCAGCACACCGGTATAGTCGTTGACCACATTCCCGGCCTGGATCAGCAGCCCAGCGGTATTTCCGCGGATGGTGCCGTCATTCTCGATCCTGCCGCCGCCAGATAGGATGACGCCGAACCGATCCCCGAAGATGGTGCCGCCAGCCAGGTTCACCACCGTGCCGATGGACGGCCGGGCCGAGACATCCTGGTCATCATAGCGGAACATCGACACGCCATCGCTGCCCGGGCTGTTTAGCCCCTCGATCAACCCGCTGTTGGTAACGGTGCCTCCGCCCAGAAGCCGTACACCATCGTTAGTCTCGCCGCGGACAGTGCCGCTGTTGTTGACTACCGTGTCGATAGCGCGGCCGCTGAAGACCCCGGATTCGACCAGATAAGCGGTGGTAATGCCGAACGCCTGCCCAGAGATCGTGCCGCTGTTGTTTACGGCGGAACCGGCCTGCACCATCACCACGCCGGCATCGGTGCGATTAAAACTGACATTGGTGCCATTACCGCGGATCGTCCCGGCATTGGTCAATGTCAACGTGCTGTACTCGCTGTAGATCCCGGATCTCGCCCCGGTAATCGCGCCGCTAGCCTGGTTGTCGATGGCCAGCACCGTATTGCTGATCGACCCGACACCATCACCCTGGCGTCCCGTGATCGTGCCACTATTGTTGAGGCTGGCTGAGAGCATGCCGCCGCCAAAGTTGACGCCAACGCCTGCGTCGATCGTACCGGAGTTGACTACCGTTGCGATCTTGGTCCCATCGCTCAGGCCATCCTGTATGACGATCCCGCCACCAAAGCCATTGTTGGCCTGGGCATTGAAATCAGGCGCCCAGATATTGCCAGCATTGTTGACCGTGCCGCCGTTGGACAGGATGATGCCAAAACGATTGCCGCGAATGCTGCCACCGGCCAGGTTGTTGATCGTGCCGATCGAAGTCAGGGCCGAAACATCCTGCCCCGGAAGACTGAACATCGAAATGCCGTCGGCGCTGACCGTGGCCAGCCCCTCGATCAGGCCGCTGTTGGTGACGGTGCCGCCGCCCTGCAAGCGAATGCCATCGTTGTTCAAGCCGCGAATGGTGCCGCTATTTGTTACAACCGTGCCGATCGCGCGGGCCTCGTTCAGGCCAGTCGTGCTGTTGAAATAGGGATTGGCGCTGATGCCGAAGTTGTTGCCCTGAATCAGGCCGCTGTTGCTTACGCTCGATCCGCCGGCTTCGATCACAATTGCGCCATTGCTGCCGCCGCCATTGCCGGTGATCGTGCCGGCATTGGTAACATTGACCGCCCCCTCGCGGGCCAGCACTCCCATGCGAGCGCCGCTGATGGTCCCGCCAGCCTGGTTGTTGATCGTAACGGCTCCGAGGCCTGAGTTATCGATCCCGGCGAACCGAGTGCCGGCAATCGTCCCGGTATTGTTGACCGAGCCGCTTGCCAGATTGCCGCCGAATCTTGCCCCTGATCCGCCAGTGATGCTGCCGCTGTTGGTGATCGAACCGATCTTGCCCGATGCGCCATCCTGCCCTTGGATCAGTACGCCACCACCAAAACCGTCAAGCGTGCCACCACTGAAATCCGGACCGAGAATCGTGCCCGCATTATTGATCGTGCCACCGCCAGAAAGGATAATCCCGAAACGGTTGCCCTTGATGTTCCCGCCAGCCTGATTGGTAACGGTACCGATGCCGGTCTGCCCGGTCATGTCCTGTCCATTATAGGCGAACATCGAAACGCCATCGGCAAAGGTCCCAACCCGCCCCTCGATCGCCCCGGCATTGGTTACGCTGCCCCCGCCGATCAGACGTACGCCATCGTTTGAATCGCCGATGATCTGCCCGCCGGCCAGATTGGTAACGCTGGTCCCGATCGCGTTCGGCTCCAGCACTCCGGTTACGGGATTGCGGTAATAGGCAGTGGTGATGCCGAACCCGGCGCCGGAAATGGTCCCGCTATTGGTAACACTCGATCCAGCCCTGGCGATGGCAACCCCGCCGTCGGGAGCGAAGTCGAAGCCATCATAGGTGCCATTGCCGCGGATTGTACCATAGTTGAGAAGGTATATCGCACCCTCGGCGGCCATGATGCCAGACGTCGCACCCGTTATGCTGCCTGCCGGATATCCGCCATCTGCATAGATGTTGGTTATATTAAGTGTCGCGGAGGATTGATTGATAATCCCTGCGCCACTCGTGCCAGTGATCTGATAGGCATTGTCGACCGTCGCTGACTTTAGGGAGCCACCAAAACCAATTCCGATACCGCCACTGACGATGCCCTTCCGACCGATACCGACAAAAGCCGTCTGGTCGGTCCTGCCGGCAGCGGATTGGACGAAAATGCCACCGGTACCGCCGGATATCACGCTATTGCTGGAACCGGCGGTGACTACACCGTTATAGACTGTGCCCCCGCCAGTCAAAATGACACCGTATCGGCTTCCTGCGACCAAGCCTCCATCTACGTTGGAAAATGCGCCTATTTCCGCGCCGGCGACCTGGCCATTAAAGGCGAACATCGAAACGCCATCGGCAAAGGTGCCGACACGCCCCTCGATTGTCCCGCGATTGATTACGTTGCCCCCGCCGATTAGGCGGATGCCATCGTTATTCTCACCGATGATCCGTCCACCGGGCTTGTTGTCAATGATCGTGCCAACTGCACGGCCTTCCAGTTGTCCTGTTACCTCGTTGAAGTAATAGGCGGTCGTAATGCCAAAACCGGCACCCGAAATCGTGCCATAGTTTGTGATCCGCGAGCCCGCTTCCGCGATGGTTATGCCGCCATCAGGCGCGGCGTCGAAGCCATCGTAGGTGCCATCTCCGCGGATCGTCCCAGAGTTCGTGACTGCAACGGCGCCCCGGCGCCCGAAGATCCCCGATTTGCTGCCCTGGATGGTGGTCCCTGACGGATTGGTGATGACGAGGACGTCCGGACCATCCGCAATCACACCATAATCCTGCGCCAGCGCCGGAGCGGCTGAAATCGCGGCAACAGTTGCCAGTGCGCTTGTGCGCAGCAGAATGCCCATCATGTGGTTTTTGCCCCGACGCATCATCGATCCCCTTCGATGCCCGTCTGCGATATCTTCAAACGGGCAGTTGTGACGAACCATTCGATGGTGGCGTGCTTCGCCATTCCATCGGCCCAGTCGGGTGCGACCTCGGTTGATGTTGTTTTTCTAACCGAGCTGGTGCGGCTCAAAATCTATCAGCCGAGGCCCGAAAAGTAAGTATCATTAACTACGGAAACCCACCGATCTGGCGCTGTAAGCCCGCAACCCCGCCATCAGAGTGCCGCTCTCGATTTGTTCAATCTTTTCAATTCCTCGCCTCGTTCGGGACCAAGTGAGCTTGCCAAGGGTGTGCGTTAGGGGTGCACTGATCGTCCAAAATCGGGACGTTCCTTAGTTCCGGCGAAACGGTGTCAGAGAGGAGCCGCTAGCATGCGAGTCGCACCCGTCCTGTCGTCAGGGGCACAACCGGCCTGCAATGTCGGCTTAGTCGGCTTAAACGATCGCCATGCCAAACTACGCGTCGACGCCCGCAGTCGGGGTGGTCACGGCTTTGGGAGACTGAGTGGCGGTGCTGTCAGTCTGGCGCGAACCGCGCTCCCGCGGCTATGCTCTGCTAACAAAGGAACCTGATAGCAGGAGGTCCAGCCGGCGTCGCGCCACCTCCTTGCTTGGTTCGCTCGAGAATATGACACTCTGATTGTCGATGATGCCATCGAACGCCAGCTGCGCCATTTCCGCCGGGCTGATGCCGTGCGTTTCCATGCGGCGCTTGAGGCGGTGAAGCAGGGCCATCTCACCGTCGGCAATGCCGGTTTGGACTGCTGCGGGACACAGGATCGCAGCACGGACTGGAGAGTTGGCCTGCAGAAATTCGGCAGCCAGTGCTTCGGCCACGGCCAGCAGCGCATGCTTGGTGGCCGCGTAGCCGCCAAAGCCGGGAGCGACCGAGAGCATTGAAGTTGACCCGGTAAACACGAAGATTGATTCCTCGGTTTGGCGCTGCATGCGTGGCACCAGTGCCCGCGCCGTCCTTATCGCGCCCATGACGTTGACGGCCAGCATCTGCTCGATATCTGCGATCGGCTGATCGAGAATATCTCCGGCGCGCAGGATGCCGGCGTTAGCAAAAGCTATTCGCAGTGGCTGACCGAATGTAGTCGCGATCGCGCCAAAGCGCCGCAGATCCGCATCGCTAGTGACATCACCTGAGCATATCTTGCACCTGTCCTCGCCCAGAACTGACCGTAGGTTTTCCAGCTCAGGCAGATCCCGATCGAACAGGGCAACGCTGTAGCCGCGGCCAACCGCCTCTCTTGCCAGTGCTTCCCCGATCCCGCGGGCGGCACCTGTGATCGCCACTACGCCATGCGTCATTGTGCAGCCTTCGATTAGCGCGCGTGAAACAGTGTCAGGACTTCAGTTCAAGCTTCAGCACTTTTCCGGAAGCGTTGCGCGGCAAATCATCAACCACAACAACCCGGCGGGGCACCTTGTAATTGGCCATGTTGTCGCGCGACCAGGCGATGACTTCCTCCGGAACGACCTTGGCTTCGGGCCGCGGCACAATAAAGGCAACGCCCACTTCCCCCATTCGCTCGTCAGGGGTGCCAACCACGGCAACCATGCCGACCGCCGGATGCGCAGCCAGGATCTTCTCGACTTCGGCCGGGTAGACATTGAACCCGCCAGAAATAAACATGTCCTTCTTGCGGTCCGTGATCCGGACATAGCCGCCCGCATCCATGGTCCCGACATCCCCGGTGTGGAGCCAGCCAGCAGGATCAATCGCTTCGGCAGTTGCCGCTGGATCGTCGAGGTAGCCCAGCATCACCCCTGTGCCGCGGACCAGGATCTCACCCGTTTCGCCGCGCGGAACTTCGTTCCCGTCCTCGCCGGCAATGATAACCTCGTTGCCGGGGATCGCTGCGCCGCAGGTCTGGGCGATCAGCTCAACCGGATCGCCCGGCCGGCACGAGGTAATGTTGACGCATTCGGTCATGCCATAGGCGGTGATGATGTCGCGCATGCCCAACTCGCTGCGGATCCGCTCGATCAGCACGGGGGGGACCGTCGCGGCGCCAGTTGTGCCGCCACGCAGCGAGGAGCAATCGAACGGCTGCTTCTCGCGCTCGGCCAGCAGCATCTGGAAGATCGTCGGCGGGCCGGGCAGGAAGGCGATGCGCTCCTGCTCGATCAGGCGGATCGCCTCAGCCACGTCGAACTGCGGCATCGGGACCATGACCGCGCCGGCCAGCAGGCAAGCCACCCAGCCAACCTTCATGCCAAAGGAATGGAAGAACGGGTTCGCGATCAGATAGCGTTCGCCCCGCGCGAGACCAGTGTTGCCGATCCAGACGCCGACCTGCGGCAGGATCCGGCCGTGCGTCATCAACACACCCTTGGGCAGGCCGGTCGTGCCACTGGTGAACATGATGTCGGAAACGTGGTCCGGGGTCAGGGCAGCCAAGCTGGCATCGACCCGCGGATCGGCCGCGCCCTTGCCGCTGGCGATGAAGGCGGCGAAGCCGCTGTCCAGCAGCACGGTCTCGCCAAGCTCAGGCAAGTTTTCTGCCGCGAGCAGAGCTGGATAATCGATACCCAGGAACCCCTTGACGGTAAACAGCATCCGGGTCCGGGTCCGGCGCAGGATGTCACCTGCCTCGCGCCCCTTGAGGCGCGTGTTCAGCGGCACGATCGCTGCGCCGCAGGTCTGCGCTGCGACAGCGGCCACGACCCACTCGCGGCAATTGGGCGCCCAGATGCCGATCCGGTCACCGCTCCGCACCCCGCGTTCGCGCAGCGCCGAAGCTGCCGCGCGGCATTCCTGCCAGAGCTGCGCAAAGGTGCGGGTCTCGCCGCCCTCGATCAGCGCCACTTCACTGGGCCAGCGCTGCGCCGCGGCCTCGGCGGCATGGGGGATGGTCTGGGGCAGCGGCTCAACCATGCATGTTTCCGGGACCGAAGTAGGCCTTCATCTCCCGGACCTTGCCGTCCGCGTCGAAAGCGAAGGTATCGATGACATGGATTTCCATGTCCTTGCCGTCGAAATGCAAGGGCACGTGAAAGGCGAAGGCGGCATGGCTGGCCGCCACCCGCACCGGCCCATCCAGCACCAGCTTGGCCCCCGTCGCCATTGAGGCGACGTAGAATTCACTGATCGCGGCATGGCCGATCCGCGGCGGTGTGCCGATCGGGTCCTCCACCACGGCGTCCTCGGCGAAGATCGCCACGGCCAGATCGGGATCGCCCTTGGCGAACGCCTCGACATAGGCGTGGACTGCCGCTTCCATCTGCTCGGGCGTCGGCATGCTCAATTCTCCGGGAAATAGCGGCTGATGGTGTCGACGACACAGGCTGGCTTGTCTCCACCCTCGATCTCGACAGTCACGCGGACTACCGACTGGATCGCGCCCTTGACCTCCTCGACCGTGACGATCTCACCGACCCCGCGGATCCGGCTGCCGACCTTGACCGGGGCCAGGAAGCGCAGCCGGTCCGCCCCGACATTCACTGCATGGGTGAAGCCACGCACCTCGATCAGATCGGGCAGGAAATAGTTGACCAGGCTCATCGTCAGGTAGCCATGGGCGATGGTTCCGCCGAAGGGACCATCCTTGGCCCGTTCGGCATCGACATGGATCCACTGGTGATCACCGGTCACCTCGGCAAAGCCATCGACCCGGTCCTGCTCGATCGCCAGCCAGTCAGTCGGGCCTAGCTTTGTGCCTTCCTGGCCGATCAGGTCGCGCGGGCTCTGATAGATCTTCGCCATGGTCAGGCCCGCTGGCTCGAGACCGAAACGACTTCGCCGGTCATATAG
Organism: Pseudomonadota bacterium; assembly: GCA_041182185.1. Lineage (GTDB taxonomy): Bacteria > Pseudomonadota > Alphaproteobacteria > Sphingomonadales > Sphingomonadaceae > Novosphingobium. Next base: position 43,666 of record JBEGOD010000055.1, read on the forward strand.
GAAGAGAGGTCCGAGGCGAGGAAGATCATCACGTTGGCCACTTCCCAGACCTCGGCTGGGCGGCCGAAAGCCTCGCGGCTCGACAGCTCGGCGAGCAGATCATCAGTGGTCACCTTCGCCAGGAAAGCATGCATCGCGATCGAAGGCGCAACGGCATTGATCCGAACGTTGTGCTCGGCTGCCTCGACTGCCGAGCAGCGGGTGAAGGCCATGACCCCGGCCTTGGCCGCGGCATAGTGTGCCTGCCCCTTCTGCGCCCGCCAACCCAGCACCGAGGCGTTGTTGACGATGACCCCGGACTGGCGCGCATACATCGCGGGCAGGAAGGCGCGGCTCATCCGGAACACCGAATTGAGCGTGACGTCGAGCACCCGGAACCACTGCTCGTCGGTCATGTCGACCACGTCAACCTCGCCGCCAAGGCCGGCATTGTTGATCAGCACATCGACATGGCCCAGCGCGGCAATTGCAGCGGCATGCAGCGCATCGACCTGATCCTGGCTGGTCACGTCGCAAACCACGGTGGCGGGGCGGGCACAGCCGACCTCGGCCGCGATCCGGTCCGCTGCTTCGCCCAGGCGCCGCTCGTGAAAGTCGCTGATCAGGACGGTCGCGCCCTCTTCAGCAGCGCGCTTGGCCACTGAATAGCCGATCCCGGTACCGGCAGCGGCGGTAACCACCACCGTCTTGCCTTTCAGCAGGTTGCGGGGTTCGGGATAGGCAGGAACAGGCGCAGCCATCAGGCATCTCCTCGGGGTTCGCGCGGCAGGCCAAGGCCTCGCTCGGCAATCAGGTTGCGCTGAATCTGGTTGGTACCGCCATAGATCGTGTCGGCCCGGCTGTAGAGGAACAGGTTGGACAGGACCGGCCATTCATAGTCAGTACCCTCGGCCAATTCGCCGGCCTGGCCCAGCACGTCCATCGCCAGTTCACCCAGGCTGCGCCGCCAGGTGGCCCACTGGATCTTGTAGGTCAGCGCCGCGCCGTCGATCTTCGAATGGTCAGTGTTGGACAGCATCCGCAGCGCACCATAGCGCATCAGCCGCAGGCCGATCTCGGCCTTGGCAATGCGCTGGCGGATCAGCGGGTTCCTGGCCGCACCAGTTTCCTTCGCCGCCGCAATGATCTCGTCCAGCTCGTTGCGGAAGGCCATTTGCTGGCCCAGCGTCGAAACCCCGCGTTCAAAGGCCAGCAGGCCCATCGCGATCTTCCAGCCCTCGCCAACGCCGCCGATCATGGAATCGGCGGCGCAGCGCGCATCGGTTAAGAAGGTTTCGTTGAATTCGGCATCGCCGTTGATCTGCTTGATCCCGCGCACTTCGATCCCTGGCTGGTCGAGTTCCATCATCAGGAAGGTCAGGCCCTTGGGGCCCTTCGACCCTTCCTCGGTGCGGGTGACGACGAAGATCCAGTCGGAAATGTGCGCCAGGCTGGTCCAGATCTTCTGGCCGTTGACCACCCATTCGCCATTCTCAAGCCGACCCTTGGTGCGGACCGAGGCGAGGTCCGATCCTGCACCCGGCTCGGAAAAGCCCTGGCAGAAAATAGTCTGCCCGGCAGCGATCCCCGGCAGGAAGCGCTGCTTCTGCTCCTCGGTTCCAAAGGCCAGGATGGTCGGCCCGGCCAGCTCGATGCCGATATGGTTGACCCGGCCTGGCACGCCAGCGCGGGCATATTCCTCGGCAAAGATTACCTGCTGGGCCAGGGTGGCATCGCGCCCGCCCCATTCCCTGGGCCAGCCGATGCACGACCACTTGTGCGCGGCGAGCTGCTGCTCCCACTCCTTGCGGCGTTCGGCCTTGGCGGTCAGCGTGCTGATGCCCTTGATGTCGCGAAACTCGCCGGCCATCTGGCCCTGCAGCCATTCGGCGCATTCCTGGCGGAACAGTTCTTCTTCGGCGGAAAAGCCCAGTTTCATGCCGCTTCTCCCAGAATCATCGTGGCCACCTGCTCGCGGTGCCATTCGCCACTGCCCAGCATCGACTGCAGCGCCCGCGCGCGCTTGAAGAACAGGTGCGCGTCATGCTCCCAGGTGAAACCGATCCCGCCATGCAGCTGGATCATGTTGCCGGCGCACATGAAGGCGGTGTCGGCGGCAAAGCTCTTGGCGGCATGGAGGGCAACGGTTGCTTCGTCGGCCCCTTCGTCCACCGCGCAGGCAGCCCAGTAGACGGCCGAGCGAGCCTGTTCGATCTCCACCACCATATCGGCCAGGCGATGCTTGTAGGCCTGGAACGAGCCGATCGGCCGCCCAAACTGCACCCGTTCCCGCGCATAGGCCACTGTCCGGTCCAGCGCGGACTGGGCCACGCCCAGCCCTTCGGCAGCAATACAGACCCAGCCAATCTGGCGAGCCTGGGCCAGGGCGACGCTGCCGCCCGGGAGGGCCTGAGCGACCGCACCGTCAAGCGTGACAGTCGCATAGGGACGCGTCTGGTCCATCGTCGTGTGGGCGGTCACGCTGATGCCGGGGGCATCGGCGCGCACCAGCCCGGCGCCCGAGGCAGCGCCCAGCACGAAAACAGCGGCAGTGGCCCCGTGCGGCACGAAGCGAAATGTGCCGGACAGACTGGTGCCGTGCTGCTCCACGGCGTCACTGCCAGCACAGGCGGCGATCACTTCCCCGGCCAGCATCCCGGGCAGCCATTCGGCCTGCTGCTCGGCCGAGCCGCCAGCGGCGATCGCCCGGGCAGCCCTGGCATGGCTCAGCAGCGGCAACGCCGCCACTTGGCGCCCGGCCTCTTCGGCCACGATGGCGAATTCGATCATGCCCAGCCCGGCCCCGCCCAGTTCTTCGGCGATACCGATCCCGGCCAGACCCAGTTCGGCGCAGAAGCTGGTCCACAAGGTACGGTCGATTCCGTCGGTGGCCATGGCCTTGCGCGTGCGCTCGCTGGTTGCGTTCTCGGCAAAGAACCCGCGGACGGTCTCCGCAATCATCGCCTGTTCTTCGGTGAATACGAAGTGCATTACGCGGTCCCCCAGACCTTGCGCGGCGGCACCCGAGTGGCCAGCAGTTGCTCAACCGCGCCGCCGACTTCGGCCGGCTCCCACTTCGCGCCCTTGTCCACCACCGGACCTTCGCGCCAGCCGTCTTCCAGCATGATCTTGCCGCCTTCGAGTTCGAAGACGCAGCCGGTTACCTCGGCGCTCTGGGCCGAACCCAGCCAGACCACCGTCGGGGCGATATTGGCCGGATCCATCACGTCGAAGGTCTGGCCCTCGGTCGCCATCTTGTCGGCAAAGGCCTGCTCGGTCATGCGGGTGCGGGCGGACGGCGCCAGGGCATTGGCGGTGATGCCATAGCGCCCCAGTTCCGCTGCCTGGACCAGGGTCAGCGCCGCGATCCCGCCCTTGGCGGTCGAATAGGCGGCCTGGGCGATCGAACCCTGCAGCCCGGCACCGGACGAGGTATTGATGATCCGGGCATCGGGATTGGTCCCGCCCTTCTGCTTTTCGCGCCAGTAGTTCACCGCATGGCGCGCCAGGCAGAAATGCCCGCGCAGGTGCACGTGCATGGTCGCGTCCCATTCCTCGAGCGTGGCGGAGACAAACATCCGGTCGCGCACGATCCCGGCATTGTTGACGATGACATGAAGGTCGCCAAATGCTTCCAGCGCCGCATCGACGATCCGCTTGGCACCATCCCAGTCGGTGATGTCCTCGTAATTTGCGATCGCCTGCCCACCTGCGGCGCGGATTTCGTCCACCACTGCGTCGGCAGCAGAAGTGTCGCGCCCTTCGCCGTGGAGCGAGGTGCCGATGTCGTTGACCACCACCCTGGCGCCTTCCGCGCCAAAGGCCAGGGCATAGGCCCGGCCCAGGCCGCGCGCGGCGCCGGTGATGATGACGGTGCGGTTGTCGCAGATTCCCATTACAGCCTCTCGATAATCGTGACGTTGGCCTGGCCGCCGCCTTCGCACATGGTCTGCAAACCATAGCGCCCGCCGGTGCGCTCCAGCGCGTTCAGCAGCGTGGTCATCAACCGCGCACCGGTAGCGCCCAGCGGATGGCCCAGCGCAATCGCGCCGCCGTGAATGTTGACCTTCTCGTGCGGGATGCCGAGCTCCTTCATCCAGGCCAGCGGCACCGAGGCGAAGGCCTCGTTGCATTCGAACAGGTCAATATCGGCCACGGTCATCCCGGCCTTCTTCAACGCATGCTGGGTCGCCGGGATCGGCGCGGTGAGCATCCAGACCGGATCGTCGGCGCGGACCGAAATGTGATGGATGCGCGCGCGTGGCTTGAGGTTATGTTCCTTCACCGCACGTTCGCTGGCGACCAGCATGGCGGCCGCGCCATCGCAGTTCTGGCTGGAAATCCCTGCAGTGATGATCCCGCCTTCCTGCACGGTGCGCAGACCAGCAAGACCTTCCAGCGAAGTGCCGGGGCGGATTGTTTCGTCTGCGGCCAGTTCGGCCATTGGCGCGATTTCATTAGCGAACCAGCCGTTGTCGGCCGCGGCCTGCGCGCGCTGGTGGCTGGCTACGGCGAAGGCTTCCATCTCGGCGCGGGTCAGGCCCCACTTCGCCGCGATCATTTCCGCCGAATTGATCTGGTTGAGGATCCCATCGCCATAGCGCGCCACCCAACCAGGCGAAGTGTTGAACGGGTTGGCGAAGCCATAAGGCTCTGCCGCCAGCATCGCCGCCGAAATCGGAATGGCGTTCATCGCCTGGCTGCCACCAGCAACGACCAGATCCTGCGTTCCGCTCATAACTCCTTGCGCGGCAAAGTGGACGGCCTGCTGGCTCGATCCGCATTGGCGGTCGATCGTGGTGCCGGGCACGTGCTGCGGGAGGCCTGCGACCAGCCAAACGGTGCGACCGATATCGCCCGCTTGCGGACCGATCGTGTCGCAGCAGCCCCAGACCACATCGTCCACGAGGTTGGCATCGATCCCGGTCCGCTCGACCAGTGCCTTGATCGGATGGGCACCCAGATCGGCCGGGTGGAGCTGGGCCAGGCTGCCCTTCTTGCGCCCGATGGGCGTGCGGACAGCATCGATGATATAGGCTTCAGCCATGGTATTCCTCACGCAAAGGTGTGTTCGGGGCCGATCGGCAGCGCGCCGCCGATAACGGCTTGATCGATCCGCTTGAGATGCCAGGCGCGGTCGCCCCAGGCGCCGTTCAGCGCCCAGCCGCGCTTCATCCAGAAGTGCAGATCAACCTCGTAGGTATAGCCCATTGCGCCGTGGACCTGGATTGCGGTTTCGGCGGTCAGCATGGCGGCATCGCCCGCGGCGACCTTGGCATGGCTGACATGGACCGAGGCGCTTTCGCCCCCATCCTGGAGCGCCTGGGCGGCGCGCCAGACGGCCGGCTTGGCAAATTCAACGGCCACGGCGCAGCTGGCCAGCTGGTGCTTCAACGCCTGGAACGCGCCGACCGGCTGGCCGAACTGGGTGCGGATCTTGGCATATTCGACCGCCTGGTGAAGCATCGCATCGGCCAGGCCGACCAACTGCGCGGCGCTCATCAATGCGCCTAGATCGAGCAGGTAGGGGTCGGAACTGCCGACAGCCGGGAACATCGCCAGGTTGCGCAGCGGATCGACACTTTGCAGCGGCGATCCTTCGCCATCGGCCACCCAGGGGTTGAGCACGTGCGGCAGCGGCACCTGGCGCTCGCCCGCGGCGATGGCGGCAAGGTCGTCGTACTCACCGCTCCGGACCAGCCACGGCACCGCGACGAAGGCGGTATCGACCAATGGCTCGGCCAGGCAGGCGCGGCCACATTCCGCAGCAATCAGCGCGGCCTCGACCAGGCCAAGGTCCAGTCCGCCATGCGCTTCGGGCACGAGCAGGCCGGTCAGGCCCATCTCCGCCAGCCCTTGCCAGATGGCGGGATCGCGGTTGCCCGCAGCATCGAGCCGGCGCAGCACTTCGGGGCCGTGAGTCCCGGCCAGGTAATCGCGGACGCTCTCGGCCAGGGTCAGCTGATCATCGCTGAAGCGCAAGTCCATCAGCCTGCTCCCACCCGCGGCAGGCCCAGCAGGCGCTCCGCGATGATGTTGCGTTGCACTTCGTTCGACCCAGCATAGATCGGGCCGGACAGGGAAAAGATGTAACCCTCCAGCCACTGGTTGATCTGGCCGTTGCCGAAGCGCTTAAGCTCCGCATGAGCGCCCAGGATCTGCATTGCGGTGCGGTGCATCATGCGGTCCAACTCGGACCAGAAGATCTTGTTGAGGCTGGCCTCGGCGCCGATCTTACCGCCAGCCATGATCCTCGATGCGACAGCATAGGTATTGTAGGCATAGGCCTGCGTCTGCATCCAGGCTTGCAGCACGGCCTCGCGCGCAGCGGGGGATGCCTCGGCCTCGTGCGTACGGTATAGTTCGACCAGGCGCTTGGCGGTTGCCTGGAACCGGCCCGGCGAGCGCAGCATCAGGCCGCGTTCGAAGCCGGCGGTAGCCATGGCGACGTTCCAGCCCTCGCCCTCGCCAGCCAGGCAATTCTCGACCGGCACCCGCACTTCGTCGAAGAACAGTTCCGCGAAACCGGTGTCGCCGTGGAGCTGGCGGATCGGGCGACGGGTGATGCCCGGGCTGTTCAGATCGAACAGGATGAAGGTCAGCCCCTTGTGGCGCTTGCTGTCGGGATCGGTGCGAAAGATGCCGAAGCCCCAGTCGGCAAAGGCGGCGCGGCTGGACCAGGTCTTCTGCCCGGTGATGACATAGTGATCGCCGTCCCGCACTGCCTTGGACTGGATCGCGGCCATGTCGCTGCCAGCGCCCGGTTCGGACCAGGCCTGGGCCCAGATCACTTCACCGCGCGCCATCGGCGGGAGGAAGCGGGCCTTCTGCTCCTCGGTGCCAAACTCCATGATCGTCGGACCCAACAGGAAGATGCCGTTCTGGTTGGCCCGGTTGGGGCCGCCAGCGCGGAAATACTCTTCCTCGAAGATCAGCCACTGGATCAGGTCCAGCCCGCGCCCGCCATAGGCCTCGGGCCAGGTAACCATGCCCCAGTTGCCGCTGGCCAGGGTCCGCTCCCATTCGACATGCTGGTCATAGCCTGCGCGGCATTCCAGCGTGACAAGCGGCTCCTTCGGCACGTGGGCTTCCATCCACGCGCGCACTTCGGTCCGGAACGCCTGTTGTTCAGGGGTATAGACCAGGTCCATCAGAACTTCGCGGCCTTGCCCGTTTCGACGAAGGCATCGCGGCTCTTCTGGCTATCTTCGTGCATGTACATTTCAAGCGTGAAGCCCTGCTCCCAGCGATAGCCGCGATCGACATCGCGCGGCTCCAGGCCGTTGAGCGCTTCCTTGGCGATGACCAGGGCCTTGCGGCTCTTGCTGGCGATCACCGCGCAAAATGCACGGGCCTCGGCCACCAGGTCGGCGCGCGGGACCACCTTCTCGATTGCGCCCAGGCGGTACGCTTCCGCCGCCGGGATATTCCCGCCCGTGAAGAAGGCCGCACGGACCTTGTGCAGCGGCAGCATTCGCGACAGATGGCTGGCCCCGCCCATTGCCCCGCGATCAACCTCTGGCAGGCTGAAGAAGGCATCGTCGGCCGCAATGATCGTGTCGCTGGCGCCGCAGATCCCGATCCCGCCGCCGATCACGAACTTGTGGGCCGCCACCACCACCGGCACCTCGGCATCGCGGATCGCCTTGAAGGTCAGGTAATTGCCGCGATTAAGGACCGTAATCCGCTCGGGGTAAGCCTGCATTTCCTTGATATCGACACCGCCGCAGAACCCACGCGCTTCCTCGGCCGCGCGGATCAGCACGCAGTTGACCTCAGGATTGCTGGCCGCTGCCGTGATGATTGCTGGCAGCGACATCCAGGTCTCGCTGTCGAAGGCGTTGACCGGCGGAACGTCGAAGACGATTTCGGCGATGCGATCCTGGATCGTGGTGGTGATCGGCATGGCGTTCAGTCCTTCGCGCAGAGCGCCGCGATACGTTCGCGCGCCTGGGTTTCGATCGATTGAAGCAGTTCTGCGGCAGTCGGCAGGTCGGTCAGCCGCCCGGCGACCAGGCCGGTAGCCATCAGCCCCTGTTCGGCATCGCCGGAAACGACCGCGCGCTGGATCATGACCGGCGCGGCCGCTGCCATCATCGCGGCGCTGAGCGGCATTTCCCCGTGGCTGGTCATGCCGCGCGCAGCACCGAGCACCTCGCCCCAGGTCATCCCGGTCTGGCGCTTCATTTCAAGACCCGCCTCGATCGCCCGCAGCCACATCGCGGTCCTTCCTGATCCCTCGATCCGGCGCAGTAGCGGGTTGAGGATCATCCGCTGCGGGATGCCGTCAACCTTGGTCGAAACGACGATATCGGCGGTCCCGGCCTTGACGTAAGCCGACTTGGGAGCCTGTGGCACGGGGCTTTCGGCGGTCATCAGGAAGCGGGTGCCCATCGCGATCCCGCAGGCGCCATAAGCCAATGCCGCCGCCAGCCCGCGTCCGTCACCGAAGCCTCCGGCTGCGACGACCGGAACGTCAACGACATCGAGGACCTGAGGGAGCAGCACGGTCGTTGGCACGGACCCGGTGTGCCCGCCGCCTTCGCCGCCCTGGACGGTGATCATCTCGCAGCCCAGCTGGACCATCTTTTCGGCATGCTTCACCGCGCCCACGGTGGGAATGCACAGGATCCCGGCATCGCGGAACCGGCCGATCATCTTCGCGTCCGGCCCCCGGCCAAAGCTGACCGCGCGAACCCGGTCGGCATTGGCCAGGATGATCTCCACGATCTCGGCCGCACCGGGCTGAAACGAATGGAAGTTCACCCCGAAGGCGTGCGGCGTTAGCTCCCTGAGCCGGGCGATTGCCTCGCCCAGCTCGGCCGGCTTCATCACGGCGCCGGCCAGAAAGCCAAATGCGCCGGCGTTGCTGGTCGCTGCCACAAGCTGCGGCGTCGCGATCCAGCCCATAGCGGTCTGGATCACGGGCAGGCGGCATCCGAGCCGCCCGGTCAGTGCCGTGGCGAGTGGATCAGCCAAGGGTCAGCCCTCGCTCGCCTTCTGCTTGTTGGTGGCAGCTGCCGACTTGCCGCTGACGCCGACAATCGAATCCCCCGTAACCAGGTCATTATGCGCGTGGGCGAAGTGGTGCATGTGGAAGACCGCGTCCATTGCGCTGCGCTTGCCGCGCAGTTCCTCGACATGGTTGATCGCCTGCTTGGTCAGCCAGTTGCCCAGCCGCGGGTTGGCCGCCAGCTTGGCCGCCCAGGCCGCGGTTGCCTCGCGCAGTTCCTCGCGCGGGACCACCTTGTTGACCATGCCGAAGCTGTGTGCGCGAGTAGCGCTCATCCGTTCGCCCAGCAGCAGGAATTCCTTGGCCACGCGGGTCGGCAGCTCGAAACCGTGGGCAAAATATTCCACGCCTGGAATGCCCATCAGCGGATTGACCGGGTCCTGGAAGAAGGCGTCCTCGCTGGCCACGATCAGGTCGCAAACCCAGGCCAGCATCAGACCGCCGGCGATGCAGGCACCCTGAACCATGGCGATGGTCGGCTTGGGAATCTCGCGCCAGCGACGGCACATGCCGAGGTACTGTTCCTGCTCGCGGGTATAGAGCAGTTCGGCCCCCGGTTTGTTGGTGTGCGGGGCCAGCATCAGCCGCTTGTCGAATTCATGGTGCAGGTCGCGACCCGGGGTGCCGATATCGTGGCCCGCGGAGAAGTGCTTGCCTTCACCGGCGAGCACGATTGCCCGCACCTCATCGTCCTTGACCGCACGGTTGAACGCATCGTCGAGGGCGTAGGTCATCTGCCCGTTCTGGGCATTGTTGAAGGCCGGGCGAGTCATCGTCACCCAGGCGACGTGATCGATCACCTCATAGCGGATCGGTTGTTCGGTTTCGTAGACGATGTCGACCTGCTTCGGTTCGACCAGATCGTTGCCCTTGCTCATGCGGCGCTCCCTTCGGCCTGTCGCTGTGCAGGCGGGTTATCCTTGATCACGCTGGCGCGGATATTGTGCGGATCGAGGCTGGCGATGATCGCCAGGGCCTCGGCATCGGGCAGCGGGGTTTCACCCGCCACTGCGTCGATCAGTTCGAACCCGGTCGCAGCCTGGACCTCGGCAAAGGTGACACCCGGATGGAGCGAGACCACGCGGACCGCATGGTCCGGCCCGCCAAAGTCCATCACGCACAGGTTGGTGACGATAGTCCGCAGGTCGACCGCGGAATAGTTCCCGCCCGGCACCCGCTTGGCCGGATTGTAGCCCACGCCAGAAACCATATCGACCTCGCCGGCCACGAAGACCCGGGGGGTGTGGCTGGGGAAGAAGAAGCTGTTGGGGTGGTAGATCGTATTGCCCGGGAAGCCGCGCACACCCAGCATCTGGGTCTTGGGCTGGCGGTGCGTGCCGCCCAGCTGGGACAGGTTGATCTGGCCGAACCGGTCGATCTGGGTCGGGGTGACCATGGCATGGCGCCGCCCGCTCCAGACCGCCGCATCGAAGAAGCGCGAGAATGGCAGGTAGCCGGCCGGCTTGCGATCATCATAAGCGCGCGGTCCCAGCGGCACGGGCTGTTCGACCAGATAGGCTTCGCCATCGGTCATCATCAGCTCGGACGTATGGGTCAGCTTGGCGAGGCCGGCCGCCACACGCGGCACGGGACCGACACCAGTGGCGATGATCTCGCCATTGTTACGGAAGGCCTGCGAGCAGGCGAAGATGCAGAGTTCTGCGAGGGAAACGTCAGTCATCAGAAAATCGGCAACGGCAAAGCCGCCACCGCCTCTTTGCCGCCAAAGCCGGCGAGGTAGTCTGCCTCGCTTGCTCCGACGAAGCGGTCATGCACCGCGGCCCAGTCACCCGGGTCCCTCGCGGCATCGGCGTAGGCCTTGAAGGCCTTCATGTCCCAGCCATAGGCCGGGGGCATCGAGCTGGGGTGCGCACCGCCGGCGATCTCGGTGACACCGCTGATGAACGCGCGCTCGACGATGTTGGCCTGGGCCTGGTCGGGATAGTGGTCTTCTATCCGGTCAACCAGTTCCTCGCAGCTGATATAGGTCTTGGCGGCAGCGCGGGCGAACCATTCGTCATAATAGACGTCCGGGCCGAAAGCCTGGATATTGCCGCGCCAGTCGCTGCGGTTGACGTGGAGCAGCGCCGCATCGAGCTTCAGGGCCGGCATGGCGATCAGGGTTTCGCCATCGGCATAAGGCGATTGCACGGTCTTGAGTCCGCCCAGTTCGGCCAGGTCCGTGCCCAGGCCAACCCGGGTCGGAAGGAACGGCAGGCCAAAGGCGGCGGCTTTGAGGCCCCACTGAAACATCCCTTCGTCCAGCTCGAGCACCTCGATCTGCCCTGACTCGCGGGCCTTGCGGAACCAAGGCTCCAGCGGAATCGCATCGAGCGAGACGAAAGCGAAGACCAGCTTCTTCACCTTGCCGGCAGCGCAGAGCATCCCGACATCGGCCCCGCCATAGGCCACCACGGTCAGGTCCTTGAGGTCCGAGCGCAGGATTTCGCGCACCAGGGCCATCGGCTTGCGCCGGGGGCCCCAGCCCCCGATCCCCAGCGTCATGCCGTCGCTTAATTGCCCGACAATTTCCGCCGGGGTCATGCGTTTGTCCAACATTGTCATTCCGCTGCCGCCTGTTGTTCTTTCATCGCCTTCTGCCAGGCCCATTCATGGCCCCAGATGCTGATCCCCTTGTGACGGGTGACTTCCCAAGTGGCCGGATCGATCACCAGGCTATCGCAGCCGATTTCAAGATCGAAGCCGCCCGGCGTCTGGACGTAGAAGCCTACCGTCTCATCATTGATGTGCTGGCCCAGCGAGGCGCTTTCGGCATAGCCGTGGGCCTTCATGCGGTCATAGGCCTTGCCGACCTCGACCAGGCTGGGCAGTTCCAGCATCAGGTGGACGCAGCCCGAAGGCGGGACCGGCCCCTCGCCCAGCGCGACTGAATGGTGGCGACCATTGTCGGCGTGGAGGAAGGCGAACCCCATGCCAGGATCGTCCGGACCGCCATCCCCAAAGAAGAACCGCGGCATGTCGGTCTCATGAAAGCCGACGACGTCCCGATAGAAGCCGACGCATTCATCGAAGTTGGGGGCCGAGAAAACAGCATGGCCCATGCCCATGTCGCCAGTAACGAAGGCCGGAATGCCCAATGGCGAGACAAACGGCGCATCGGTGACGCTGTCACCCCAATAGAATTCAAGGCCATTGCCGGCCGGATCGCTCGTGCTGAAGAACCGGTCGACACCGCGCAGCTCCGCGGCTTCTGGCAATCCGTGCACAACAGGCCGACCGCTGGCAGCGATCGCTGCGGCAAGTGCATCCAGCGCTTCGGCGTGATCCACTTGATAAGCGGCAGCGACGAACTTTTCCGCCGCGCCCGGTATGATCCGAAAGCGGAACGGGCGTTCGTCAATCCGATAAAGGTGTGCGCCATCGCTTGCGTCGGGCGCGCGCATCACGCCCGCGACCTGGGTCAGGAAATGGTCCCACCGTTGCGGCTGTGCGGTCTGGATGACGACATAGCCAAGTGCCCTGATGCCCATGGCCATCAATGTCCTTTCACTAGGTCGAGGAAGTAGGGGCGCTCACCCCCGCCATCGACATTGATTCTTGCACCGCTGACCCAGGCGGCGAGTGGAGAGCAGAGCCACAGCACGGCCCCGGCCAGATCATCGCCGGTCCCCATGCGCTGCAGCGGCATTGAACGGCCGACTGCGGCCTGGGCCGCCGCATCGCCATAGGTTGCCTCGGCATTTTCGGTCTGCATCAGCCCGGCAATGATGGCGTTGACGCGGATCCCGGATGGGCCCCATTCCTGCGCCAGGCTTTGGGTCAGGTTCAGCAGGCCGGCCTTGGCCGCTCCATAGATTGCTGTGCCGGGCGAAGGGCGGATGCCGGAAACGCTGGCAATGTTCACGACCGCGCCGCCGCCGGCCGCGACCATGTGCGGGTACGCGGCCTGGGCCAGGTAAAGCGGGGCGACCAGGTTGAGCTTGAGGATCGCGACAACGAAGCGCGGGCTGGCTTGCTCGGCCGCAACAGCGGGCGAGCCACCGGCATTGTTGATCAGGATATCGAACCGGCCATGCTCGGCGGCTATGCTGTCGACCAGCGCGCGGGCCAGTTCAGGATCGCGGATGTCAGCAGCCGCAAAGGAGACACCGTCCGGCAGGCTGTCAGGCGCATTGCGAGCGCAGGCGACGACCGTGCAGCCGGCCTCGGCCAGCCGCGCGGAGACCGCCCGGCCCAACCCGCGCGTTCCGCCGGTGACCAGGGCGACTTTCCCTGTCAGGTCGATGTTCGATCCCTGCGACAAGCCGGCAAATCTCCCCAATGGTCCGCTTCAGTGAATCGCGGCACTAACTCTGCGTTGAATCCGTCATATCGGAAGTCAAATGGCTTTTCAATTGACGATTTGCGTATCAAACGTTAGAAAATTTTACGAAGCCCGCTTTTTCAAGGGCTGAGTCGAAGCAAGCAAGAGGAATCCGGGAGATGGCCACCGCAGCCCTGCAGGCCGAGCGCTCAAGCTCGGCGCCGACCAGCGAAGAATTGATCAGCCGCGCGCGTGCGATGATCCCCGTTCTCAAGGCCCGTGCGCGCGATTGCGTACGCAACCGCAACGTCCCGGTCGAAACCATCGCCGAAATGCAGGCGGCAGGCTTTTTCAAGATCGTCCAGCCCAAGCGCTGGGGCGGCTATGAAATGCATCCCAATGTATTCTTCGAAGTGCAAAAGGCGCTGGCCGAAGGCTGCATGTCAACCGGCTGGATGTATGGCGTCGTCGGTTGCCATCCCTATGAGCTGGCGCTGTTCCACGACAAGGCGCAGGAAGAAGTCTGGGGTGGCAGCCCGGACATGCTGGTTTCCTCCACGTACCAGCCGGTCGGCAAGGTCACCCATGTCGACGGCGGCTTCCGCCTGTCGGGCCGCTGGGGTTTCTCGACCGGATCGTCCCATTGCGGCTGGGTCCTGCTGGGCGCGTTCTGTCCACCCAGGGAAGATGGCACCCCGGCCGAGATGCGCACCTTCCTGCTCCCGCGCAGCGACTATGCAATCGACGAGGACGCCTGGCATGTGTTCGGCCTCCAGGGCACCGGCAGCCATGACATCATCGTCGATGACGTATTCGTGCCCGATTACCGCACGCACCGCTCGATCGACGGGTTCCTCTGCAAGAACCCCGGCCAGGAAGTGAATACGGGCCCGCTATATCGCCTGCCCTGGGCGCAGGTTTTCGTCCGTTCGGTCTCGACTGCCGCCTTTGGCGGTGCCCAGGCAGCGATCAATGCAGCGCTGGATATCATGCAGAGCCGGATTTCGACTAACACGGGCAAGGCATCGAAGGACGATCCGATCCTGCACGCCGCGATCGCCCGCGCGATCGCCGAAAAGCGCGAGATGGAAACGACCCTGCGCCTGACCTTCGACGACCTGATGGGCTATGCCGAGCGTAGCGAGGACATCCCGATGGAGAAGCGGGCGTTCTATACCTATCAGTCCGCAACTGTCGTTCGCCGCCTGGCGAGCCTGATCGACGATGTGGTGCAGCTGTTCGGTGGCCGCGCAATCTATACCAGCAGCGAGATCATCCAGCCCTGGCTCGATCTCCATGCTGGCCGTGCCCACGTTGCCAATGATCCCGGCAACCGCACCAGCGATGCCGTCAACGCCATGCTGGGCCAGGCCCCGCTGAACCCCTTCCTGTAAGGAGCACCACATGACTGGCCTGGCTGAAGCGACCTACGAGGTCGATGGCGGTTACCGGATCCACCTCAAGTCGGCGGGGGAAGGTCCGGTCGTGGTGTTTGTTCACGGCAGTGGGCCGGGGGCCTCTGGCGCGTCCAACTTTCGCCAGAACTGGCCGGCCTTCGTGGCGGCCGGCTACCAGGTCATCCTGCCCGACCTGATCGGCTATGGTGCCTCGTCGAAGCCCGAGGGGATCGACTATACGCTCCAGTTGTTCACCGACACGCTATACCAGGCACTGCGCGCACATGGGATCGAGCGGGCGGTGCTGGTCGGCAATTCGCTGGGCGGCGGCGTGGCAATCCAGCTGACGCTTGACCATCCGGAGTTCACCGAGCGGCTGATCCTGATGGCGCCGGGATGCATCGAAGAGCAGGCCGAATACTTCAAGATGCCCGGCATCACCAAGATGGTCTCCAACTTCGGCGGGCCTGACTTCAACCTCGAAGAGCAGCGCCGCCTGATCGGCAACCTGGTCCATCCCGATTTCGCATCGCAGGTTCCGGATGCCCTGGTCGAGGAGCGATTCGCCGTGGCCCGGACCCAGCCCAAGGACGTGCTGATGCGGATGCGCACGCCCAACCTTGGCCCGCTGGTGGGCGAACTGAAGGTGCCGATCTTCGTGCTGTGGGGGCTGAACGACGAATTTTGCCCGGAAAGCGGCGCGCGGCACTTCCTTGATCGCTGTGACGATGCCCGCTGCATGACCTTCACCCGCACCGGACACTGGGTCCAGGTCGAGCGGGCCGAGGAGTTCAACCGCTACAGCCTGGAGTTCCTGCGTGGCTGACGGCTATCCGCTGATCCCGGAAGAATTGCCCGCGCAATTCCGCGCGGCGATGCGGCGGCTGGCGGCCTCGGTCGCGGTGGTAGCGGCGAAGGGCGAAGCTGGACCGGTTGGCATGGCGGCCACGTCGGTCACGTCACTCACCATTGATCCGCCGGCCGTACTGATCTGCGTAAACCGCTCGACGCTGCTCCATGGACTGCTCGTGCCGACTGCAGGCCTGTCGGTGAACCTGCTATCCCGTGACCAGCAAGACGTTTCAGCCGCCTTCGGTGGCGGCGTGCCCCAGGAAGAGCGGTTCCGGATCGGTGACTGGCGCGAAGGCTTCAACGGCCTGCCCGAACTGGCCGGGGCCCAGGCCAACCTGAGCTGCGTGATCGATGCGATGCTGGCCTATGGCACCCACTCGATCGTTATCGCCCGCGTGCTGCGGGCTACGGTCAGCGATACGGTTACGCCCCTGATCTACCAGGACGGAGCATACCTGTGACCGACAGCCGCAACGACCGCCTCGCCGGCGAACTTTACGAGGCCCTCCGCGGTCGCCACGTCCTGGGCCCGCTGATCGAGCGCCATCCCGACCTGACCATCGACGATGCCTATGCCATCTCGCTGGGTTTCCTGGCCCGCCGCCGCCAGGATGGTGAGCGCGTTGTCGGCAAGAAGATCGGCGTCACCAGCAAGGCGGTGCAGGACATGCTGGGCGTGCACCAGCCGGACTTTGGCTTCCTGACCGACTGGATGCGGACCGGCGAAGAAATCGACATCGACGCCAAGGCCTTGATCGCCCCGCGCGCCGAGGCAGAAATCGCCTTCGTGCTCAAGGACAGCCTCAACGGCCCCGGCATCACCGCCGCCGATGTCGTGGCCGCGACCGACTATATCGCCCCTTGCTTCGAGATCGTCGATAGCCGCATCCGCGACTGGAAAATCGGCATCGTCGATACGGTAGCCGATAATGCCTCTTGCGGGGTCTTCGTGCTCGGCGAAGCCAAGGCCGATCCACGCGAACACGATCTGCCGGCCCTGCATGTCACCGTCACCAAGAATGGCACGCCGCTGTCCGCAGGCCATGGCCGCGCGGTCCAGGGCGATCCCGCCCAGGCGGTCGCCTGGCTGGCGAACACGCTGGGCGCCTATGGCGTGACGCTCGATGCCGGGGACGTGATCTTGTCTGGCAGCCTTGTCCCGCTCGAACCGGCGGTGAAGGGCGATGTCTTTGAAATGACCCTGCACGGCATCGGCACGTGCACGGCCAGGTTTGTCTAAGGGAACAGCAATGGCACGCGTGAAGGCCGCAATCATCGGCTCGGGCAATATCGGCACCGACCTGATGATGAAGATGATCAAGTATCCCCAGAACATGGAACTGGCCGCGGTGGTCGGGATCGATCCCGATTCCGAAGGCCTCGCCATGGCCCGTCAGCACGGCATTGCCACCACGCATGAGGGGATCGAAGGGCTGAAGAAGCTGGCCTGTTATCCCGAGATCGGTATCGCCTTCGACGCGACCAGTGCCTATGCCCACAAGGTCCACGACGAGGCGCTGCGCGCCGACGGCATCCAGGTGGTCGACCTGACCCCGGCCGCGATCGGCCCCTTTACCGTCCCGGCGGTCAACATGGGCCAGCACCTCGATCAGCCGAACGTCAACATGGTGACCTGCGGCGGCCAGGCAACGATCCCGATGGTTGCCGCCGTCGGCCGCGTCTCCGACAAGCTGCACTATGCCGAAATCGTCGCTTCGGTTTCCTCGCGCTCGGCCGGGCCTGGCACCCGCGCCAATATCGACGAGTTCACCCGCACAACGGCGCGGGCGATCGAAGTGGTGGGCGGGGCAACGCGCGGCAAGGCGATCATCATCCTCAACCCGGCCGAACCGCCCATGATCATGCGCGACACGGTCTTCACCCTGTCAGAAGGCGGCAGCGAGGATGCGATCCGCCGCTCGGTCGAAGAAATGGTCGCCGAGGTGCAGAAGTACGTCCCCGGCTATCGGCTCAAGCAGGAAGTCCAGTTCGAGCGCTTTGGCGACAACAACAAGCTGAAGATCCCCGGGATGGGCGAATTCACCGGCATCAAGTCGATGATCATGCTCGAGGTCGAGGGCGCCGGCGATTACTTGCCGAGCTATTCCGGCAACCTCGACATCATGACCGCAGCGGCCAAGGCCACCGGCGAACTGCTGGCGGCGCGGAGAATGGCACAATGAGCACTTTCAACGTCGAAGCGGGCGACAAGCTCTATATCCAGGACGTCACCCTGCGCGATGGCATGCATGCCGTGCGTCACATGTACGGGATCGATCATGTCCGCGCGATTGCCGCGGCAATCGAGGCATCGGGAGTCGATGCAATCGAAGTCGCGCATGGCGATGGCCTGTCGGGCGCGAGCTTCAATTACGGCTTCGGCGCCCATACTGACTGGGAATGGCTGGAAGCCGTGGCCGAAGTCCTCGACAAGTGCGTGCTGACCACCCTGATCCTGCCCGGCGTGGGCACGGTGGAGGAGCTGCGCCGCGCCTATGATATCGGCGTCCGCTCGGTCCGCGTCGCGACCCACTGCACCGAAGCGGATGTAAGCAAGCAGCACATCGGCATCGCCCGCGACCTGGGCATGGACGTGGCCGGCTTCCTGATGATGAGCCACATGATCGAGCCAGATCATCTGGCCAGCCAGGCGCTGCTGATGGAAAGCTATGGCGCGCAATGCGTCTATGTCACCGACAGCGGCGGCGCGCTCGACATGGACGGGGTACGCGCGCGGTTCGAGGCCTATGATCGGGTGCTGAAGCCCGAAACCCAGCGCGGCATGCACGCCCATCACAACCTTTCGCTTGGCGTCGCCAACTCGATCGTCGCGGCGCAGTGCGGCGCAGTCCGCATCGACGCGTCCCTGACCGGAATGGGTGCCGGTGCCGGCAACGCCCCGCTCGAGGTCTTCGTGGCAGCGGTTGATCGCAAAGGCTGGAACCATGGCTGCGATGTCAGCCTGCTGATGGACGCCGCCGAAGACTTGGTCCGCCCGCTGCAGGACCGCCCGGTGCGGGTCGACCGCGAAACGCTCAGCCTGGGTTACGCCGGGGTCTATTCCAGTTTCCTCCGCCATGCAGAGAAGGCGAGCGAAACCTACGGGATCGACACCCGCGAAATCCTGCTCGAACTCGGCCGCCGCAAGATGGTCGGCGGCCAGGAAGACATGATCGTCGATGTCGCGCTGGATATGGTGAAGGCCCGCCATGGCTGAGATCTCGCTGCACCGCCCCTATCCCGCTGCCGAGGTCCCGGCCTGGGACTTCGAGACCGACGTTGCGGTCATCGGCTTTGGCGCCACCGGGGCCAGCGCGGCGATCGAAGCAGCCGATGCGGGCGCCAGGGTCATGCTGTTTGAGCGCAATTCGGGCAGCGGCGGCGCATCGGGCCTGTCGGGCGGCGAGATCTACATTGGCGGAGGCGGGGGCACCGATGCTCAGCGCGCCGCCGGGTTCGAGGATACGACAGAAGCTTTCACCGCCTATCTCAAGCTGGCTGGCGGCCCCTGCGTCGATGAGGCCAAGTGCGAAGTCTATGGGCGCGAGGCACTGAACCACTATGCCTGGCTCAAGGCCCAGGGCGTGCCCTATCGCGGCAATTACCTGCCCGGAAAGCATATCGAACCAACCGACGATTCAACCCTGATCTGGTCGGGCAGCGAGGCAGCGGCCCCGTTCTGCGACCAGGCGAAGCCGGCGCCGCGCGGCCACGTGATCCAGCACATGGGCTGGGGCGGCGGGCGGCCGCTGGTCGACGTGCTCGAAACCAGCGCCCGCGCCAAGGGCGTCGAGGTCATCACCGATGCGCGAGCCTTGGCGCTAGTGCAGGATGGCAGCCGGATCGTTGGCCTGGTGGTGCGGATCGATAACCAGCCGCGCTTCGTCAAGGCGCAGCAGGGGGTGGTCCTGGCGACCGGCGGTTTCGTGTTCAACGAGGCCATGCGGCGCAAGCATTGTCCCGACACGTTCAAGCTGAACGATCCGATCGGCGACAAGGACGATGGCTCGGGCATCGAGCTGGGCCTGGGCGCGGGCGGCGATGCGATCCACATGGACCAGTTCTTCACAACCTGTCCCTGGACCATGCCGGAAAGCCACGCTTACGGGGTCTTCGTCAACACCAAGGGCCAGCGCTTCATCAACGAGGATTGCTATCACGGCCGGGTCAGCCGCTGCGCGGTCGATCAGCCCGGCGGCAAGGTCTACCTGCTGCTTGATAACGCCCATTTCGTCCAGCCGATGGACTTTGCCCGGATGCGCATCGCCGGGACGGGCGAGACCTGGGACGAGGTCGAAGCCGAGTTGGAGCTGCCGGAAGGCACACTCAGCGCGACCATGGCGGTTTACAATGCGCATGCCCGCGCAGGCCGCGACCCGCTGTTCGACAAGCGCCCGCCGATCCTCACGCCGCTCGACCAGGGTCCGTTCATCGCGCTCGAACTCGATTTCCATGACAGCTATTTCAGCTTCTTCACGCTCGGCGGATTGAAGACGTCGGCCGACGGGGAAGTCATGGATCGGGGTGGAAAGCCAGTTCCGGGCCTGTTCGCGGCAGGTCGCTGCACTTCGGGCCTGCCAGCCTGGGGGCATGGCTATTCTTCGGGCCTCAGCCTGGCCGACTGCACCTTCTTTGGCCGCCAGGCGGGACGCAAGGCGGCCGGTGCCTGAACGGATCGCCGAACGCCTGCGAGCCCTGGAGGACCGCGAGGCAATCCGCGACCTGATTGCCCGTTATGGACCGTTAGCCGATGCCGGCGATGCCGAGGCGGTTGCTGCGTTATGGAGTGAGGACGGCAGCTATGCCGTGGGCGGGATGGGCGAGGCCTGCGGCCGCGCAGCCATTGCCGCACTGATCAGCGGACCAGTCCACCGCTCATTGCTGGCCGACGGCTGTGCCCATGTCCTGACCAGCCCGGTGATCGACCTGGATGGTGACAGTGCCATTGCCCGTTGCCACAGCGTGGTGTTCCGGCACGAAGCTGGCGAATGGATCCCGATCAGGGCTTCCGCCAACCGCTGGCTGCTGCGCCGCGGGCCTGAGGGCTGGCGCGTCTTGCGCCGTGAGAACGCCCTGCTCGATGGCAGCGCGGCCGCCCGCGCCCTGCTCAGCTGACCAGCTGGCCGCCATCGACCACCAGCACCGTGCCGGTTGCCTTGCGCGCCTTGTCCGAGGCGAGGAACGCCACGGCCTCGGCAATGTCCTCGGGATCGCAGCTGCCGTCGATCAGCTTGGGCATGCCACGCATCACCATCGGCCAGTCGATGTCGCCCTCGGGCGGAGCCTGTTTGGTCATCGGCGTGTTAACGTGGCCCGGGCAGACCGCATTGATCCGCACGCCCTTGGGCGCATATTCAGCCGCCAGCGCGGTCGTCATGCCGACCACAGCATGCTTTGAAGCGCAATATGCGGCGGTGTAGATCATGCCGCGCAGGCCCGAGGTCGAGCCGATATTGACGATGTTGCCCTTTGACTGGACCAGGTGCGGCAGTGCGGCCTGGCTCAGCACAAAGACACTGGTGGTGTTGATCCGCAGGATCCTCTCGAAATCCTCGACGGTAAAAGTCTCGGTCGGTGCCCACTTGAGCATCCCGGCAACGTTGCACAACACGTCAAGGCCGCCCTCGGCAGCCGTGGCGACAAGGGCGCGGCAGGAGGCGTGGTCCTCGGCATCGTAGACAACGGGCGTGGCGGCAGCGCCAATCAGCGCCGCTGTCTCGGCCAGTCCAGCCGCATTGACGTCCCCAATGATCACCTGGGCGCCCTCGCCGGCGAACAGCCGCGCGGTCGCCCGGCCGATCCCCGATGCGACGCCCGTAACCAGCACACGCTTGCCTGAAAATCGCACTGCCTGCCTCCTTATCCGAATGCCTCGGGTGCATTGCCCATGACAGCGACGGTCGGGCGCCCTGCCCCGTCCACGCCATGGATCAGGCACGAAAGGCGGTGCGAGCGAGTCTCGGCGATCCACCAACGCCCGCCTTGCTTCACATAGACGTCGTCATACTCCACACCCATCTGGGTCAGCGTCCGGCTGGCCAGGTTGATGTTGTGAAACAGCAGCGACCATTGCCCGGTGGCGCGGTCTTCACGCTCAAAGGCGATTACCCCGTTGGCACCGTGGTGAATGTCAAAGATCCCGGGCGCGCAGCCCAGCTCTGCATAGACCGCCACGAACGCCTCGCGATCAGCAAAGGCCGGGAAGCCGTCATAGGCAATGACGGCCCCCACCGGCAGCAGGCAATCGCGAACGGCCTGCGGGTCCTTTGTGTCGCAGGCCCGCAGGTAGCGGGCCTTGAGGTCCCGGATCGCCCGGTCATCCTCAAGGCGCTGCAACCGCTGCTCCAGCGTCATACCGCTTGTTCCTGCCTAGAACTTCAGGCCAACGCTCACGCCGTAAGTGCGCGGCTCGGGGAAGTAACCCAGCAGGATACCGCCGAAGCCCGGGCCGAAGTCGATGAAGTTCGATGGATCGGCTTCCTTGGTCAGGTTGCGGACGAAGCCGGAGACCTCGGCCTTCACCCCGCCCAACTGGATATCGGCCACGCTGGCCCGCAGGTTGACGATAGTCCGGCCCTGCGAAAGGCTGGAATTGGCATTCTGGTCAGAGCGGGTCGGTGTGACCAGCGGGTAAGGGAAGGTATAGTACTTCGAGACGTAGTTGAGATCGCCGTAGAGGTTCAGCTTGCCCCAGTCCCCGCTCAGCACGGCCCAGTCGAAGCCGACCGAGGCCGTGGTCTTGGGCGCGTGCGGGAAGGCGCGATTGGCCGATACGTCCACCCCGCCGTCGATGAAGCTCTTGTACTTCGGATCGAGGATCGCCAGCGACCCGTTGACCGTCAGCCCATCGAACGGACGCAGCACGGTTTCGAACTCCAGGCCCTGGATCCGCGCGCCCGCGGCATTGCGGATGATAGAAGCCGCGCCGGTGGTGGCGGTGAAGACCGAAAGCTGCATGTCCTTGTGCTCATCGCGGAAGGCGGCGAAGTTGAAGATCACGCGGCCATCGGCCAGCTTGGTCTTGATCCCCACTTCATAGCTGTCGACCTTTTCAGGACGATAGGGATTGCACAGCTCGGTCGCCCCGCTTGGGCAGCCGGCAGTCGGCGCGACGAAGACGTTGGTCTCGCCGTTGAAGCCGCCCGATTTGAAGCCACGGGCAAAGCGGGCATAGACATTGATATTGTCGCTCGCTTCCCAGGCCAGCGTCGCGGCCGGCGAGAAGTTGTTGTACTTCGCATCGGGGATTGCGCCGTACGGCAGGTTGGCGACCACCAGCGGCGAGAAGATGCCGCTGCCAGCGTCGAAGTTGACGCGGAAGAAGCGCCGAACGTCCTTCTTTTCATGAGTGTAGCGACCGCCCAGGCTCACCTTGACCGCATCAGTCAGCTTGTAGTCAAGCTGGGCATAGAGCGCGATCGCCTTGGTGTTCGAGCCATAATCGGACTGCAGATCAACGCCGCCACCGAAGTAGGTCTGGGGATTCAGCGTTTCGGCCTTCTCATCGAAATAGAAGGCCCCCAGCACGTAGTTCAGGCGACCGTCACCCATTTCGCCGGTCAACTGCAGTTCCTGGCTGAAGGCATGATAATCGGTGATGCGCTGGGTGAAGGCCACCGGCAGCGGCGAGCCATCGAGGTCCAGGCCATCGGCCCAGTCCAGGTTACGGTACGCCGTGATCGACTTTAGCGTGGCCGCGCCAAGATCCGCAGTGAGCGTCAATGCGTGGCCATAGCTGCGCGAACGTTCATAGGCCGGGGCATTGATCGCCGCAGTCTCAACCCGGTTCGGGTTGGTATAGAGGTTAAGCGGGAAGAAGGCGCCACCAAAGGCGTAGCCCGGGGATGCCGGATCGAAGATGTCACGCGGGTCACCATTGCGGTTGACGCGCAGCAGCTGCGAGAATGGCGGGTCCTGGCGGGCCTTGCTGTAGTCATAGGTATAGTCGGCGGTGATCGTGTCCGACAGTTCGGCGCGCAGCTGGACCATGAAGCTGCCCGAATCGATCGAGTCAGTGCGGTCAGCGCCAGACGGCGAATTGGGGACAAGGTCGATCAGTCCGTCGCGCTTGCGATACTGGCCCGAGACCTTGACCGAGAAGGGGCCAAACTGCGGCAGATCGAGCACGCCGCGCACCCGGCGATCGTTGAAGCTGCCATAGGTCAGGTCGATCGACCCGCCAGCCTCGCCGCTGGGCTTGCGGGTAACCAGGTTTACCGCCCCGGCCAGCGCATTGCGGCCATAAAGCGTACCTTGCGGACCACGCAGCAGCTCGACCCGCTCGAGATCGGCGACATCGAAGATGGAGCCCTGGGCCTTGGCGATATAGACCCCATCGAGGTACAGCCCGACTGCCGGCTCCCAGGTGATCGCCGGATTGATCGTGACCGAACCGCGGATCGAAATCTGCGAAATGGTCTTGGAAGCAGGCGCCCGCTCGATCTTCACGTTCGGCGCGACTGCGCCAAGCTTGTCGATGGAATCGATCCCGCGGCTTTCAAGGAACTGGCTGCCCAGCGCCGAAATCGCGATCGGCACATCCTGGACATTCTCTGAGCGCTTCTGCGCCGTGACAACGATATCCCCGATACCGTCATCGGCAGGAGCGCTATCCTGGGCAAAGCCCGGGGCCGCAGCGAAGGCAGACAAGGCGACGAACGAAACAGTGCTGAACAGGCGCATATCGATCCTCCCGCTATGCAGCCCGGCCATCGTGTGCGGCAGGATCCTGCGTAGCTCAATTTGGGCATATCTACGCGATTACCGATTGAGGAGCAATACGAAACGCTATAAAGTGCCTTTAATATAAATATTGCTACGCGTTTGGAGAGACATGCTAACGATTGCCATGGCCTTGGCCGCGGCTGGCCTTCCCGATGAAAGCCAGTGCCGCGCGATCGCTCAGGAGCCCGAGGCTGCCCTGGTCTATGCGACGGGGCTGCAGGGTTTCATCTATGGCTATCCGCTGGTCGATCTGCTCAAGCAGCAGCACAATGAAACGCATCGGATTGCCCAGGATCAGCCGGTTGCAGCTCCGGTCAACGCGATCGCAGTCTATCCGCATCTGCTGACCCCGGAAACGCAGGGCCAGCTGCGTGCAGCAAATGCCGATACGCTGTATCTCAATGCTTGGCTCGATCTCTCGCGCGGGCCAGTGCTGGTCGATGTCCCGGTCTTCGGCGCGCGCTATTACACCTTGGCCTTCATGGACCTGTACGGGCGGCCCTATCATCTTGGCACGCGCACGAATGGCGGGGCGGCGCGGCGCTATGCGCTGGTCGGACCATCGGGCGGCATCGTGCCGCCTGGCTATGAGGCTTTCCCTCTGCCAACCGACACGGCCTGGATGCTCGGCCGGGTTCTGGTCACGGGTGACGCCGACTTGCCGCAGGCAAGAGCCCTGGCGGCAGAGATCAAGCTGACGGGTCCTGCCGGCGTGCCCGTCGCTGCGGCCGAACCGCTCCGGCCCTATGACAGCCTGCGCTATTTCGAATTGCTCAATTCGGCGCTGCGCAAGGTCCCGGCTAAACCCGGCGAGACAGCGCTTATGACCCAGTTCGACCAGGCAGGATTCGGCCCGTCGCGGCAGTTCGATGTCTCCAAACTCCGGCCGGCCGAGGCACTTGGCCTGGGCTGCGCGGTCCGGCTTGGTCCCAAGGTGCTAGCGCAGCGAGGCTTCCGCCCCGCCCGGGTCCAGAACGGCTGGATGTGGTCTGGCGCGATGGCTGACCCAGGCAACGATTTCCTGCTGCGCGCCGAGGTCGCTCGCGGCGGCTATGTGAATGCGCCGGAGGAATCGATCTACCCTGCCGCGATCACCGATAATCGCGGAGAAATGCTCGACGGGCAGCGGCAGTATCGCATCCGGTTCGCGAAGGGCCAATTGCCGCCGGTGAATGCATTCTGGTCCTTGACGGCCTATGACCGCGCGACCTCGCAGCTAGTGGCGAACACACTGAAGCGCTATAACATCGGCGACCGGACCCGCGGCCTGCGCTATGGCCGCGATGGTTCGCTCTCGCTCTACCTGTCCGCCACAAAACCGCCGACCGGGACATCGAACTGGCTGCCAGTGCCCCCCGGCTCATTCCACGTTGTGATGCGGCTTTACCTGCCTCGGCCCGAAGCGCTCGACGGCAGTTACGCCTTGCCACCGATCGAGAGGATCGAGCCATGATCAGACCCACCACTACTATCGATGCCTTCTCCCCCGAAGCCTATGCCGACGAGGCCGGCATTGCGGCCCGGTTCAAGGAAATGCGGGCGCAAGGTGACGTCCTGTGGATCGAGCAGGAACCTTATCGCCCGTTCTGGGCCGTGCTGCGCCACAACGACATCATGGAAGTGGAACGCAACAACAAGGTCTGGCTCAACGCGCCGCGCCTGACCCTGCTGCCAAGCTGGTTCGAGGATCGCACCATCGCCCAGTTCGGCAGCCGGACAGGCCCGGTCCGCACCTTGCTGGACATGGACGAGCCCGACCATCGCAAGCACCGCAAGCTGACCCAGTCATGGTTCAATTCGAAGTTCCTCAATACCCTGCGTGAGCGGATGAAGCTGCTGGCCCGGGAGTATGTCGACAAGCTCGAGCAGCTTGCCCCCAGTGGCGAGTTCGATTTTGTCGAGGAGATCGCGGTTCCCTATCCGCTGATCATGATCACCTCGATCCTCGGCCTGCCTGAGAGCGACGCGCCCCTGGTGCTGCGCCTGACCCAGGAACTGTTCGGCGCAAGTGATCCCGATCGCAATGCCGCCGGCGACTTCGGCCTTGCCACCGCGATGGAGTTTTTCGGCTATCTTGGCGGGGTGGTGCAGGAACGGCGCAAGGATCCGCAGGATGATCTGATGTCAGTGGTGGCCACGGCGCAGATCGATGGAGAGCCGCTGTCCGACATGGATACCCTGTCCTATGGCATGCTGCTGGCCGCGGCCGGGCACGATACGACCAGCTCCAGTGTTGGCGTAGGCATGCTGCAGTTGGCCCGCAACCCGGCCGAGTTTGCCAAACTCAAGGCCGATCCTGCCCTGATCGCACCGGCCGCACAGGAGATTTTCCGGTGGGCCACCCCGGTCCGCCATTTCATGCGCACGGCAGCGGAAGATACCGAGCTGGCCGGCCAGCCGATTGCGGCCGGGGAGCAGGTCGCCATCCTCTATCTGTCCGGCAACCGCGACGAGCGCGCCTTTGACGAGCCCGACGCCTTCCGCATCGATCGCAGCCCCAACCGCCACCTTGGCTTTGGCTATGGCGCGCACCACTGTCTTGGCCGGATCCTTGCCGAAATGGAGGTGGAAGCCCTGTTCGCCGAGATTGCGGCGCGCGTCGCGACGATCGAGCTTGCCGGTGAGCCCGAATGGGTCAAGACCAACCACACCGGCGGACTCAAGCGCCTGCCGGTGCGGGTAACCATGCAGTGAACACTTTGAAGGTCATGCCATGACAACGCTCGAAGCCCGCATCGATCGACTGGAATCGCTTGACGCGATCCGCCAGTTGCCAGCCAAGTATTCACTTGCGCTCGACATGCGTGACATGGACGCGATGGTGTCATTATTCCCGTCCGATGTTCGCGTCGGCAAGGACGCCAGCGGCCGGCAAGCGCTGCGCGCCTATATGGACCGGACCTTGCGCTCGCCCTTTACCGGGACTTCGCACCACATCGGCGGCCATGTGATCGAGTTCGACGATCCGGACCATGCCCACGGCGTGGTCTATTCCAAGAACGAGCACGAGACTGGCGATGAATGGGTCATCATGCAGATGATGTATGTTGACGATTACGTCCGCCAGGAAGGGCGCTGGTACTTTGCGCGGCGGCTGCCGCTCTACTGGTACGCAACCGATCTGAACAAGCCGCCGATCGGTGACAACAAGATGCGCTGGCCGGGTACCGATTGGGTGGAAGGCAACTTCCACAAGCTGTTCCCCAGCTATGCCGAGTTCTGGGCACGCGAGGGCGACCATGGCGGCCCCGTGCAGGAGCCAGCGCCGCTCGACAAGTTTCTCGAAACGATGCGGCGCGGGGCAGCACCGCCGAAGGTCAAGGTGCGGGCAGACTAGCCCGCGCCGTTCATGCAGCGTTGCTGCCGGTCAAGTGATGGGCGGCGATATAGCCAAATGTCAGTGCCGGACCGATCGTGACGCCGGCCCCCGGATAGCTTTCACCCATGGCCGAAGCGGCGCTGTTGCCAATCGCGTAGAGCCCGCCGATTGGCTTGCCCTGACCATCCAGCACGCGCGCCTGGGCATCGGTCTTGAGTCCGCCATTGGTGCCGATATCGCCAGGATAGATCGGCATGGCATAGAATGGCCCCTTGTTCAGCGGGCGCAGGCACGGATTGGGCGAAACGCGGGGATCGCCATACATCTTGTCATAGGCCGCATCGCCGCGGTGGAAATCGGGGTCCTCGCCCTTGGCGGCATTGGCGTTGAAGCGGCTGACCGTGGCTTCCAGCCGGGCCGGATCGACCCCCATCTGCTCCGCCAGTTCGGCGAGGGTGCGGCCCTTCTTGAGGATCGTCTTGACCATGCCGTTCTGCGCCCAGTCCGGCACCAGCGGATAGACCGGACCAACGGGGTAGGAATGGCGATAGGTGTGGTCGAACACGAACCAGCTGGGGCTCGCATCGCCGTGCTCGCGCTGCTGCCGCGCCATCTGCTGGCCAACGATGTGATAGGATGCGGCCTCATTGAGGTAACGCTCGCCCTGCTGGTTGACCATCATGCAGCCCGGAAGCGCGCGTTCGATGGTGCAGAGCCGGCCGCGGTCCTCGCCCGGCACGTAGAATACCGGGGCCGCCCAGGTCGATTGCAGGTTCATCGTATCGGCACCCAGCGCCTGTCCGGCGCGGATCGCATCGCCGGTATTGCCGCTGGTTCCGCCTGAATAGAGCGCATTGGGATAGAGCGGCGCATGGGCATCGCGCATTGCCTGGTTCTTGTCGAACCCGCCGGCGGCCAGCACCACCCCCCTGCGCGCGCGGATCCGCATTGGCGTGCCATTGCGGCGCACCGTGGCGCCGACAACCTTGCCATCTTCGGTGACCAGGCCCTCAAGCCCGCTGTTCAGCCACAGCGGCACCTTGGCCTTGTTCAGCGC
The DNA here is from genome assembly GCA_041182185.1 of Pseudomonadota bacterium. Taxonomy (GTDB): domain Bacteria; phylum Pseudomonadota; class Alphaproteobacteria; order Sphingomonadales; family Sphingomonadaceae; genus Novosphingobium. Next base: position 72,271 of record JBEGOD010000055.1, read on the forward strand.
CAGCCGCAGCCCGCCGGCCAGGGCGTTGCCCAGCGTCAGACGGCGGTCCTTGCGCGAGATGAAGCGGAACGGCCAGTCGAGCCAATAGCGCATCAGGCTCTTGGCAAGATGCCACGGCCAGCCCTTGGCCCGGAACAGCAGGATGTAGGTCTCATCGAAGTGCCAGTTGAGATAGCCGAACAGCGAGGCCGCCGGCGAGGCAAAGCGCAAGGTTCGTACGTCCTTGCCGAGCCTGCGCCCATCGAGCGGCAGCGGCATGTGGGTGCGATAGCCGGTGGGCGATCCGCCGGGGTTCTCGGCATGGTAATCGGGATAGGGAAAGGCGTGGTAGTCGATCTCGGTATTGGCGCCCATCCAGCGCAGCATCTTGGCCGCGTTCTCGACATAGGCGCGGATGTTCTCGTCTGGCACATTGTCCGCAGACAAGGCGCGCACATATTTGAAGGCATCGTCGACACTGTCGTGGAAGCCTGCAGCCGCGGCTTGATCGCTGGCTGGAATCCAGATCCCTGCGCCAGAAGTGGCGGAGGTGCCGCCCCACAGCTTCTCCTTCTCGACGATCAGGACATCGGCATGATTCTTCGCCGCGACCAGCGCGGACAGCATGCCCCCCGCACCCGATCCGACCACCAGGACGTCGACTTCCTTGTCCCACACTGCGCTCATCGTCGTACTCCTGCGCCTCAGGACGGAATGTAGAGTTGGGCGGATTTGCCACCATCGACCGGCAGCGCCACACCAGTGATATAGCTGGCGGCATCAGACAGCATGAAGACGATCGCCTCAGCCAGTTCGTCTGGCTGGCCGCCGCGACCCATCGGGATTGCCTCGGCGGTCTTGGCGGCCAGTTCCGGCGCCTTGGCCGCGAAATCGAGCGAAGCGGCCGTATTCACCTGCCCGGGCACGATCGCGTTCACGCGGATGCCCTGCCGCGCACCTTCCATCGCCGCCACGGCTGTGAACTGGATCAGCGCGGCCTTGGAAGCCGAATAGCTCGAATAATTAGCCATGGCCCGGATCGCGGTAGTTGACGAGATGTTGACAATCGAACCCTTGCCCTGCGCTGCCATGACCTTCATCGCCGCCTTGGTGCCGACGAAGACCGCATCAGCATTGACCGCGAAGTCCTTGCGCCAATGCTCCAGTTTCAGTCGGCTGATCGGGGCGTAATGGGTCGACATGGCATTGTTGACCAGCATGTCGAGCCGGCCGTGGCGCACCGCGACATCTTCGACCAAGGCCTCGAAAGCCGGGAAGTCGGTCACATCAAGCTGCACGGCCTCAACCTTGCCGCCTTCGCTTTGGATCTGCGCACGGGCACTGTCGAGCAGCTCCTGCCGCCGTCCGCAAATCACCACCTGCGCGCCCCGGCGAGCAAGCAGGGCGGCAGTAGCCAGACCAATGCCGTCGCTTCCGCCGGTGACAATGGCGACCTTGCCGGTCAGATCCTGGCTCATGCCCTCTCCTGTTCGTTTTGCCTTGCGTGCCATGCAGCGCGGCAGATTCCATATAAACGCAATTGACGCAGCCATAGCCTTTCTGTCAACCTAATGCGTAATTCAACGCTTGTTGGATTACGAATCTTTTGAATCAGGAGTGAGCATGGCCGATCTTTCCGGCAAAGTGGCACTGGTTACCGGGGCCGGGCAAGGGGTCGGGCAGGGAATTGCCCTCGCCCTGGCGGCGGCAGGCGCAAAGGTGGCAGTGACTGGCCGAACCCTCACCAAACTCGAAACAACCTGCAGCCTGATCACTGAACGCGGTGGCGAAGCATTGGCGATCGCCGGCAATGTCAAGGATCCCGCCAGCCTGGCCGATATGGTCGCGCAAGCCGTCGGTCGGTTCGGCGGGCTCGATATCCTGGTCAACAATGCGCAGGAAGTGCCCAACGGCAAGCTGCTTGATGTCAGCGATGAGGCTTTCCTGGCCGGGTTTGAATCCGGGCCGCTAGCGAGCTTCCGGCTGATGAAGCTGGCCCATCCCCACATGGTCGCCCGCGGCGGCGGGGTTATCGTCAACCTCGCCTCGTCGGCGGGGATCCGCTGGGACATGACGGGCTATGGCGCCTACGGCGCGGTCAAGCAGGCCACGCGGGTGCTGACCCGCGCGGCAGCCGCCGAATGGGGCCGACAGGGCATCCGCGTGCTGACCATCGCGCCCCATGCCGAAAGCCCGGGCCTGAAGTGGTGGATTGCCAATAACCCCGAAGAAGCCGAGGCGTTCTTCCGGACCATCCCGCTCGGCCGGATCGGCAAGTTGGAAGAGGATATCGGCCGCGCGGTCGCCGCGCTGTGCTCGCCGGAAATGGCCTATTTGACTGGTGCAACCATCCCGCTCGACGGCGGGCAAGCCAATTTCGACTGACCGGCAAATGGAAAAGGTCATCTGCCTGCTCTGGGCCGCCGAAGCTGCCGATCGATCAGCCTTCAATGCCAGCCTGCGGGAACACCTGCCCGCCGCCCTGACCGCAGCCGGAGCCAGCCAGATCAGGCTGAACCTGGAAGACGCGACGACTGCTGCCGGCGCCCATCTGCGCCAGTCGCGCGGCCAGCGGCAGCACGACGCGGTGGTTCAGTTCTGGCTACCCTCGGGCAACCGCTTGCTGCGGGCAGATATCGATGCGGCGCTGACGGCCAACAGTGCCCAATGGCACGGCTGGGTTGTCGCGGAATCGACCATCATCGCCAACACCGCCCACCCTGCCAAGCCCGGCCAGCGCACCGCCGGCTGGGCACAGCTGGCTTTCCTGACCCTGCCCGAGCGCCTTTCCCACGCCGAATGGCTGAGCCTCTGGCAGGATAGTCATACGCAGGTCGCGATCGAGACCCAGGCCAATTTCGAATATGTCCAGAACCTGGTTGTCCGCGCTCTGACCGAGCAAGCGCCGCCCTATGTCGCGATCATCGAGGAATGCTTCCCCGAAGCGGCGCTAACCGATCCCTTCGTGTTTTTCGACGCGGTTGGCGACCCCGCAAAGTTCAAGGGCAACCTTGATCGGATGATGGAAAGCTGCGACCGCTTCATCGATCGCGGGACGATCGATGTCATCCCGACCGGCCAATACAGCGCCTGACACCTGCTTTTCACGCGAAGCCCAGTCACTTCGGTGAGCTTGGCGTTATTTGCGTAAAAATTTACTGTTTGAAATCCGCAAAGCGGCGCGATATGCGAGTTAGAGCATATCAATGCGTCGAATCATGGGAGAGGTTGGGATGACGACAAAGGTAGTACTCGTCACTGGTGCCAGCCGTGGTGCCGGTCGCGGAATTGCCCGCGGCTTCGGCGAGCTGGGCTATACCGTCTATGTCACCGGCCGCACCATTTCCCCAGGCGACGCCAAGGGGTGGGATGGCACCGTGCTTCCCGGCACTGTCGCGGAAACCGCCGCCGAAGTTACCGCTGCGGGCGGCCAGGGGATCGCAGTGATGTGCGACCATGCCGACGATGCCCAGGTCGCCGCACTGTTCGAACAGATTGAGCGCGAGCAGGGCCGGCTCGACGTGCTGGTCAACAACGCCACCTACATCCACCACCAGCTGATCGAGAAAGCGCCCTTCTGGGAGAAGGAGCTGGACGCAGCAAAGATCCTCGATGTCGGGCTGCGCTCAGCCTATGTCGCCAGTTGGCACGCGGCGCGGATGATGGTGAAGCAGGGCTCGGGCGTGATCGCCTTTGGGTCGTCCTTCGGTGGTTCGTGCTACATGCATGGCCCGGCCTATGGCGCGCAGAAGGCCGGGGTCGACAAGTTCGCCCACGACATGGAACACGACCTGCGCGGCACCGGCGTGATCGCCGTCTCGATCTGGATGGGACCGCTGGTGACCGAGCGCTCGCTGATTGCCCAGAAGACTAACCCGGAACAGTACGAAGGCTTCATTGACGCAGCCGAGAATCCCGAGTTCACCGCCCACATCATCGATGCCATCGCCAAGGCCCCCAATCGGGACGAGCTGTCCGGCCAGACCCTGATCGGCGCAGAGATCGCCAAGGACCTGGGCGTGACCGATCGCGGCCGCGAAAAGCCCTCCTACCGCGAAATGCTGGGCAGCCCGCGCCCCAAGAACCCGGCCGCCGTTTACTGACATGGCCAGCCAGTTCCACCTGGCCGACTTGTTCGAAACCGTCGCCCGGACGGTGCCGGAACGGCTGGCCCTGATCGGGGAGCGGGAGCGGCTGACTTTTGCCCAGTTGGACGACCGCTGCAACCGACTGGCCGCGGGGCTCGCGGCGCATGGCGTCGGACGCGGTCACTCGGTAGGCCTCTATTTGTACAATGGACCAGCCTACCTCGAATCCTTCATCGCCGCCTGCAAGCTGGGGGCAGTCCCCTATAATGTGAACTACCGCTACCGCGCGGATGAGCTGCGCTATCTCTTCGCCAATGCCGATAGCGTTGCGATCATCCATGATGCCGAATTCTCGCCGATAATGCGTGAGGTCCGCGGTGACGTGCCGACACTGAAACTTGCCGTGGCGGTGGATGACGGCTCAGGCGCGGATAGTTCCGGTTCGGTCCCCTATGCCGAACTGCTGGCGCACGAGCCAGGCGGACCGTGGGAACGCAGCGAGCAAGACTATCTGCTGTGTTACACCGGGGGCACCACCGGCATGCCCAAGGGCGTGATGTGGCCGCACCGGGCCTTCGTTTTCGCTTGTGCCGGCGGGGCGGGCTATTTCAATCCCCATGGCCCGCTGCAAGTCCCGCAGGACATCGAAAGCCGCGCGCGCGACGGTTATCCGCTCAAGATGTTTCCCCTCGCCCCACTGATGCACATGGCTGCGATGTGGACAGCCTGGAGCGCCCTGCTCAACGGCGTGACGATCGTGCTCGACGAAGGCCGGGTCTTCGATCCCGAGCGCGTTTTCGACATTGCCGAGCGTGAAGGCGCGAACATGATCCAGTTCGTCGGCGATGCCATGGCCACGCCGCTGCGCGATGCCTTGCGCGCCAATCCGGGGCGCTGGAACCTTTCGGCCGTGGTCAACCTCGGTTCGGGCGGGGCGGTCTTTTCGCAGCACCTCAAGGACGATCTCAAGGCCCTGGTCCCAAGCGCCAGCATCACCGACGGGCTTGGCTCTTCGGAGACAGGCATGTCCGGCATGGCCGAGAAGTCGGATGAGGGGGTGATGCGCCTGCCGGCCAATGCCAACCAGCAGATCATCGTCGATGGCCGGATCGGCGCTGTTGGCGAGACCGGCTTCGTGGCCCGGACCGGCAATACCCCGATCGGCTATTACAACGACCCGGTGAAGACGGCGGAAACCTTCTTGACCATCGACGGGAAGGTCTGGGCCGTCTCGGGCGACGCCGGCCGGCTGGATCCCGACAGCATGATCACGATTTTCGGCCGGGGCTCCACCTGCATCAACACCGGCGGCGAGAAGGTATTTCCCGAAGAAGTCGAAGAGGTCCTGCGCGCGCACCCCGCGATCTTCGACGCAGTCGTTGCTGGCCAGCCTGACGAGCGCTGGGGCGAACGCGTCATTGCGGTAGTCTCGCGCCGCGAGGGTTCGACTGAACCTGACTTCGACGAAGTAAAGAACTTCCTTGGTCCCCGGCTAGCCGGTTACAAGGTGCCCAAGGCCCTGGTCTGGGTCGATGAGGTCAAGCGTTCGCCCGCTGGCAAGCAGGACTACCGCTGGGCCAAGGAAATGGCGGCAGCAGCACAATGAGCCAGGTCGATCCCGTCTTCGCCGCCGTCACCGCGCCAGGCACACCGTTCGAACTGATCGAACGCGATGGCTTGCTGCAGTTCGCCAATGCCGCCCCGGATCTGGCGCTGATGATCGACCATGCCCGGCGGCATGGCGACAAGACTTTCCTGGTCGATTTCTCATCCGACGGAGCCGAGCGGCGGCTGACTTTCGAGCAAGTCTTCGCGTGGCGCGATCAGTTGACACCGATGCTGCACATCCGGCGCGGCGATCGTGTGGCGATCTGCATGCGCAACCGCGCTGAATGGATCGTGGCCTTCATGGCGGTGATCAAGGCCGGCGGGATCGCTGCCCTGCTAAACAGCCGCGGATCGCCCGCCGAGCTGGTAGCAATGATCGAGGACGTCACGCCAGCGCTGGTCCTGGCCGATAGCCGCCGCGCTGCGCTGATTCGCGAAGGCGGCTATGCCGGCCGGATGCTGGACCTGACCAAGCCCTTTGACGGGCAGGAGATCGCGCGGCGCGCGGCCGAAGCCCTGCCCGATCCCGGCCTGGCGAAACCGCTGGACCCGGCCGCGATCCTGTTCACCTCTGGCACGACCGGACGGGTCAAGGGCGCCGTTCTGACGCACCGGAGCCTGATAACCGGGCTGATGCTGATGCAGCTTTCGGGCGTGATGGTGCTCCACAACATGGCCCGGGCGCGCGGCATTCCAGCTGAGACGCTGATGGCCAGTCTACCGCAGCAGTCGGTCCTGCTGGTCTATCCGCTGTTCCACATCTCGGGCTTGGGCGCGGCGTTCCTGTCTCCGCTGTTCGCCGGATCAAAAGTCGTGATCATGCGCCGCTGGGACGCGCAGGAAGCCGTGCGGCTGATCGGGACCGAAAAGATCACCATGTTCTCGGCCGTTCCGACCATGCTGTGGGACATGCTCCACCGGGCAAAGCTGGGCAACGCCGACCTCTCCTCGCTGCGCAATATTGCCTCGGGCGGGCAGGCCCTGCCGGTCAACCTGCTGGACGAGATCCGTGCGGTCTGCCCGCAGGCGGTCATGGGCACCGGTTATGGGATGACCGAAGCCTCGGGCTCGCTGGCCCAGGCCGTGGGTGAGGACTTCATCCGCAACCGCGCCTCGGCCGGGCGCGTCCTGCCGCTAGCCCAAGTTCGGATTGTCGCACCGGACGGCACGATCATGCCAATCGGCCAGAGCGGCGAGATCCAGCTCAGGGGTGCGATGGTCATGGCGGGTTACTGGAACCGCCCAGAAGAGACCGCCACCGCCTTTAGCGATGATGGCTGGCTGCACACCGGCGATGTCGGTTACGTTGACGACGAGGGCTATATCTTCATCGTCGATCGGGTGAAGGACATGGTCATTTCCGGCGGCGAGAATATCTATTGCGCCGAAGTCGAGCGGGTCATGGGCGAGATGCCCGGCGTTGGCGAATGCGCCGCTTTCGGCATTCCCGACGAGCGTCTGGGCGAACTGCTGGTGGCCGTTGTGCGGGGCGAAAGCCTTGGCGAGCAGGCGGTCAAGGACTGGGTGGGCGAACGACTGGCCCGCTACAAGACGCCCGGCCGGGTCGTGATCATTTCAGAACCCCTGCCCCGCAACGACGTGGGCAAGGTCAACAAGGCGGCGCTGCGCGCTGCCTGGCCAGCATTATCCGGAGAACAATGACATGGGCATGCCCAAGGACATCGGCATCATCGACTGCATGCTCGGCATTCCCGAGGCGGAAGACCGGTCGGACTGGTTCACGGCCTTCCGCCCGCTGATCAAGGACGCGCAGACGCTGCAGCAGTTCTCGATGCCGGCCCAGTACATGTTCAAGGACGTACCCCAGACTGGCCATGCCGACGACTACGTCAAGTGGACGGTCGACCAGATGGACCAGCACGGCATTGCCAAGGCGCTGGTCGGCTGGAACGAGAACGAAACCTCGCGCCGCGCCAAGGAGCTCTTTGGCGACCGCTTCTTCTTCGACCTGCCCTGCGATCCCAACAAGGGGATGGAAGAAGTGCGGCGGATCAAGCGGATCCATGCCGAGGTCGGCCTCTCCGCGATCAGCGTGTTTCCGGCCGGCACGCTTCCGCAGGTGGCGATCAACCACAAGTACATGTTCCCGCTTTATGCCTGTGCGGTCGAGCTGGACATTCCGATCTGCCTCAACGTCGGCATTCCGGGCCCGCGGATCCCGATGGAAACCCAGAAGGTCGAACATCTCGACGAAGTCTGCTGGTTCTTCCCGGACCTGAAGATCGTGATGCGCCACGGGGCCGAGCCCTGGGAGGACCTGGCCGTGAAGCTCATGTTGAAGTGGCCGAACCTCTATTATTCGACCAGCGCCTTCGCCCCCAAGCACTATCCCAAGGCGATCATCGACTACGCCAATACCCGCGGCTCCGAGAAGATCATCTACGCCGGCTATTTCCCGATGGGGCTCAGCCTGGAGCGGATCATGTCGGACATGGTGAACGTGCCCCTCAAGGACGAGGTTTGGCCCAAGTTCCTGCGCGAGAACGCCGAGCGCGTCTTCAAGCTCTGACCTTCAACCAGACAAGAACACCGGTTCCCCGGGGAGAATGACATGACCGAAGTCGCGACCGACGCCCGCACAGCCCCCGTGGCCGTTTGGCAGGTGCTGGAGAAGATGACCAAGGAAGAGCGTGAGGCCTGGCGCGTCGCGCCGATCGCCAACCGCCCCAGCGCGGAGCAGCGCAACCTCGACATCGGTTTCCCGTTCGGCTGGTACCCCTTCATGCTGGCGCAGGACCTGGCCGTGGGCGAGGTCAAGCCGGCGCGCTATTTCGCGCGCGACCTGGCGGTCTGGCGCGGCGAGGACGGCCAGGTCCGGATGATCGATGCTTATTGCAAGCACCTCGGCGCCCATCTGGGCCACGGCGGCAAGGTGGCTGGCAACCTGCTGGAATGCCCGTTCCACGCCTGGCGCTATGATGGCGAGGAAGGGGTGGTCAAAGAGATCCCCTATGCCAAGGCGATCCCGCCGCAGGTGAAGCGCAAGTGCACCCGCACCTGGCACATCCGTGAAGCGAACCAGTGGCTATGGGTCTGGTATCACCCGGAAGACGCGGCCCCGCAGTACGAAGTGGTGCACCTGCCCGAGGCGAGCGACCCGGCCTGGACGCCCTACGACGTGGTCGAGTGGCGGATCTTCGGCTCGCTCCAGAACATGGCCGAAAACGGGGTCGATTTCGCTCACTTCAAGTACATCCACGGCACAGCTGAGCTGCCGACATCAGAGCTTTCTTGGGGCGAATGGGACCGCCAGGGTATTGTCCGCGCCAAGATGGGCACGCCCAAGGGCATGGTCGATGGCGCGATCACCAGCAATTCGATGGGCCCCGGCCAGGCCTGGGTGCGCTTCACCGGCATTTGCGAAACCCTGCTGGTGGCCTGCATCATCCCGGTCGAACTCGATGAACTTCAGGTGATCTACTGCTACACCCAGACCAGGGAACAGGCCGAAGGACCGATGGCTGGGCTGGCCCGCGCGATCATCAAGGACGTCAACAAGCAGCTCGACCAGGACAAGGTCGTCTGGGACCGGATGCGCTACGAACCAAACCCGATCATTTGCGATGGTGACGGCCCGATCCCGCATTTCCGCAAGTTCTACGCGCGCTTCTACGCTGCGAACGACGGGGTTCCGTCTTCGCAGCGGCAGGCCCGCTGAGATGGCGACACGGCGCGAAGTAGTGGCTGGCGGCGCTGCGGCAATCGCCGTCGCTACCGCAGCAGGAGCAAAGACAATGACCGCCAGCGGGATCGAAGGCCTCCTCTCCAGCCACGACGCGCTCGGGCTGGCCCAGCTGGTACGCAAGCGGCAGGTCTCGCCGAGCGAATTGCTCGATGCGGCGATTGCCCGGACCGAAGCGCTCAACCCGCGCTTCAATTTCATCGCCCAGCGCCACTACGATTATGCCCGCAAGGCTATTGCCGCCGGCCTGCCCAAGGGACCCTTTACTGGGGTTCCGTGGCTGCTGAAGGACCTCAATACCAATATCGCCGGAGAACTGACCGAAGGCGGGAGCCGCTTTTACAAGGGATTCCGGGCTCCGGTAACATCAGAGCTGGTCAAGCGGGCAGAACGAGCCGGCTTCGTGGTCTTTGGCAAGACCGCCACCCCGGAACTCGGCCTGACCGGCACAACCGAGAACAAGCTAACGGGCGATACCCGCAACCCCTGGGATCCAGCCCGCATTGCCGGCGGCTCGTCGGGAGGCGCCGCAGCAGCTGTTGCTGCTGGCGTTATCCCCGCTGCCCATGCCACCGACGGCGGTGGCTCGATCCGTATTCCTGCATCCTGCTGCGGCCTGTTCGGACTCAAGCCCAGCCGTGGCCGAGTGCCGATGGGACCGCTGCGCACCGAAGGCTGGGGCGGCCTTTCCACACACCATGCTGTCAGCTGGTCAGTGCGCGACAGCGCAGCAATCCTGGATGCGACCCACGGCATCGAACCTGGCTCGCGGTACGGCGCGCCCGCCCCGGTTGATGGTTTTCTGGCACAGGTGGGCAAGAACCCGGGCAAGCTGCGGATCGCCCTGATGCTCGATTCGCCTACCGGGAGTCCGGTCGATCCGGAGTGCCGCGCGGCGACCGAAGCTGCGGCGCGGCTTTGTGAAAACCTAGGCCATCATGTCGAAATAGCCCAGCCCAAGTGGAATGTCGGCGCAGTCGGACTGGCCGCGTTCCAGATCATGGCACCGGCAATCGCCGCCGATCTGATCGATCGGGGCAAGGCAATCGGCATCGCACCGGGACCGGAAGTGCTGGAGCCGATTACCCTGGCGTTCATGGGTTTCGGCCAGACGGTCTCCGGCATGGATTACGCCCGCGCCAACAACACGTTGCAGACGCTGGCCATAACCGTGGGGCAGTTCATGGACCGGTATGACGTGATCCTTGCCCCGACACTGGCCGCGCCGCCGCTGCCGCTCGGCCGGATCAACCTGACGCCCGATTGCGATTTCCAGCAATGGGGCCAGCGGGTCGCGGTCTTCTCGCCGTTCGCGCAGATGGCCAACCTGACCGGGCAACCCAGCATGTCGGTCCCGCTCGGCCAGTCCCAGGCGGGCCTGCCGATCGGGGTGATGTTCACCGGCCGGTTCGGGGAAGAGGCGCTGCTCTATCGCCTGGCCGGACAGCTTGAGCGGGCAGCTCCGTGGGCCGCGCGGCGGCCCAAGATTTAGGGATCGGTTCGGATCCCGAAGAATGATTGAATAGCGGAGGACAGCATGCGCGGTTTGAAGGACAAAGTCGGCGTGGTCGCCGGGGGCGGTCGCGGGATCGGGGCGGCCACTGCGCGGCGGCTGGCCGAAGAGGGTGCGGCTGTCGTGATCGGCGACATCACCGAGGATTGGGCCAAGGAAACTGCCGAGGCGATCTGCGCCGCTGGCGGCCGGGCGATCGGCGTCTATCTGGACGGGACCAAGGCCGCTTCGCAAGCAGCGATCGTCAAGGCCGCGCTCGATGAATTCGGCGGGCTGGATTTCTATCATTCCAACCTCGCCGGTGGGACCGAAGGCGATATCGACGCGCTCAATTGCACCGAGGAAGTGCTCGACCGCTCTTTCGCGATCAATACCAAGAGCCACATGTTCGCGACCCAGGCCGCACTGCCGGTGATGCTGGAGCGAGGCGGCGGAGCAATGATCTACACTTCATCTGGCGCCGCGATTGTTGGCAATCCATTCCAGGTAGCCTATCCAATGACCAAGAACGCGATCCACGCGCTGGTCCGGCACGTCGCCGCCAAGTACGGCAAGAAGGGCATCCGCTCCAACGGGATCTGCCCCGGCGTGGTCCTGACCGAAGCGGTCAAACAGCACCTTAGCGATGATTACGTCGCAGCGACGCTCAAGACCGTGCCGCACACCAGGCTGGGCCATCCTGATGACATTGCCGCCGCTGTCGCCTTCCTCGCTTCGGACGACGGGGCCTGGGTCAACGGGCAGGTCTGGCATGTCAACGGCGGTCTGATCAAACGTGACTGAGGCACCTGGCCAGCGCCTGTCGAACCCCTGGGTGGTGCTCGCCACCCTGCTGGTGATCTATATCTTCAACTTTGCCGACCGGTACTTGCTGACTGGCCTGATCGGCCCGATCAAAGCCGAATTCGACATTGGCGACAACATCATTGGCCTGCTGATGGGGCCGGCCTTCGTGGTTCTCTATGTGGTGATGGGCGTGCCCTTTGCGCGCCTGGCCGACCGTGGCTCGCGGATCCGGGTCATCGCCGCGGGCTGTGTCCTATGGAGCCTGGCGACTGCCGCAACAGGCCTTGCGACTGGACCGATCTCTTTGGGCTTGGCCCGGATTGGCGTCGGGGTTGGCGAGGCCGCTTTCGTCGCGCCGGCCTATTCCCTGCTGACCGATTATTTCAAGCCGGAACGGCGCGGATTGGCCTTCGCGATCCTGGGCCTTGCTACCTACATTGGTCAGATCGCCGGTCAGGCCGGCGGGCCGGCGCTCGCTGCCGAACACGGCTGGCGTTTCACCTTCCTGCTCATCGGATTGCCTGGTGCAATCCTCGGCGTGCTGGCGCTGCTGCTGGTGAAGGAGCCACCCCGCACTCTTGCCGCGGATGGCACGGCGATCGTGGCCATTCCGATCGGCCGGCTGGTCGGACTGCTGCTGCGCAGTCCCGGCTATGTCTTCATGGCGCTGGGATTCGGCTTTGGCACCTTGTCGGGCGTGACCTTCGGCTATTGGGGCCCTGAACTCTTTGCGCGCAGTTTTGCGCTTGATCCGGTCACGATCAAGACCGCCTTCGCCCTGAACTTCGGACTGGCCGGGCTCTGCGGAATGCTGGCCTTCGGAGCCTTGTCGGACAAGTTGTCGCAGCGCGGTCGGGTGTGGCCGGTAAGGCTTGCCGGGCTGGCTCTGCTATGCGCGACGGCGCTGGTACTCGCAGCGGTCTGGGCGCCCAGCTTCGAGACGGCGATGCTGGTGGCGATTCCCTGCGGTCTGCTGGGCGGTGGCTGGTCGGTGGGGCTGTATGCGGGGCTGCAGCACATGCTGCCAGCACCTTACCGCGCCAGTGCTACCGCCCTGTTTATCGCCTTTATTACGCTCCTTGGATACTTCGTCGGGCCATGGGCGACTGGGGCAATAAGCCAGGCCCTGGGTGACGATGCACGCTCCTTGCAGCTGGCAATCAGTGTGGTCGTCCCGGCCGGATTTCTGGCTGGCCTGTTTGCCTTGTACGCAGCTGGCAGAGTTGAGACTGACCGATTGCGGCTGGCCGAGGCGGGTTGACGGTCATGACGCCAACACAGTCCTTCACTGCGCCCCAGGCGCTGCATGACCTGGCCTTTCGCTATGGCCTGGCCGTCGATAACCGCGACGCGGCAATGCTCGGATCAATCTTTACGAGCGGCGGATGCCTTCGCGGCTACGGCCAGCCGGGTGCGCGCTATGCCGGTCCGGCGGGCTGGAAGGCAATGATTGCAGAGGTCAGTGCCAGCTTCGACAAGACCATGCACAACGTCTACAATCAGACTTTCGAAATCGCGCCGGATGGCACCATTTCGGGACTGACAACGGGCATTGCCAGCCACATCTTGCCGGCAGGCGAGGAGGTGGATGAACTGCCACTGCTGGACTTTGCCATGCGCTATCACAACCGCTATGCAATCGAAGAAGGCGCCTGGAAATTTACCGAGCGTGCGCTGGAAGTCCTCTGGATCGAAAGACGTTCAGTCAGGCGTTTCAGCGCGAAGATGCTGGGTCAGGAATTGCGGGGCTTTACAGCCGTGGATTGATCGGGCGGAGCGGCGTCCGGACTGTTGACCTGGCTTGGAAATGGGGGTTGTTCCAGCATAATGAGTGATGATTTCTCCATCGACGATATCGACCGCGCGATTGTCGAGCAGCTGCGGCTGAACGGCCGGGCAACCAACCAGCAGATCGCCAATGTCCTTGGTCTGACGGCGGCGACGGTGTCCGCGCGCATCCGCCGCATGGAAGATGCCGACAAGCTGCGCGTTGTGGCCGTGTCGGACTTCTCGGCCCATGGCTACAACGTGCTGATGGAAGTGGCGATCGAGGTCGATGGCCGCCCCGCTTCGGAAGTTGCGGCCGAACTGGCGGAGTTTCCAGAGGTCTTCGCCGCCCACCTGGTCACTGGTCGCTATGATATCGACATGCTGGTGGTGCTGCGCGAATTCGACGACCTGCCCGCTTTGCTGCTGGAGAAATTTTCCAAGGTCCGCGGAATCCGCTCGATGGTCCCGGCCATCGCCGTCGACGTCATCAAGTACAAGTTTGACGTTGCGCCGATCGAGGCACGGGGGGATCTATGACCACGGTTCAGCTTGACGATCTCGACCGCCAGTTGATTGAAGTTCTGGCCCGCGATGCCCGCGTTTCCAACCGCAAGATCGCGGTCGACCTGGGCGTCACCGAAGGCACGGTTCGCGGCCGGATCAAGCGGCTGCAGCAGGATGGGCTGATTTCCTTCACCGCCATCACCAGCTTCGGCCTGGCAGACTCCGCCCGGATGGCCTTCATCGGGGTCCAGGCCGAGGTCAGCGACGTGCGCGAAGTCGCGCGCAAGATTGCCGACCTGACCCAGGTCAATGCCGTAATGCTGACCATGGGGCGCTTCAACATCCTGGCGATCTGCTTGTTCAACTCGCTGGATCACCTGCACGAGGTCGCATCCGACAAGATCCTGGCGATCCCCGGGGTTCATCACGTCGAAACATCGATCGCGGTAAAGACGCTAAAGTACAATGCGCGAGTGGTGCGCATCACCGAGGTGCAGTCTGCAACCGACGATGCCGACTAATTTCGCGTAACCACGCCATAACAGAATTACGCATTTTGTGCGATTTCTGCGATTAATATCTTCGTTCTCGTATCCCGCTTGCAAAATCCCTGCGTTTTGAGTTATTGACGACTCAAACCTGAGGGGAGAGACAATGGCCACGACCGCAGACTATGGCCTCGGCGAATTCACCTACCCGCGCGGCTGGTTCATGGTGGCCCGGTCTGAAGAGATCGGCACGACACCGGTGGCAGCCCGCTATTTCGGCGAAGACGTCGTACTCTATCGCGGCGGCCAGAGCGGCAAGGTCTTCATGCTGGAGGCCTATTGCCCCCACATGGGCACGCACCTGGCCCGCAACACCACGTCCTATGTCGTCAAGGACGGTGAGCATGTCGAAGGTGACAACATCCGCTGCCCTTATCATGGCTGGCGGTTTGGGCCCGATGGCCGCGTCAACCAGATTCCCTATTCGCCCGCCCCGGTGCCCAAGTCGGCATGCATCAAGAGCTGGAAGGTTACCGAGCGCGCCGGCTGCCTGTGGACCTGGTATGATCCAGAGGGGCAGGAGCCCGACTACGAATTGCCGCCGTTCGAAGGCTACGATGCACCGCACTGGGTGAACTGGAACGTGCGCGCGTTGGGCGAGCTCAAGTGCCACCCCCAGGAAGTGGTCGATAACATGGCCGACAAGGCGCATCTTGGGCCGGTTCATGGGTCAATCGACATGGTCTCGTTCGAAAATGCCTTCGACGACCACGTCTGCCGACAGATTCTTTCGGCTGGACACAAGACCCTTGCATCCGACGGCGGCGAGCCGATGACCAACGATACCTGGTACACCGGGCCGGGCATTCTCCAGTCGGTGATGGTCGGCGCCAATCCCTCGCACATGCTGATCGCGCACACCCCGATCGACGATGGGGTGATCAAGGTCTGGTACGGGCTGCTGGTCAAGGTCGACAATGCCTCGCCCTCTGCGGACGACGTGGCCCTGGCCCGCGCCTATGAAGAAGCTGGCGTCGATGCCTTTGCCCAGGATTTCGAGATCTGGTCGAACAAGCGCCCCTGCCTGCACCCCATGATGGTCCGCGGCGATGGTCCCTTCGACAAGGTGCGGGTCTGGTATCGCCAGTTCTATAACCCGCGCGCCCAGGCCGAAACCTTCCAGAAGCGTGTCAATGGTCGCTACACCACCAAAGGAACCAAGACCGCCCCTTGGGAAAGCGCCGCCTGATCCATCTAGCTCCCGAAAGAACAGGCCCGCCCCTGCAATCCGGAGCGGGCCTTTTTTTGAACGCTTGTCGCCCGGTCAGGTCGCCGTGGCACCCCCATCAACCACCAGCGGATGCCCGGTGACAAAGCTGGCCTGGTCCGAACAGAGCCACAGCACCGCCGCAGCAATTTCCTCGGCCTGGCCCATGCGGCCCATCGGGGTCATGCCATCAAGCACCTTCTTCATCTCGGGATTGGCCGTCAGCGGCGCCGTCATCGGGGTTTCAATCACGCCTGGGCAGACGGCGTTGACGCGGATTCCCGCCTTGGCCCAGCGCAGCGCGCCGTGCCGGGTCAGGCCGATCACACCGTGCTTGGTGGCGGTATAGCCCGGCTGCGCGCCATTGCCGACCAAGCCGTTGATCGACGAGGTATTGACGATCGCACCCTTGCCTTGGGCCAGCATCACCTCGGCCTCTTCGCGCATGCAGTACATCACGCCCGAAAGGTTGATCGCAATCGCACGGTCCCACACCGCGTCATCGTATTCGTTGGCACCCATGTTGTTGATGCCGGCATTGTTGTGCGCGAAATCAAGCCGGCCGAATTCACCGACAGCGCGGCCGACAAGGGCCTTCACCTCATTAGCCTCTGCAACGTTACAGCGCTGGTAGACGGCCTTGCCGCCAGCCGCGGCGATCAGTGCCACGGTCTCTTCCCCACCGGCATCGTTGACATCGGAAACGACGACCGCCGCGCCCGAGGCAGCAAAGCCCAGCGCGGTTGCGCGGCCGATCCCGCCGCTGGCGCCCGTGACCAGCGCGACCTTGCCGTCAAACCCGTAATTCATCCTGCCTCTCCTTGATATGCGTAGAAATTGGCTTACAAGATAACGCAAATGGCGGTCAATGGCCGAAATTAGGAGTTAAACTCGAATGCTCAGCAGTCTCTTTACCCCTATTACCCTGGGCGAGATCGCGCTGGCCAACCGCATCGTCATGGCCCCCATGACGCGCGACCGCGCCGGACCTGGCGATGTGCCGACCGGCCTGATGGTAGAATACTATGCCCAGCGGGCAAGCGCCGGACTGATCGTGACCGAGGGCGTACAGCCGAGCGCAGTCGGCAAGGGCTATTGGCGCACCCCGGGCATCCACAGCGAGGAGCAGATCGCCGGCTGGCGCCAGGTCGCCGATGCGGTTCATGCCAAAGGCGGGCGGATCGTGACGCAGTTGATGCATTGCGGCCGGGTAGTCGTTCCGGCGAACCGCGGCTTCGCGGCGGATGTCATCGCGCCTTCGGCAGTGCCCTGTCCGGTCCAGGTCCCCGGGCCGGATGGAGTCCCCGCCGACTGTGCCCTGCCGCGAGCAATCCTGGCCGAGGAGATTCCGGCACTGGTCGCCGAATATGCCCAGGCTGCGCGCAACGCCGTGGCGGCGGGCATGGACGGTGTGGAGCTGCATTGTGCCAGCGGCTACTTGATCAACCAGTTCCTCAACCCCGCTAGCAACCGGCGCGAGGATGATTATGGCGGCCCGGTAGAGAACCGGATCCGCTTTCCCATCGCGGTCCTGCAGGCAATGGCCGATGCCATCGGCGCCGGCCGGGTTGGCTTCCGCATTTCGCCCGGCAATCCGTACAATGGCATGGATCCGGCAGATCCGGCCGCGACTTTTGGCCCCTTTGTCCAGGCGGCCGATGCTCTTGGCCTGGCTTATCTCCATGTGGTCGATATGGGCCTGTCCGAATTCGACACGCTGGACCTGCTGCGCGCCAATTTCAGCGGGCCGATCATGGCCAACAACAACCTGAAGGGCGATAGTGCCGCTGCGCTGCTTGATGCCGGCCGGGCCGAGGCCGTCAGTTTCGGGCGCGCCTTCATTGCCAATCCCGACCTGGTCGAACGGATCGCCGCCGGAGCGCCGCTGGCCAAGCCTGACTATACCCAGCTCTATACCGGCGAGAACCAGGGTTACACCGACTATCCGGCCTGGGCTGGCTAACGCGAAACGGGCCCCGGCGCAGCACCGGAGCCCGTCGTTTCCGTTACTGGTGGAAGAACTCAGCCCACGGCGCGCAGGTTGGGCTGGTCGCCTTCGCTTGCGGGCTTGGCATAATAGCGGCTATACCATTGGCGGAACTGCGGGATCGGGCCGTCGCCATCGCAGATGATCGGATTCGGCTCATAGCGCATCCGGTCCCAGATCACCTTGTCCTGGTCGAGTTGCTTGCAGATATCGCGGATCAACGCCTTGGCCAGGCCTGCACTGGGGCCATCGGCCTGGCTCTTGGGCTGCATGAAGCCGTAGCGGACGCGCAGCACGTCCTCCTCGATCGGCACCAGGCTGGCGACCAGCAAGGTCTCCGAGATCCCGCGGAAGCGCACCCAGCTTTGCCCGGCCCCCATCGTGTCATAGCTGATCAGGCCATCGACCACGCCGCCGGGCGTGCCCATCTGTGCCTTCACATCGGCGCCGCGCCCCCATTCGCCCCAGCGCAGCTCTGCTTGGGGCACGTCGGCCGTGCCGTGGATGTACTTGAAGTGGGCCACGTCGACGCCGTTCTCGGCCATGTTCTGGATCGATCCGTAGACGGTCCATTCATGCATGTCGTACTCGGTCCAGGCGGGATCGCCGTACTCCTCATGCACCACCACGTCCCACATCGGCGCGACGTTCTGGTCCGGATGATACCAGACCCAGATCCAGCCGTTAGCCTCGGTCACCGGCCAGGTGCGCAGGCACTTGCGCTTGACCTGCGGCGGGATTGCCTTGGCATAGGGGATCTCTTTCACCACCCCTTCCCCGCCGTCGTAGCGCCAGGCATGGAACGGGCACTCCAGCAGGTTGCCGTGGACCTTGCCGCCGTGGCCCATGTGGGCGCCGAGGTGCTTGCACCAGGCATCTGTCACGCGGACCTGGCCGTCCTCGCCGCGCCAGATCGCCAGGTCCTTGGCGAAGTAACGCATCGGCTTGACCTGGCCGACGGCGACGAAATCGACCTGCTCGACCGCGTACCAGCCGAACGGGAAGCCGATGTCGAGCCCGCGCTCGGCGGGAGCGGGCCGGCCTTCCAGCGGCGCGACCCGCCAGTCGACCAGGTCCTGCCCGCGCAGTTTTTCAAGGATCTGCCAAACCGCCACGGGGGCGGTGCGGGCGTCGGTGGCATTTGCCGGATTGCTCATCGTAGGTGCCTCCTCACGCAGCCTGGGACTTGGCGCCGGGCCGCTTGTCGATCGTGGTGTGGACGCCGTTCACGCGCCGGTGGAATTCCGCAGCCTTGTCGCGGGGGTTGTAGAACTGCCGGTACCAGATGCGTTCCTTGTGGAACGGCCCGTCGTCAGGGATCTGCATGATGGTGAGCGCCGGCTCCTTGTACTTCCAGACCTCGAAATCCTGGGCAAAGGCGTCCAGTGCAACGTCCTGGTAGGACCGCGCCATCGACACGCCGGCCTCATCGGCAGGACCCTCGCCCACCTTGACCATCAAGGCGTACCACACGCGGACCTCGCCATCCTCTACCGGCGTGTTGCAGATCATGATGATCGAGGGATGCTGCCCTTCCATCCGCGAAAGCAGGATGCCGGGGCCGGTGTACCAGGTGTCATTGATCAGCACGTCCGCATCACTGTCTGACACCAGCGTCCGGTGACCCGCGCCGAAGCGCTGGAAGATCAGATGATCACGGAACTCGTTCTCGAAATAGACGATATCCTTGCTGCCATGGACCGGCACGAAGTGGGCCACGTCGACCATGTTGTCGACGATCTCCTGCGGGTGGATCGGCAGGCTTCCCAGGTGGTCGATCCGCCAGCGGACCCAGCCCTCACCCTCCATGTCCCATTCGGGAAACAGCGGCAGTTCAAAGTCCGGCTGGCCGCCTTCCTCATCGTGCCACATCCAGATGCAGCCGGCCCGCTCGATCACCGGGAAGGTCTTGATGCAGGCCGCCTTGGGAATGCCGTGGGTGGAATAGGGGATGTCATCGGCCTTGCCATCCGGGCCGAAGCGCCAGCCGTGGCCCGGACAGCGGATCGATTCGCCCTGGATCTGTTCACCGTCCTTGACCACGTAGCTCGTGGTGTTGCGGCCAATGTGGATCCGCATGTGCGGGCAATAGGCATCGACCAGATAGACCCGGCCGCTTTCGCCGCGATAGGCCACGAATTCGCGCCCGAAATAATGCAGCGGCACCGGCTTGTCGGCGATCTCCGAACTTTCGGCGATCATGAACCAGCCGCGCGGGAAGGTCAGCGGGCCAAGCCCGTATTCGGCAGTCGTCGCCATAGTTTCTCTCCCTCTCGCGGATCAGATGAAGGTGTCGGTGTTCGGATTACCGAGCAGCACCGCGCCAAGGTTGCGGCTGACCGAACCGGGATTGTTAGCCACGTGGGTGCGACCCGAATGGATATCGACAAAGGCCCGGACCAGCGGGCTGGACCGGTAGATGCCAAGCGCCCCGCATGAATAGAACATCCGCGTGATCAGGTTGGCACAGCGATCGAGGATCTGGCCGGACTGGAAGCGGAACAGCAGGCGCTGCTCCAGATCATAGTCCGCACCAGCTGAGGCCTGTCCCATCAACACGTCGAAGTTGCGGTTCAACACCAGCTGCATCTCGTCGATCGCGGCAGCGGTCTCGGCGATGACCCGCTGCGCATCGGGATCGTTGGCCGTGCGCGAGAAATCATTCGAACTGACTCGTTCGGAACCATAGGCCCGGAAGGCATCGAGTGCGCCCTTGAGCGCCCCGATCGCGGAGGACGAAACGGCCCGCACGAAGATCTGGCCGAATGGCAGCTTGTAGAGCGGCGCATCATTGACCTTCAGTCCCGGACTGGTCGTCTGGAACCCATCCTTGGAGCGGTGTGTGCGATAGGCCGGAACGAAGGCGTCCTTGACCACCACGTCCTGGCTGCCAGTGCCGCGCAGGCCCAGCGTGTCCCAGACCCGATCGACCGCGAAGTCACTGCGCGGGACCAGGAAGGTGCGATAGTCCGGCGGGCCGCCTTCCGGATCGGGGACCAGCCCGCCCAGGAACGCCCACTGGCAATGATCAACCCCCGATGAAAAGCCCCAGCGCCCGCTGATCCGGTAGCCGCCCTCGACCGGCGTGACCTCGGCCCGCGGCATGTATGAAGAAGAGATCAGCACCGACGGATCTTCGCCCCAGACATCGGCCTAGGCCTGGGCATCAAACAGGGCGAGCTGCCAGTTGTGGACCGCGACCACGCCCAGCACCCAGGCCGAGCTCATGCAGGCTTCGGCCAAGGTCATCTGCACGGCATAGAAGCTCTGCGGATCAAGCTCGTACCCGCCCCAGCGGCGCGGCTGGAGGATCTTGAAGAAGCCAGCCTCCTGGAAATCCCGGATCGTCGCATCGGGCACCTTGCACTCGTCTTCGCATTGCTGCGCACGTTCGCGCAGCGCGGGCAACATGGCACGGGCCCGATCGACCAGGGTCTGGGTCAGGTCGGTCTTGGCGGCATTGGTCTGCATGGGTGTTCTCCCGCTGAAATGGTCAGGCTGCATCGGCCATGGCCGCCTGTTCGTCGGCCCCGAAGCCGACGCTGAAGTCGTGACCCCACAGGCTGACCGAGGTGCTTTCGAAAACGGTGTGGTGATCCCAGTCGATCGTTCGACCGCCAAAGCCGTATTCGATCGCGAAGCCGCCGGGGGACATGAAGTAGAAGCTGGTCATGTGATCGTTGGTGTGCTTGCCCAGCGTCGCCATCAGCCGCACGCCGCCGGCCAGCATCCGGTCATAGGCGCGGCCAACCTCGTCCAGGCTGTCGACCTCGAACATCAGGTGGACACAGCCCGAAGGGACCTCACCCTCGAACAGTGCCAGGCTATGGTGGCGGCGGTTGCCGCAATGCATGAAATCGATCCGCTGCTCGATCCCAGGTGCCGGACGATGGATCAGGATGTCTGACAAGCCAAAGCCCAGCACCTCCTTCAGGAAGGCACGGGTTGCGGCAATCCTGGGTGCAGGCAGGACCGTGTGGCCCAGACCAAGTTCGCCTGTCACGAAGCGTGGGACGCCAGCCGACGAAACGAACCGGGCGAAGTCGGTCTGGTAACCCCAGGCAAGCTCATGCCGATTGCCAGAGGGATCGTGCAGCCAGACCATGTCGAAGACATGCCGCAAGGCAATCTCTGCGGCAGTCCCGGCATGAAAAGCGATACCGCTGGATTTCAGCTGGTCGCAGGCAGCCTTGAACTCTGCCTCGCTGCGCAGTTCCCAACCGGAGGCGAAATAGCAGTCCGCCGAACCCGGAGCGATGAAGACTCGGCCAACCCGCTCATCCATCTTCAGGGCAAGCCCACCGACCAGATCCTGTGCGGACATGCCCAGCACGACCTCACCGAAATGCCGCCACTGCTGCGGATCGCGCGCCTGGACGACCACATAGCCAAGTGCTGCAATGTCCATCCCGGTCCTCCACCTTAATTACGAGCAAAGGCTAGGTCGGAGACAGGCGGCGAAACATTGACCGGAATCAAATTGATCAATGTTTGCGTAATTCATGTGCACTTTGGTAACGCAATCAATCGCCGAAATGCCATATATGACCTCACTATGCGAACCAACGTGTCAGACGGAATGTCGAATCACATTGACCCGCAGGGCCGGCTGCGACAAAGCTTCGGCAAGGGATCGAGGAGTTGAAACGCATGGCTGGCACCGCGCATTTGCTGTCCGCAGGGCGCATCGGATCGATGGAACTGCGCAACCGGATCATCGTCACCGCAATGGGAGTCAGCCTCTCCGAAGCAGACGGCCATGTCGGCGAGCGCCTGCTCGCCTATCACGAAGCCCAGGCCAAGGGCGGTGCCGGGCTGATCATCAGTGGCGTGGCCGGGGTCGCCTGGCCGATCGGTGCCGTGCAGCCGAACCAGACGGCCATTTCCGACGATCGCTTCTTGCCGGGCCTGCAGGCCCTGACCGAGCGGGTCCACCGGCACGGGGCCAAGATCGCGGCACAGCTCCATCACGGCGGACTGGTCGCCGGTTACTCATCCGATGCGTTCGACCAGGAACTGTGGGCGCCATGTTACCCGCCGCCGATGAAGGGCGATTTCGTCGACTATTTCCTGCCCGAGGAAATGGCCGGGTTCTCTGGCAAGATGCCGCGAATCAAGCTGCTGGAACCGGCCGACATCGATCTGGTGGTCAGCCAGTTCGGTGCCGCGGCAACCCGGGCCAAGACCGCCGGATTCGATGCAATCGAGATCCATGGCGGGCACGGCTACCTGCTGTCCTCGTTCATGTCGCCCAAGACCAACAGCCGCACTGACGACTATGGCGGCCCGCTGGAAAACCGCGCGCGCCTGCTGCTGCGGGTGATCGGCGCGGTGCGCGATGCGGTCGGGCCGGACTTCCCGGTCTGGGTCAAGCTGGACTCGGTCGAAGTCGGCAAGGACGGCGGCATCACGCTGGACCTCGCGATCGAGGCGGCGCGGCTGGTCGAGGCGTCCGGGGTCGATGCGATCACCGTTTCGGCTTACCACGACACGGGCAAGGGCAAGCTGCACTCGGCCTCCAACATCCCGCACGAACCGGAAACCAACGTCCCGGCCGCTGCCGCGATCAGGGCGGCGGTCAAGGTGCCGGTGATCGCCTCTGGCCGGGTCGAGGTCGAAGCGGCGGATGCTCACATTGCTGCGGGCAAGTATGATTTCCTGGCGATGGGCCGCAAGCTGCTCGCCGATCCAGCGCTGCCCGCGAAGCTGGCCGGCAATGCCCCGGAGATGATCCGGCCCTGCATCTATTGCTACACCTGCGTATCGACCGCCTATGTCCGCCAGCCGCTGCGCTGCGCGGTCAATCCGGAGACCGGTTTCGAATGCGAGCAGGTAGCGCCACATGTAGCCGGAAAACACTATGTGGTGATCGGCGGTGGTCCGGGCGGAATGGAAGCCGCCTGCCGCCTGGCCGATGCCGGCAACCGCGTGACCCTGCTGGAAAAGGGCGCGCGGCTGGGCGGGACCCTGCGGATTGCCTCGCTCGCCTATCCTGCCAACGAGCGCCTGCTTGACTGGCTGGTGGAGCGCGTAGCCCGCTCGAACATCAAGGTGCAGCTTGAAACCGTGGCGAGCGAAGCACTGCTGCGCAGCCTGGCACCCGATGCGGTGATCGTCGCCACCGGCGCGCGGCGCGACATGCCGGACCTGCCCGGCAAGGATCTGTCCCACGTGTTCAGCGGCGAAGACATGCGCCGGATGTTGCTGGGCGAGAGTTCGGACGAGCTGAAGCGCAAGACCGGGCTGATGACCCGACTGGCGACCAGGGTAGGCGCGGCAACCGGCCTTACCGCCAACCTCGATTTCGTGCGCAACGCGACCAAGGCCTGGATGCCGCTGGGCGAGCACGTCGCGATCATCGGCGGCGAACTGGTCGGAATCGAACTGGCCGAATTCCTGCACGAGCGTGGCCGCAAGGTAACCGTGATCGAACCGGCCCCGCGCCTTGGCAAGGGCTTGCTGCTGGTCCGGCGGATGCGGATCCTGGCCGAGTTGAAGGAGCACGGGGTCTCGCTCAATGGCGGCGCGCGGGACATTGCAATCCGCACCGATGCCGTGACCTTTACCGATGCTGCGGGCGAGCCGCAGACGGTCCAGGCCGACCATGTCATCGTGGCGATGGGGGCAGAGGCCGATACCGCCCTGGCCGACCGGCTGCGCAGCGCCGGCTTCACGGTCGAGACCGTGGGCGACTGCAATGGCGTTGGTTACATCGAAGGCGCGATCCGCGGTGGAGCGGATGCGGCGAGGCGGCTGACCGCCTGATTGTTCGCAATTGCTGTTGCCAGGATGCCCTGGGCGTCTCCGCTGCGACGCGCCCATTTTCCGCGCCGCCAGCTGCCGTCACGGCAACTGGCTCGGGCCAAAAACAAAGGCGGGGGTGTCTTCCGGCTTGATCGAACCGGCTGACACCCCCGCCCTGTTTGCCCGTCAAGCGGGCTGGGTTCAGTGCATTAGAACTTAAGGCCCAGCGTAGCGCCGTAAGTCCGCGGATCGGCAAAGTAACCGCCGGCATAACCCAGCGCACCGAAATCAATGCCGCGGGCGAATTCGTGGCGATTGGTCAGATTCTTGCCCCAGAACATGATCTGGGCTTCGCCACCGGCAACCTTGATGCCGTCGATCGAAATCTGGGCATCGACCTGCTTCTTCGGATCGGACTTCAGCTGCTCGTTGAACGGCGTCGAGATCGTGTTCGAGAAGCTGTATTTCGGCGATTCATAGGTGTAGCCGACCCGCGCATTAAGCGTCATGCCATTGTCGCTCATCGGTACGCGCAGATTTGCGGCAATGTTGCCGGTGTAGCGCGAGGTGTAGCCTTCGCGGGCGATCGAGGCGATATCCACGATCGGCGCGCCAACCGCACCCGAGGTCGGTATCAGGAATTCCTTGTAGTTGACGTCCACGTAACCGAAGGTCCCGTCGATCGAGAGGTAATCGTTGATCACCGCCCGGGCTTCGACTTCGAAGCCGGTGTAATCGACCTTGCCGACATTGACGATGCGCGAACCGAACACACCCGGGGTCGAGGTAACGACCGGAATGTTGGCTGCCAGGTTCTTGAACCGGTTGCTATAGCCGGCCAGGTTGACCCGCAGGTGGCGATCGAACAGTTCGGCCTTGATTCCCGCTTCGTAGGACACGATCGTTTCGGAATCGAACGGCACCATGGTGCTCGTCCCGGCCTGACTGGTATCGGGGGCATTGAAGCCGCCCGAGCGATAGCCGCTGGCTGCGCGCAAATAGGCCGAAACGTCGTCAGTGAGCTCATACCGCGCCATCGCGTTCCAGGTCAGCCGGCTGAAGTCACCGGTACCACGATCTGGTGTGGCCAACGCGGTCGCGCCGGTCTGCAAACGGATGATCGACTTGTGATCCCACGTATAACGGAGGCCGCCCGTCAGGCTGAGCTTCCCGTCGCGGCCGCCAACGTAGTAGGTCGCCTGGCCATAGAGCGCGGTCGATTCCGCACTGGTGGTGTAGCGCAGTACGCCATTGGTCACGACAAGCCGGTAGCGGGCCGGGTTGGCGGCAACGAACGAGGGTCCAAGCGGACCGAAGTTGGCGGTGAAAATCTGGTTGGTATCCAGCACGAAGCCCGAGTTCTGCGGGTTGTTCTCGCTGCCCTTTTCCCAGAAGTAGAAACCACCAACCACCCAGTCGAGGACATCGCTGTCACCGGAAACTTCGATTTCCTGGCTGAACTGCTGGTGCTTGCGAACGTTGTTGGTGTCGAACAGCCCCTGGGTGGTCGTCGGGACCGGCGATGCAGCGATGAACGGCGCAAAAGCGGACGGAATCGACGGGATGAAGGCTAGCAGCGAAGCGGGCATGCCGTTGAACAGGCTTGCGTTGCTGAACAGCGGGCCGCGGAACTGACCGAGGCCATCCAGATCCGAGCTCTGCGAGATGCTGTCCCACTTGCGGTAGCCTGCGGTCATCTTGACCTGGAAGCCACCGAAGTCGTTCTGGAGCTGCAGGTTGTGGCCCTGGACCTCGTCGATTGCATCCTTGTCTGCATCAAGGCAGATCGTGTCGCGGTAAGCGCGGGTCGGAGCGGCCAGGGCAGCGCAGCCGGCGTTGAGGAACGTCGCTCCCGCAAGGTATTGCTGGACCGATGCCTGTTGAGTCTGGGTGATGCCGGGCTGGCCATTGACTACCAGCGGCGCGCGGAACGTGCCGTTGGCAACATTGGTCAGCTGGAACGCCACGTTGCGGCCAGTGGTCTTCGACCAGTCGAAGATATAGCGGATGCTGCCGGTCCCGCCGAGGTCAACCTTGAGCGCGCCACGGAAGGCGTCAGTCTTGCGCGAGCCCGGGTCCTTTGAGTCTTCAGGTTGCAGGATATTGTCGACGGTGCCGTTGCGCTGGCTGCGCGAATAGGAAAAGCTGGTCTTCAGCCCACCAAGGATCTCGCCGGTGTCGAGCGAGACCTTGGCGTTCCAGGCGCCATAGTTGCCGTACCCGCCACGAGCGGCCACGCGCAGCTCATCCGAGGGATCGCGACTGATGAAGGCGATCGCACCGCCGGTCGAGTTGCGACCGAACAACGTACCCTGCGGCCCGCGCAGCACTTCGACGCGTTCGATGTCCATCACGTCGAGCGCGCTGGCGCCCGAACGCGCGATATAGATGCCATCGACATAGAGCGCATTGGCCTGGTCGAGGCCGAACGATTCGCTGGCCGGCGAGGTGATGCCGCGGATCGAGATGACCGCCGCCGAATTGCTGGTGGTGCCCTGGACAATGGTCACGTTGGGGGCAAGGCCGCTGAGGTCGCGGGTATCGCGGACGTTGAGCCGCTCAAGCTTTTCCGAACCGATGGCGCTGATCGCGATCGGCACGTCCTGCAGGTTCTGTTCGCGCTTCTGTGCGGTCACGACGATCTCGTCGAGCCCGCCTTCCTCGGCTGCCTCTTGCGCAAAAACGGGGCTGGCAACGGCGAGCAGGCTGGCGCCCAGCATCAGGCGAACGGCGACACGCGGGCTTTGAGCTACTTTCATGATTCCTCCCCTCAACCTTGGTTTTCAGGCTTGAGACGAGAAACGAATGCACATTTGCGTAAAAAATGTCAACTACTGTTGCGCAATACGCCAGAGATTGCCTCTGGTCATGCGAGAATATGTTGGAATTGACAGCCTGATCGCCGGAATCGGGGATTCGGCTCCTGGGTACTCGCCGCTGACGTCAGTCGCTGCCGCAAGCGGCTAGCGCAGTCTCCATCTCGCGCAGGTAGCGCAGCGTGCTGGCAGTCAGGTCCCGCAGTTCCTCGTTGGCCTGATCGGTCGCCGTAACGAAGCGCAGCTCGTCGCGCCGCACCCAGCCCCTGGCGATCAGCTGCTCGATCTTCCGACGCACGGTTTCACGCGGGATACCGCTGTAGTCGGCGATCGACTGGAGGTTGATCGCCAAGGGCTCAACCGATTCGACCGTCCCTTCCAGGAACTCGTCGTGGCTCATGGCTTCGGGCGCGAACCGCGGGCTGAAGGTCCGTTCGCCGATGATGGTCAGGACCAGGAACAGGTCGAGGTCGCCGTCGCAGGCACGGCGGCATTCGATCAGGTGCCGCGTGAATGCCGAGACATGCAAGGCATGCAGCTTGCCGAAATTGCGCTCCAGGCGGTCGCCTGCCACTGTCCGCTCCTGTCAGACCGGCCCGGCCGGAGCGACCGGTGCCGCAGACTGGTTTATGCCTTTGTGACGCCGCCGACAACCGCGGCCTGCGGCCGGATCACGGCTCGACGATGTTGAAATCCAGCCTGGGCTGTTCCAACATTGGCAGGAGCTGCCGGATCGGGGCAGGATCGCCTGTCACCGATACCTGTCCCGCCGCAACCATGCGGTCGAGCGGCACTTGGCGGAACAGGATCCCCAGCAGCACGGGCTTGGGCCCAGTCAGCGTCGGAGCGCCGGCGAAGGCCTGGCCCTTCTCGCTGACCAGCACCGAATTACCCAGCGACAACGCAAAGCGATCGCCGCTGGTGCTATCGACCAGGTTGAAGCCCAGTCTGGTATCGCCTGCGCGTTCGGGCACCAGGGTCGTCGCCAGCAGATCGAGGAAACTGCCAAGCGGGGTCGCCATCATCAGGTAGCTCGGTCCGCCCTCGGCAAAGCCGTCGGGGCGGCCTTGCCGCAGTTCCCGAGCACCGGTGAGATAGATGTTTCTCCAGATCCCGCTTTCGGACTGGTAGCCAAGTTGCTCATAGCTATCGGCCACCAGGTTGCGCGACACTTGGTCAGCAGGGTCGGCGAATACGCCGAAATTGGCCAGCTCGGCCGACCAGCGATAGTCCCCGGCCGCAAAGGCAGCTGCGGCCTGCTTGTGCAAGGCCTTGGCCCCGCCCATCGCCCGCACCATGCGCTTGGCCTTCTCGACCGGCGGGAGCGGATTGAGGTTGGCGGGAACCCCGTCGTACCAGCCCATGTAGCGATCGTAGACCGCCTTGGCGTTGTGGCTGACAGTGCCGTAGTACTCGCGCACCGACCAGTCGTTTCGCAAGGCCGTGGGCAGCTTCAGGCCCTCGGCGATCTCGGTGGGCGTCTGCCCCTGGTTCATCCGGCGCACGGCCTGGTCGTGGATGAACTTGTAGGCATCGCGCTGATGCGCGATGTGTTGAACAACCGCCGCAGTGCCGAAGCGCGGCCAGTGGTGCGAGGCAAAACTCAGTTCGGCTTGCCCGCCCCATAGCCGCAGCGCCTCGGTCAGGTAATCGGCCCAGGCCTTGGCGTCGCGCACCTTGGCGCCGCGCAGGGTCTGCACGTTATGCAGCGTGGAAGTGGCGGTTTCGGCCAGGCATAGCGCCTTGAGCGAGGGGATCCAGAGATTGAACTCCGTCGGGGCCTCGGCCCCCGGGGTCATCTGGAAGACCAGTTCCACGCCATCGATCGTGACACTCTGGCCAGTGCGTTCGATCTCCAGAGTCGGCGGGATGAAGCCCTGCTTGCCCGCCGCGATTGCCGTGCCCATGCCCATGCCGGCATGGCCCTGGGGGCCCCGCGGCAGGAAATAGCCGAACTGGTAGAAGGCCCGGCGCCCCATCGCCGTGCCCGCCAGCATCCATTCGCTGACCACCTCTTCGACAAAGCCCTTGGGCGCAATCACCTGAACGCGGCCAGCCGCGACATCGCGCGGATCGACGATCCCGGTGGCACCGGCAAAATGATCGGTGTGGCCGTGGGTATAGATTACCGCGAGCACCGGCTTGTCGGCCACATGCTTTTTCAGCAGGTCGAAGGCAGCCTTGGCGACCTCCTCCACGGTCAGCGGATCGATCACGATCCAGCCGCGCGGGGTCTCGATAAAGGACACGTTGCTGTTGTCGAAATTGCGGACCTGGTAGAGCCCCGGGGCAAGGCGGAACAGGCCCTCGGCGCGAAGCACCCGGTTCTGGCGCCACAGCGCGGGATTGACCGTATCGGGCGCGGGCCCCTCGATGAAGTCGTTACCAGACAGGTCGAACGAGGGCTTGCCATTGGCCTGGCGAATGACGGCTTCCGGCCAGGTCGCGATGAAGCCGCGGCGGGCGAATTCAAAGTCAGCGCCATCCTCGGGCGGCAGGGATTTCGCCGCCTCGGCCAGCACGGCCCGCGTCGCCGCTGTTGCGGCACGAGGCGCGGCTGCGCCGGTTGGCGGGGCCGGTTCGGCTTGAAGGCTTCCAGCCGCCATGGCCAGCAGGCCAAGGCCAACGATAAAGGCACGGCTCAAAATGGGCATCGAAGTCCTCTCCAGCAATCCTCGCGGGCTTTATAGCGTCAGACCAGACAGCCTGGAATGCGCTCGCTGCCCATTCCGGGCGCAACTGCAGATGGCCCAGGGGCAGGGATATGGACAGGTTGGAAGCCGAATTCGTGATTGTCGGCGCCGGATCGGCAGGCTGCGTGCTGGCCAACCGACTTTCCGCCGACCCGGCCAACCGTGTCATCCTGATCGAAGCCGGCGGCAGCGGCACCAGCCCATTCGTGACCATGCCGGCAGGCTATGGCAAGACCACTGCGGAATTCGGCCATTCGTGGCACTATTCCAGCGCCGCAGAACCCGGCATCGGCGGGCGGCAGATGCTACTACCGCGCGGGCGCGGGCTGGGCGGCTCCTCCAACATAAACGGTCTGCTTTATGTTCGCGGACAGCCGACTGACTATGACAGCTGGAGCAACCTGGGGGCGATCGGGTGGAGCTGGGCGGATGTTGCGCCCTATTTCCGGCGCGGTGAAACCTATGCCGGTGGCGGCGACGGATCGCGCGGCCATGCCGGGCCGCTGCGCGTGGAAGAACTGCGCCACCGCGATCCCACCAACGACGCGGTGCTGGCCGCCTTTGCCGAGATCGGCGTGCCGCTGAACCCGGACTACAATGGCGCGGACCAGACCGGCGCGTTCTATTACCAGGCCACCATGGCAAACGGGCGGCGCTGTTCAGCCGCCGACGCCTATCTGCGCCCCGTGATGGGTCGGGCCAATCTTACCGTGCTGACCGGGGCCCACTGCAACCGGGTAGTGTTCGACGGCAAGCGCGCCACAGGGGTCGAGCTCGAACGCGGCGGGGCCGGGCAGATCGTTCACGCCCGCCGGGAAGTGATCCTGGCAGCGGGGGCCTATCACAGCCCCAAGCTGCTGATGCTGTCCGGCATTGGCCCGGGCGCCCACCTGGCCGAACTGGGCATCCCGGTGCTGCACGATTGCCCGGCAGTCGGCGCGGGCCTGCAGGACCATTATATCCTGCCGATGAGCTGGCAGCTCAAAGCCGAAGCCTTCAGCTACAACCGCGAGCTGGCAGGCGTGCGGCTTGCCTGGAACGTGCTGCGCTATTTCGCCACGCGCCAGGGAGCAATGACGATCCCGGCCGCCCAGACCGGCGCGTTCGTCAAGTCCGACCCCGTGCTCGACCGGCCCGACCTCCAGTTCCACTGTCTACCCGTCAGCGGCGAACTGGACGGCGCGGCCGCTGATCGCAAGCCGCAGCTCTCACCCTACCCCGGACTGACCCTCGCCCCGACCGTGCTGCGGCCCGAGTCCCGGGGATGGATCAGGTTGGCGAGGCCCGATCCGCGCGCCGTGCCTGAGATCGTGCACAACTATCTGGAGGCCAGGGCCGACCGCGAACTGTCGCTCAAGGCCATGCGGATGACCCGGATGCTTGCCTGTGCGCCGGCGCTGGCCCGGTTGATTGATCGGGAAGCATACCCTGGTCCCTCGGTAATCGAGGATGACGCCTTGCTTGATTACGCACGGCAGACCGGAAACACCGGCTACCACCCGGTGGGCACCTGCCGGATGGGCCTCGACGCGGCGGCGGTCACCGACCCACAATTGCGCGTTCGCGGGGTCGAAGGGCTCCGGGTGATCGATGCTTCCGTCATGCCGCGCCTCATTTCCGGCAACACCAATGCTGCCGCCATGATGATTGGGGACAAGGGCGCCGATCTGGTTCTGGGAAATGGTGGGCCCAGGCCTGATGCCTGATGCCTGATGCCTGATGCCTTCCCGGACAGCGGAAAGCAGACCGTCTTGTTCAATGCAGCGGGACAGGTCCCGAAACAGGGCAGCGCGCGGCGGACAAGCTGCTACCCAAATCTGCTTTTGCGCTCTGGCGATTGGCCATCCTGACCCTGCTGCGCCGGTTGACAGCTTTCCCGATCAAAGGGTGCCCCTGGATGAAACAGTCAAGTTCCTGGATGGATAAGGCTGCCTTTATCTTGCGCTGTCAGACCACCCGGTCAGCAATCAGTTTCAAGCCCCCAACGTCAGTAAGTTCTATCTTCCCGTAGCCAAGTCTGATCAGCCCGGCTGCCTCGAAGTTTGATAGATGCTGGTTGATGGTCTTGCGCGTCAGGCCCATCATTTCGCCCAGCAGTTCCTGGCTGACCTTGATGACATGCCGATCAGCAGATTGGACATGATCGTGGAAGGCCAGCAACCGGGCCGCTATTCTCTCGCGGGGGCGCAGCGAGATGACCTCCGCAGCCATCCGAACTGCACTGCGCATGTGCGCATAGGCAAAGCCCGCCATCGCTTGCCAGATATGGGGAGCCTGCGAACCAATCCGGTCAAGGGCCTCCTCCGAAAGTTCGAGGAAGGTGCTGGGTTCGACACATACGGCGGTGACCAGGCGTGGCCCCCCGCTATAGCGCGTGGCGTGACCGATCACCGAACCGGGCCCGACCAGGCCAATCAGCACCTCGCGATCGCCCGGCGCGGCACAATAGGAATGGAGCAGGCCCGAAATGACCACCGACAGGCCCGGTCGATCATCGCCCTCGGCCTGGGCCCATTCACCGACGTTGAGCCGGACCAGGCGGCCTTCGCTCACCAGTCTGTGAACCAGGTCGTCGGGATAGCCCTGCAGCCAGGCCGAATGCCGCAGGGCTTCGAATACCAATGACTGATCGTCTGCTTGCATGAGCCGATTGTAACGACGGTGACAGTTTCGGGCAATTGATCCTGTTAGCCACGATCCTCACGAGGAGAGGACGGGCCATGGATGAGAACACCGCGCGCAAGGAGATCGTCCGGATCGGCGGCGCAACTGCCTCCTTCTCGGACACCGCACTCTCAGTGCCGCAACTGCTTGAAGCGGGCGATCTCGACTATCTGGTTTTCGACTATCTGGCCGAAGGATCGATGGGGATCTTCGGCAGAATGCAGGCCGCAGATCCTGCGGCTGGGTTCGGCACCGATTTCCTGACGGTTCATGTCGGCCCCCATCTGCACGCAATCGCCGCGCAGGGGGTGAAGGTCGTCGCCAACGCCGGTGGGGTCAATCCATCCGGACTTGCTGCGGCACTAGAAGCCTTGATCGCCGAACAGGGGCTTTCGCTCACCGTTGCTTATGTCGAGGGGGACGACTTGCGCGATCGCGTCGCGGAACTGCGCGCAGCCAGGTACTGCGACATGTTCGACGGCACTCCTTTCCCCGACCGCGTCATCAGCGCCAATGCCTATCTTGGCGCTTTCCCGATTGCCGCAGCGCTGGCGGCTGGTGCCGACATTGTCGTCACGGGGCGCGTTGTCGATAGCGCCGTGGTGCTGGGCCCGCTGATCCACGAATTCCAGTGGACGCCCGACGATCACGATCTGCTGGCCGCCGGCACGCTTGCTGGCCATCTGCTAGAATGCGGGGCGCAGGTGACGGGCGGGACCTTCACCGATTGGCGCGCGGTGCCGGATTGGGCCAATATCGGCTACCCCATCGGCGAATGCCATGCCGACGGCACGCTGGTGATTACCAAGCCACAAGGGACCGGCGGTCTCGTCTCGATTGGCACGGTTGCCGAACAGCTGCTGTACGAAGTCGACGATCCCTCGGACTATATCGTCGCCGACGTCCGCTGCGATTTCAGCGAGGTCCGGCTGGAACAGCTTGCTCCGGATCGGGTCCGCGTCAGCGGGGCAAAGGGACGCACGCCAACCGACAGCTACAAGGCCTGCATCACCTTCGACAAGGGCTGGCGGGCGATTGCCTATCAACCGATCATTGGCGAAGACGCGCAGGAAAAGGCGGAGCGGCAAGCCCAGGCGCTGTTCGCCCGGTCCAGCGTTCTGCTCCGCGCCCGCAACCTGCCCGATTTTACCCTCACCGAGACAGTGATGATCGGTGCCGAGCAGAGCTTTGGTGCGCACGCGCGGACCGGAGGCACACGTGAACTGATTTCCAAACTGGTGGTCGATCACCCCACCCAAGAAGGCGCCGCCATCTTTGCGCGCGAGCAATGGGCCGGCATTTCCGGCATGGCGGTCGGCACTTCGATCAATCTTGCCACCCATGTCATGCCGCTGACCGGCACGTTCCTGTTCCTGATCGACAAGCTGGCCACTCGCGCGACCATGACGATCGGTGGCACGACCCACGAGATACCGATCGCAGCCGGCGAGCCTTTGGTTGCCGTCACCGCCGCTGCTCGGCGAGC
Source organism: Pseudomonadota bacterium (assembly GCA_041182185.1). Lineage (GTDB taxonomy): Bacteria > Pseudomonadota > Alphaproteobacteria > Sphingomonadales > Sphingomonadaceae > Novosphingobium. Next base: position 106,367 of record JBEGOD010000055.1, read on the forward strand.
AGCGGTCCCGCTGGTGCTGCCGGACCCGGTCGAGGTCGACCTCGTCCGTTTGGCCTGGGCGCGCAGCGGTGACAAAGGGCAACTATTCAACGTGGCTGTCATTGCCCGCCGGCCCGAGTGGCTGGCCTTTCTCAGGGCGGCATTGACGGCTGAGGCGGTGAGCGAATGGTATCGGCATCTTGGGCCGAACGGACAGCAACCGGCGGTTCGCGCCCATGATGTTCCCGGCGTTCATGCGATCAACTTCGTGATCGATGGCGCGTTGCCGGGCGGGATCAACGCCAGCACCCGGCTCGATCCTGCGGCAAAGGGGATGGCCCAGATGCTGCTGCGCTTCCCGGTGCCGGTCCCGGCCGCCCTGGCCGCTTCCCTCAATTGCCAAGCATCGAACTCAGGAGACTGACATGGCCGACTATTCCTATCTGATGAATGGCATCAAATCTGTCGCAACCGAGAGCAGCGTCCTGGTCAGCTCGTCGAAGTACCTCAACGATGCGCGGGTCCGGGACTGGGTGGCGACGCATCTGCTGCGCCGCAACGGTCCGGATGTGCCCACCCCGTCCGACTCGATCCAGCTCGTACAGATCCTGCGCGAAGTTCAGGACATCGATCACATCAATGCCCTGCTGGCCGCCGAGCGGGAAATCAATCCCGCTCTCGACGCCTGGTTCCGCGAGGGCTTCTCGTCAACCTTTACGCTCGATGATCTGAAGCGCTACGCGCCGGATACCGTAGGCGGCATCTTCTACGCCCAGCTCACCGACAATGCCCTCGACGTAAACATCGTACCGCCATTCGTGCCGAGGAACGATTTCGAGTACTTTCAATTGCGCGCCGGCCAGACCCACGACCTGGAGCACATTCTTGGCGGCGGGGGCTTCGATTTTATCGGCGAACTGGTCCCTTACTACATGCGCCTGACCAACCTGTTCGTCCATCTGTCGCCAGAACTGGCGGGTGAGCTTTCCGCCTTCTCGATCCTGGGCTCGACCCGGATCATTACCCGCGCCGTGCTGCATTATCCGCAGACCTGGCTGACCACGCTGGATGCCCTTGAGCGAGGCTCTCGCGTCGGGCGGCAATCCGCGCCGATCTTCATGATGCGCTTCGAGGACGTGTTCGACCTGACCCCCGCAGCAGCGCGCGAGGCACTGGGAATAAAGGGCGTCGAGCTGGCAGATACCGCCACCGCCTCGGCCCAGTGGAACTGATCCGGAGGACCATGCCATGAACAAGCCCCTCCGCAGCAATCCGATCCTCGAAAAGCTGGCGCCGCACCCCGGCCGCTATCCGCTGTTGCCCGATCTCACCCCGCAACAGGAACTCGCCCTGCTGTGCCGCATGCTCCATCGCGAAGGCTATGACGATCACATCGCCGGGCACATCACCCTGGCCCAGGACGACGGCAGCTTCCTGGTCAATCCCTGGGAACTGGCCTGGGACGAACTGACTGCAGCCGACATCATCCGCGTCGATGGCGCAGGCCAGGTGATCGAGGGCGAATGGAACGTGACGCCGGCGATCGGCCTGCATCTGGCCGTGCACCGCAACCGTCATGACCTGAAGGTCGCCATCCACAACCATCCACGCTGGGGTTCCGTCTGGTCGGCGGCCGGCCGAATCCCGCCTGTCTACGACCAGACTTCGGGCCAGGTCGAGGGCGATCCGGTACTCTACGACGAGTATGCCGGAACCGTCGACGGCGCTTCCCAGGCCGAGGCGGCCGCAGCGGCGCTGGGCGGGGCAAAATGGGCGATCCTCAGGAATCACGGCGTTTTCCTCGTCGCCAGGGATATACGCCAGGCCCATCTGCGCGCGATCACACTCGAGCACCGCTGCCGGCTCGCCTGGCAGGTCGAGGCGCTCGGCGGCGGCCAGCCTGTCAACGACCCTGAGACGCTGCGGGTCGCGCAGATGTCGGACGACCTCGGCTTCCCTTTCCTATGGGAGGCCATGGCCCGCCGCGAAATCCGGCACGATCCGGCGGTGCTTGGCGGTGATGCGTTTGCGGAAGGACGCGGGCGATGAGCCGGGCCAGACCGCTCAAGGCGATTGTCGTCGGCGCAGGCATGGCTGGCCTGCTGGCCGCGATCCGTCTGCGTGAGCGCGGCGATGACGTGATTGTGCTCGAAAAGGGCGACGAGATTGGCGGAACCTGGCGGGATAACCGCTACCTGGGCCTGACCTGCGATGTCCCGGCCCACTCCTATACCTATTCCTTTGCACCGAACCCCGACTGGAGCCGCTATTTCGCCAGCGGGAGCGAGATCCTCGACTATTTTCGCGGCGTCACCGATCGCTTTGGCCTGCGCGAGCTGATCCGGTTCGGGCAGGATGTAGTCTCCACCCGCTGGATCGACGGCGGCTGGACAGCAGAAACGCGCAGCGGTGAAACATACCGGGGCGATGTGCTGATCGCGGCAACCGGCGTGCTCCACTATCCCCGTTTCCCGGAGATTGCTGGGCTGGAAAGCTTCGCCGGGGACTGCTTCCATTCGGCCCAATGGCCGGATGGCATCGACCTGGCGGGCAAGCGCGTCGCGGTGATCGGCAACGGCTCGACCGGGGTCCAGCTCGTCTCCGCGCTCGCGGACGTGGCCGGCCATGTCCAGCATTTCCAGCGCTCGCCGCAATGGATCATGCCGGTTCAGGATTTCGCCTGGTCGCCCGAGGACAGGGAGCGCTTTCGCGGCGACCCGGCAGCGATCGACGCGATCCGTTATGACCCGGAATACATCGCCAATGTCAGGCGCTTCAACGATGCCATCATCGATCCCGGCTCCGACGCGATGACCCAGATCGAGACCTTTGTCAGGGATCATCTGGAAACGGCAGTCAGCGATCCCGAACTGCGCGAAAAGCTGCGCCCCGACTATCGCGCCGCCTGCAAGCGCCTGATCTACTCTCCTTCGTATTACGAGAAAGTCCAAAGCCCGAACGTGACAGTGGTGCGAGAAGGCATCGATCATGTCGAGCCTGAAGGCGTGCGAACGCGCGACGGCATGCTCCATCAGAGCGATGTCCTGATCCTTGCCACCGGCTACCATGCCGATCGCTTCGTCCGCCCGATTCAGCCGGTCGGCCGCGCCGGGCAACGCCTGGACCAGGTGTGGGAGCGCCGCGCCACAGCCTATCTGGCGATCAGCGTGCCCGAGTTTCCCAACCTCTTCATGCTCAACGGACCCACTGGCCCGGTCGGCAACTTCTCGCTGATCGACATTGCCGAAGCGCAGTGGGGCTATATCGACCAGCTGCTCGACCTCATCAGGAACGGCTCCGCCAGCGAGATCTCCGCCAGCCACGCCGCAATGGACGATTACGAGCAGCGCCGTATCGCCGCTGCCCGCACCACCGTTTTCGCCAGCGGCTGTTCGAGCTGGTATCTCGATAAGGAAGGCGTGCCGCAGTGCTGGCCCTGGAGCTTTGACCGGTTCTTCGAGGAAATGAGCAGGCCAGATTTCGGAGCATTCGAGCTGCGAAGTACCAGTGGGGAGGATCAGTCATGACCGGCAGCCAGAAGCTCGCCGTAGTGACCGGCGCGGCGAACGGGATCGGTGCGGGCCTCTCGCGGGAAGCGGCAAGAGCGGGCTACCGTGTCCTGCTGGCTGATTGCAACGAGCCTGCCCTGGCCCGGACAGCAGCGGCGATCCCTGGTGCCGAATATCGCGTCACCGATGTGACCGATCCCATCCAGATGGCCGCGCTAGCAGACCATGCCGAAGCCTTGGGCGGCGCGGATCTGCTGTTCAACAATGCCGGGGTAATGACCACAGGTTTTAGCTGGGAGATCCCCGCCGCCGATTGGGACCGCGCAATCGCGATCAATATCGGCGGTGTCCTGAACGGGGCCCGCGCTTTCATCCCGCGCATGATCGCGCGGGGCAAGCCTGCGCAAATCGTCAACACCGCCTCGGTCGGCGGGTTCCTGCCCAGCCCGCTGATGGCGCCCTACTCGGCCACCAAGTTTGCGATCGTCGCGATCACCGAGGCCATGCAATGCGAACTGGAACTGTTGGGCGCCCCGATTTCGATCAGCCTCCTGGCCCCCGGACCGGTCCTGTCCGAGATCTTCGCAAGCCCCTTCGGAGGAGACGCTCACCCGGCGACCGAGCGGTTTGTCGAGACAATGAAGGAAATGACCGCGCTGCACGGCATGGGGGCCGATGAATTCGCCGCCCTGGTCTTTCAGGGCATCGGCCGGGGTGAATACTGGATCATTCCACAGCCCGAAGCACTGGATCCGTTCCTGCAGGCCCGGCACGAAATGATCCGGGAGCGTCGTCGGCCGACCGGCTCGATGACAGGCTAGAGCGCGGAGTGCCCCATGATTGACTCTGAAATCCAAGCCCTGCTGACAGCACTGGCCGAGAGTGGCTTTGCCCTGCCAGAGCCCCTTGATCCCGTTGCGCTGCGCGCCATGCTCGATGTTCCAATCCCTGCACCGCCAGTCGACATTGCCCGCACCGACCTGGTGATTGCCGGGCAGGATCGTGCGCTACCGGCGCGGCTTTATCACGCCGCGCCAGGTCAGGCTTTGCCTGTGGTGCTTTTCTTCCATGGCGGCGGCTGGGTCCATGGCACCCTCGATACGCATGACCGGTTAGCGGCGGCCCTTGCCGTACAAGCGCAATGCGCCGTCCTGTCGGTCGGCTATCGACTGGCTCCGGAAAATCCATTCCCGGCAGCATGGGAAGATGCGCTGCTGTCCTTGAGGTGGTTGAAGGAAAATCACGCCCGGCTGGGTGTTGACGCAAGCTATATCGCTTTGGCCGGGGATAGTGCGGGCGGCAATCTGGCAGCTGCGGCAGCTCAGGCCGTGGCCGGCGATGCTTCGGTCGTTCACCAGTTGCTGCTCTATCCGGCCCTGGATGGCTCGTGCTCAACCCGCTCTTTCGGCACACACTATCCGGGCTTTCTCAGTCCGGCGCAAATGAACTGGTATTGGGAGCAGTATGCCAAGGAACGGCGCTTCGATCCCAGGGTCTCTCCAGCGGCAGGGCGCATCCTGCCAGCCCTGGCACCCGCTACCATTATCCTTGCAGCGAACGACCCGCTCCATGACGAGGGCGCAGCATATGCAGCGCAGCTTCGTGCCGCCGGGATCAAGGTGGACCTCCATGACTATGACGGTGCAGTGCATGGTTTCATGAGCTTGATTGGCCTGGCAGCCCTGGCCGACGCGGCTGTCTCAGTGGCCAGCACCGCTCTGCATCGGGCATTCTCAGGGCATCGTTAAAGCATCTCCTGCGGATTAACGTCGCGTCAGGATTGCCGACCACCGCTACCCCCAGGACTAGTGCCGCCGATCAGACGCTCTGAAGGGAGCGCCACATTGCGGCGGCGGAGACCGTGGGAATTCTCTGCTCGAGCAGACTTTGTGGCGGGGGGGCAGTCGACCGGCGTCGAACCTTCTCTGAGGCGTAAGCTATTGAATTATAATAATTGTACTGGGTTCGGAACCTAGATACGGCATTAATCCGACTAAAGATATGTCCAGTTAAGAACCCAAAAGTCCCGCTATTCCGCCAGTATAGCCGAGACCAGCCGTCTCAAATCCATTTCAAGCTCCTCTCTGCTTTTAGCCTGTTCACTGATCCCGATTGATGCGCAGAAAATAAGCCTGGCATCATCGCGAGGCGTACTCGACCCGGCCGCTTGCAACGCTCGAAAGATAGCGTCCTCGATTGCCCTATCCATTGCGTTGAAAAGTTGCCCAAATTCATGTCTGCGCGTGTCGAGCAATTCCAATCTATGAGGGCTTCCGATGGCCGCATCAAATGCTCGCCCATGTTTTGCCATAAGCGCATTCGATATGCGGTCAGCCAGGCTGCCTTTTTCCTTAAGCGCAGCGATAACTCCTAGTTGCATGTCGCTTGCCAAGCGCGATGCCACAGCGGAAAAAACGGTCATTTTATCAGGGAAGTATGCGTAAAGTGTCGCCTTAGAGATGGAACTAGCCGCAGCAATCGCTTCCATTGTAGCTGATCTCAGGCCAACCTTGGCAAACAAGCTCTCGGCAGCGTCGAGAATACGATCGCGCTTGATCGTCTTCGCACGAGTTATCGGTTTTGGGTCATCTTCGCGGGTCATCTCCACTTGATAGTTTCCCGCCTTGACATCTGCAACCGATCAAACAAACGTACTAAACGATAGTCGTTTAAAACGTATGATTCTGAGGACGCCGCTATGCAAGAACGGGTACTGGTCACGGGAGCCAATGGCTTTATTGCCTCGCACATCACCAAGCTGCTGCTGGAGCAGGGATTCGCCGTTCGGGGGACGGTTCGTAATCCGCTGAAGGCAGATACGGTTGGCTTTCTTAAAGCGTTGCCAGATTCCGGCAATTTAGAGCTTGTTTCGGCGGACTTGAACGATGAAGGCGCATTCTCAAATTATACTGCAGATGTGGATTATGTAATCCACACTGCGAGCCCATTTGTTATCGACGTTGAGGACGTTGAGCGCGACCTAGTCCAACCTGCGGTGCGCGGCACCGTCTCGGCATTGGAGGCTGCAGCGAAGTCTAGCCGCGTTAAGCGCGTTGTTCTCACTTCTTCCATGGCCGCGATCACCGATGCGCCAGATGGCAGGGTGCTGACCGAAGCGGATTGGAATGAAAAATCTTCTGTAACCCGCAACCCTTACTACTATTCCAAGACGCAAGCTGAACGTGCCGCCTGGACTTTTACGAAGGAAAATAGCACCGGCTTTGATCTAGTCGTCATAAACCCCTTCATGGTTGCCGGACCTTCGCTAAGCACCGGTGTCAGTACGTCCAATCAGCTCTTCATTGACATCGCCAATGGTCAATATCCTGCCTTGATGGCACTCAACTGGGGCTTTGTTGACGTTCGAGAGGTAGCCGAGGCCCATGTTCGCGCAATGAAGGCGTCGAACGCCAAAGGGCGCTACATCTGCGCTGCGGGCAATATGGATATGCACCAAATTACCAATCTAATGAAGTCGGTCGGCGTGCAGGGTAAGCTTCCATCATTCGACATGAGCGGACGCATTGGGACCACAACGATGAAGCTTCTCTCAAATTTCCAGCCGAGTGGCATAGGAAGCTACCTCAGAACACATCTTGGAAGCGTTCCGCGGTTTGATAATAGCAAAATCCAGCGCGATCTCGGCATAGGGTTTCGTGACGTCGAAGAGACAATTTATGATACCGTGCACGACCTCATCGAATGGGGGCATTTGTCTAATTGAATGTCCAGCTGCGACCTTTGGTCCGATTTGCTGGGTGCTTTCTCGCCATGCAACCTACGCCTTGGCATCGCCAATGAAACTTGCGATTTTGGGATCATCTATAGAGGCTTCATGGCTAAATGCGCGACAATTGACGCGGGACGCCGACTAGGAGTTCCTCACCCGTCGATTTCGAACGGCAGCATATTATGAAAGCGGAAGGAATCCAGAACACTAGGGGCTACTCGGATTATATGCCCCACCTCTTTAGGTGTTGCTCTTTCTAACTGCTAATATGGCTCTTCAGTTCGATCCCGTTGCCCTCTGGGTCTGTTAAATAAATGGATGGGGCGAACCCCCGCGCACCAAACCGCATTTTGGGAGGAGCGACGTTGATACCAAAAGCCACCAAATGGGTTCTCAGTGCCTCGAAGTCGAACGGGCTAATGCATAGGCACAGGTGATCAACATTTTTGCCGGAGCGGTCATCTTGCGATGTCGCCCTCTCTCCGATGTCGTGATTGATGCTCACAATGTCGATCATCGTATCACCTGCTCTGAGATGCGTTAGGCCAATCTCGGGCCGATCCCAAACGAGCTCGCAGCCGATAACATTGATATAGAACGCTATTAGATTAGGTCTGCTCAATGACCGGATAACAACATGGTCAATTGTCGTAAGACTGAATGGCGGCATATACCTTTTCATTACCCTGCTTAATTAACAAAATTCGCGTCACTCATATGGGGGTGTTATAATGCAAAAGCTCTGACCAAAGCCGGGCATCATAATTCGTATTGGTCTGCCATGTTATGCCATCAGTCCAAGCGGGTTTTCGATCAGGTCCTTGAACGCCTGCATCAGTTGCGCGCCGTCGGCGCCATCGATGGCGCGGTGGTCGAAGCTGCCGGTCGCGCTCATCACGCTGGCGACGGAAAGCGCACCGTCGACCACATTGGGCCGCAGCTCGCCCGCACCGACAGCCATGATCATCGCTTGGGGCAGATTGATGACGGCGTCGAACTGCTTGATCCCGAACATACCGAGGTTGGAGAGGCTGGCTGTGCCACCTTGGTATTCGTGCGGCATCAACTTGCCGTCGCGGGCCTTGTCGGCCAGCGCCTTCATCTCGTTGCTGATCTGCGCCACGCCCTTGGCCGCGGCATCGACGATGATCGGGGTGATCAGACCTGAGGGAGCCGCCACCGCAACTGAGATGTCTGCGCGGCTGTACTTGCGCAGTTCATCGCCAGCAAAGCTGACGTTGCACCTGGGCACCCGGATCAGCGCCTTGGCCAGTGCCTTGATCAACAGATCGTTGACCGACACCTTCACGCCGTCGGCTTCGAGCGCCTTGTTCAGTTCGCCGCGCAGCTTGAGCAGGGCATCAAGCCGCACGTCAACGGTCAGGTAAATGTGCGGAATGGCCTGCTTAGCCTCGGTCAGGCGGCGGGCGATCGTTTTTCGGACATTGTTCAATTTTTCAGCTTCGTAAGGAATGCCGAAATCCGAAACGGCGGACAGAGCCGCTTGCGACGGAGTAGCGGACGAAGCAGGGAGCGGTGCCGCGCCGGGCTGTGCAGCCTCGACATCGGCCTTCACTATCCGGCCATTCGGACCGCTGCCCCTGACTGCCTTAAGGTCCACGCCCTTCTGATTGGCGATCCGCTTGGCGAGCGGTGAGGCGATCACGCGATTAGGCTGAATCATCCCAGTCTGGTCAGATTTTGGCATAGCAGACCTTGCGCACCGCCTCGACGATGCGGGGGGCGTCGATCAGGGCTGCTCGTTCAAGATTCGCTGCGTAAGGCAGCGGCACGTCCTCATCGCACACCCTTAGTACCGGCGCGTCGAGATAATCGAACCCGTCTTCCATGCAGATCGCCATGACCTCGGACGCGATCGAACATTGCGGCCAGCCTTCCTCGGCAATGATAAGGCGGTTGGTCTTGGCCAGCGAGGTCAAAACGGCCTCACGGTCCAGCGGACGCAGGGTGCGCAGGTCGAGCACTTCGGCATCGATCCCCTCCGCCGCCAGCGTCTCTGCGGCTTCCAGCGCGAAGCCGACGCCGATTGAGTAGGACACGATCGTCACGTCGCTGCCCTCACGCATGAGCCGCGCCTTGCCGATCGGCAGCACGTGGTCGTCGAGTTCCGGAAGTGCGAAGCTGCGGCCATAAACCAGCTCGTTCTCGAGAAACACGACAGGGTCCTCGCTGCGGATCGCAGCCTTGAGCAGGCCCTTGGCATCCGACGCATCGTACGGCGCGATCACCACAAGTCCGGGCACATTGGAGTACCACGGTGCATAGTTCTGACTGTGTTGCGCGCCGACGCGGCTGGCCGCACCGTTCGGGCCGCGAAACACAACCGGACAACGCATCTGACCGCCGGACATGTAATTGGTCTTGGCGGCAGAATTGATGATGTGGTCGATCGCTTGCATGGCGAAGTTGAACGTCATGAACTCCACGACTGGCCGCAAGCCGCCCATCGCCGCACCGGTGCCGATCCCGGCGAAACCGTATTCGGTAATCGGGGTATCGATCACGCGCTTCGCGCCGAATTCCTCGAGCAGCCCCTGGGTGACTTTGTAGGCGCCCTGGTATTCCGCCACTTCCTCGCCCATCACGAAGACGCGGCTGTCTCGGCGCATTTCCTCGGCCATGGCGTCGCGCAGTGCCTCGCGCACGGTCACGGTCTTCATATTTGTGCCAGCCTGAACTTCCGGATCGGCCGCAAGAGGAACGGACACCGACCGCTGAGCAGGAGCTGGCTGCACGGGTGCGATCTGCGCCGGCGCTGCGGCCGCTGCCGGAGCAGACACCGCTTCGCCCTCGCCACCGATCACCGCAATCACGGTGCCGACCTTCACGCCTTCGGTGCCTTCGGGCACAAGAATCTTGCCGATCACCCCTTCGTCGACTGCCTCGAATTCCATCGTCGCCTTGTCGGTTTCGATCTCGGCGATGATGTCACCCGATTTAACCTCGTCGCCTTCCTTTACGAGCCACTTGGCCAGCGTGCCCTCTTCCATCGTAGGCGAGAGCGCGGGCATCTTTAGTTCGACGCTCATCAGTAGCTCTCCACCAGTACGTCGGTGTAGAGTTCAGGCATATCTGGCTCCGGCGAATTTTCTGCAAAATCGGCAGCTTCGTTGACAATGCTGCGAATCTGCTTGTCGATTTCCTTGATGCGATCCTCGGGGACACCGCGCCGGGCAAGCTCGACCTTGGCGGCGTCGATCGGATCGTGCTTTTCGCGCATTTCCTGCACTTCCTCGCGCGTGCGATACTTGGCCGGGTCTGACATCGAGTGACCACGATAGCGGTAAGTGTGCAATTCCATCAGCACCGGACCGTTGCCGTCGCGCACATGCTTGATAGCGACTTCGGCTGCGGCCCGCACTTCGAGCACGTCCATTCCGTTGACGTCCATGCCGGGAATGCGGAACGCCGTGCCGCGGCGGTAGAAATGCGTCTCCGCCGAACCGCGCTTGACCGCCGTACCCATGGCATAACCGTTGTTTTCGACCACGAAGATCACCGGCAGGTTCCACAGCGCAGCCATGTTGAACGCTTCATAGACCTGACCTTGGTTGGAGGCACCATCGCCGAAGTAGGACATGCAGATGCCGCCATCATCGCGGTACTTGTGACCGAATGCCAATCCGGCGCCGAGCGGCACCTGCGCACCGACGATGCCGTGGCCTCCGTAGAACTTGCGATCAGTCGAGAACATGTGCATCGACCCGCCCTTGCCGCGCGAAATACCGGCGGCGCGGCCGGTCAGTTCTGCCATGATGAGCTTCGGATCGATCCCGTAGGCCAGCATATGCCCGTGATCGCGATAACCGGTGATCACGCTGTCCTTGCCCGCTTCGAGCGCCGACTGCAAACCCACGGCAACAGCTTCCTGACCGATGTAGAGGTGGCAGAAGCCGCCGATCAGGCCCAGGCCGTACAGCTGCCCGGCCTTCTCCTCGAAACGCCGGATGAGCAGCATCTGCTGATATAACCTCAGCAATTCCTCATCGCTTGCGTCGTAGCGCGGGTTCGCGACGTAGGCGTCTTGCAGGTTGCGCAGCGGAACACCCCCCGTTTCCGGAAGTGTCTTCGATCTCTTCGGCATGGTTGGAGCTCTTGTCAGTATTTAATTGTGCCGCCATCGACGACAAGTGTTTGCCCCGTCATGAATGCAGCTTCTTCTCCAGCGAGGAAGAGGATTGCCCCCAAGACGTCTTTGGGCGTTGCTACCCTTGGGATTGATTGTGAAGCAATAGTTTGCGCTACGACTTCAGGAGCATTTGCCTCAACAACGGCAGTCCCTTCGGTTCGCGTAAAATTCGGAGCTACGCAGTTTACCGTCAATCCAAATTCACCAAACTCAGAGGAGAGTGATCGAGACATCCCAATAATTGCTCCCTTACTAGCAATATAGTGAGCCATATTGGGCAACCCCATAAAAAATGTATTCGAAACAATATTTATTATTCGACCCCATTTTTTCTTTTTCATATTTGGAATAGAAGCTTGGCAGGTGTTAAAAACCGAACTTACATTTGTCGTAATAACCCTATCCCATTCCTCTTTCGTGATCTTTTCGAACGGCTGCATGGGATACACTCCTGCATTATTTACAAGAATGTCGATTGGCCCAACTGCCGCTTCGGTATCGCTAAACAATGCCATCACGCTATTTTTGTCACTTACGTCACAATGCGCACGGATCATTTCTGCTGATGTGTTGAAGCCGGCGTAAGAGACATCCGCCCCGACAACCGAGAAGCCGCGGGCAGAAAAGGCTTCTGCAATTGCTGCCCCGATACCCTGAGCACTGCCTGTAACAAGAACCACTTTAGACATGCGCGCCTCTCACCAAGCTGTTGTACCGCCATCGACGGCCAAATCAGTGCCGGTTATCCATTTTGCGTCATCCGATGCGAGAAAGGCTGCGGCGGCGGCCACATCCTCTGGTTGACCAATGCGATCCAACATTATTTTGGATTGCATGGCGCCTGCCCATTCGGGATCATCTAGCAGCGCCTTACTCTGGTTCGTCAAAATCAGTCCGGGTGAGATGGAATTGACGCGGATGCCATGTGGCGCGCCCTCCATCGCTAGATGGCGGCTCATAGCTAGTATTCCCGATTTTGCAGTTGAATGCGCCAAGCCAGGAACAACCTTGTAACAAATATGCGCTGACACAGATGCGGTGTTTATTATAACCCCTCGACCCTGTTCAATGAATAGAGGCCATATCGACTTACAGGTATGGAAAACTAAATCGACTTCTTCGCGCATCGTCCTCGAAAATGTCTCAAATGACATGTCCGTGAACCATGCAAAATGCGCCATGGCCGCATTGTTGTATAGTATGTCTATCGCGCCATAAACGGACTTTGCTTTTGCAATAAGCTCGGATACCTGAATTGGATCTGTGAGATCGCATTGAATAAACATGGCGTCTGAACCGCCGGCGGAACGAACCGCTTCCAATGCCTCTTCACCACGTGAAGGATCAACATCGCAGCCTATGACCCTCGCTCCTTCGGCGGCAAAACGGAGGCATGCAGCAAGACCAATGCTACCTCCGCTGCCTGTGATCAAAACCACCTTATCCCGGAGACGAGAGTGGATGTGGTGCATAACTCTCGTCTCCGGGATAATATCAGTAGCGATAGTTCAGGCGGACATACCAAGTTCGCTTGTCGGCATACGCGCGGCCAGCATACTCGGGGACGGAACCAAAGAAGCCGGTCGTCCAGTATGTCTTGTTGAACAGGTTATCGACGCCTGCCGTGACTGACATGCTATCATCCTTGGTCGCATACGTCAGACTTGCACTTGCAACCTCGTAGGCATCAACGCGCTCGGAATCGAGGTTAGCTACACCCAAGCCGTTGAAATGCTTGCCGACGCCGTCCATGGATGCATTGAACATCAGGCTACCAGCATCCTTCAGTTCGACGCGATAGTTTGCCCCCACGCTGAAGCTGTACTTCGGTGTTGAGACCGGATGGGCATTCAGACCAGGCGCATAGCCTGTAAAGTCGGGCGCGAAGATCGGATGAGTGGGATCAGCGCGGGTGTACTCCGCATCGAGAAGACCAAGGTTGCCATAGATCTGAAGACCCGGAGTTGGTGCCCACGTAATCTCAGCTTCGAGGCCGTTGATCCGCTGATCTGACAACGCCACTGTCTGAGGCGAAATGAGATCGGCGTGATTCTTGTACTTGCTCGAGAATGCCGTGATGTTGGTCCGTAAGGTGCGGCCAAACCAATCAGCCTTGATACCTGCCTCGAAGGTCTTCACCGTCTCCGGTGCTAGGAAACGCGACGCTGGAACGGGGTCGGTTGCGCGGTCGCCTTCAAGGTTCCCGGCCTTGTAGCCCGTCGTGTAGGTCGCATAGAGAAGGATATCGCGTGTCGCCTGCCAGTTCAGGCCCACGCGTGGCGTGAAGCGGCTGAAGTCCTTGCTCGGAAAGACTGGGAAGCCCGGATAGTGGGTCTGCTGGTCCTCGAAGAGCGAGTCATACCGGACCTTCTTCTTGTCCCAAGTCTGGCGCACGCCTCCCAGCAGGAACAGGTTGTCCAGGACCTCCCATGTGCCGTCGAAATAAAGCGCGTAACTCTTCGCGTCCTGGAAAGTGTCCTGGTACGAGCCGCCGAACTTTTCCGTAAAGCCGGGGTGCGCCACGGGAGAGAACTCGACCGGCACACCGATGGTGGAACCGTATTGCAGCTGCCCCCACTGGTTGCTGAAATAGAACGCCCCAAGGGTATATTTGAAGCGCTCCCCGATAGAACCCGAGAGCTGCAGCTCCTGCGTGAACTGGTCGTAATCCTCGTCAGTGTCCACGGTGCTGCCGAGTGTGATGCCGAAGATCGTGGAACGGGTGAGGTCGGAACCGAGCTGGGACACGTAATGGCCATCATAGTGCCGAAAGCCGGAAATCGACTTTAGAGTGCCGATGTCGGTCTCAGCCGAGGCCTTGAACACGATGCCGTAGCCGTCGAAGTTGTGGCCCGGACGACGCCCGAACCCACCCATATCAGTTAGAGGTTCAAGTGCCCCACGGTTGGCCCCATAGACAGGCGTGAACTTCACCGAGCCGTTTTTGGAAAGAAGCTGGGCAAGGGACGTCGGATCTGACGGAGCAATCGGGGTCATCAAGTTGGTCCCGTCGTCCTGCTTGAAGACGTCGAGATTAAGTTCAAATTCCACCTTTTCGTTCGGCTTAAAATAGGTCGCCAGGCGCGCGCCATAGTGCAGAAGCTTCGAAATGTCGTCCTTGATGACCCGGTTTGATGAATCGACCTGCCTCATGAATCCGTCGTTCGCAGTGCGGTAGGCGTCGAGCTTAATCGCCAGCTTGTCCTCGATAAGGGGGATGCTGACGTTGCCCTTCACATCGATGCGGTTCCGGCTGCCAAACGTAACCGAGGCAGACCCTTTGACATCATTGAGGTCTGGCTTACGCGGAACAAATTTGATCGCGCCGACCGTCGCATTGCGCCCATACAGCGTGCCCTGCGGACCACGCAGTACTTCAACCCGTTCGAAGTCGATCATATCGACATACGCTGCAGCCGTAGACTGGAGATAGATGTCGTCAACGAACACGGCGACAGCGTTTTCGGCGTTCCAGTTGTTGTTCGCCCGGCCCGCACCACGCAGGTAGAACTGGGGCGCAGCGAACGAAACGGTGTTCTTTGGTGCCTGAAAATTGGGAACGATGGACGAGAGATCCATCACGCTCTTAACGTCGCGCTGTTCAAGCTGCTCGCCAGCCACGGCTGAGATCGCGATTGGCACAGCCTGCATGCTTTCCGAACGCTTACGCGCGGTGACCACGATGTCGACAATGCCCGTGTCTTCGGCCGGTGTCATGCTTGCACTTTCCTGGGGCGCCGCTGTTTGCGCAAATGCTGGCACTGCAAAAGCAGCAGCGGCAATCACTGCGACGGAGCTTGCCCGCAATAGCGAACGATGAAGTCGCTGAATGGTCTTATGTTGGCTTTGGATCATGGAAATCCTCCCCTCCCTTGTTGATTCGCAGTCTCAATGCCTAACCGGCTGGCTGCAATCGCCTATCTTTCGGACGGCGGCAGCTTCGTGTCCTGCCGGCAGAAAGAAGGAATTTGGTGGAATAGACTGCGAAGTGCACCTCCCGGGTTCGGCCGAAAGATAGGTGCTCGCAATCGCGGCCCTCTGCTTAGGTCTCATTCATAAGCATCCGAGTCGGGACCGATTTGCCCATGCAAAACTACCTAAGACTGGGTGTGTCGATGAGTTTGAAGGAGGGATTCGTCCATGGAAGTAGCATTTTTCATTCCGCCAACTGTCGGTACCCGCGAAGAACTGATGCAAGGTCTAGCGGGTCGTAGAACTGATCTTTATCAAAAGATGCTTGGTGGACTCACTGAAATAGCGCAGTTCATGGACGATTTTGGATATTTTGGCATGGGCTTCACTGAGCATCACCTCTCAGTGGAAGGCATGACGCTTTCCAATAGTCCTTCAATGCTTGGGCTTTATCTAGGACAGCAGACTAAGCACCTGAACTTTGGCGCGCTTGGATATGTTTTGCCCGTCCATGACCCATTGCGGGTCGCGTCGGAAGTGACCATGCTGGATCAGATGACGCAGGGCCGAGCATTTGCCGGTTTCGCCCGCGGGGTGCAGACGCGGTGGATTAACACCATGGCGCAGCATCGTTACAGCCTCGCGGATAACATTACCGATCCTAAGCGTTACGACGACGATCGACGCAAGCTGTTTTACGAGCATCTTGAGATCATTCTTAAAGCTTGGGACAATGATACTTTTTCGCACAAGGGCGAGTTCTGGACTATTCCAGCGCCAAAAACCGCTTGGCCGGGGCAGCGGATGAGCCGTGAAATGGGTGGGCGTAGTTTAGACGCAGACGGAAATCTTGTCGAAGTCGGTGTCGCGCCAGCGATGTACAATCGCAAGCGTCCTTTGATGTTTGAGCCGTTCTCGGTGAGCCACAGTTCCATCGAAACGGCAGCGTCGAATGGCTTGGTTCCTATCGGGATCATGTGTGATCCCAAAATTGTGTCTGAACAGCTCGATGCGGCTCAGCGAGGATGGGAGAAGGCCGGGGTTAGCACTAAGCGAGGCGAAAAGGTCGGCTTTGCTCGTTACATGATTGTGGGCGAAACAGACGAAGAAGCGATGGAATTCGCTGAGCTTGCCATGTTTGAGTGGACCTATTTCTTCGCTCAATTCGGCTTCAACGCCGTGCTGGCCCGGGAAGGCGAAGACTGGAAGAGCATTCCGTCAACCATTCCGGAATTTATTAAGCGCGGCATTCTCTTCTGCGGCAGCCCGGACACCGTCAACAGGCAGCTCGAAGTTGCGCTGAAAAATATGCCGGTTGAGTACCTTTGGCTGTTTACGGCCAACGGCCTGCTCCCTCAGCATATGATGATGAAGCATCTCGATCTTATGTCGCGAAAGGTGTTGCCCAACTTTACGGACAAGATCGGTCCGAATGTGCACCGCAAAGCTGCCGCCTGACAGGAGCGACACTGATGGATTTCATGAGCCTGTGGAGCGATGTTTATCGCTCCGCATTCGAACAGGGCTATCTCGACGCCAATGGCATCAAGACTCGTTACATACGGGCAGGTGACAGGTCCAAGCCCAAGTTGATTTTCCTGCATGGAACGGGAGGGCATGCGGAAGCTTTTCTGCGTAACCTCGATGCGCATGCCGAGCATTTCGATACCGTCCTGATCGACTACTTGGGGCACGGCTGGACCGACAAGCCAGATGTCGCCTACGAGATGCCTGACTATTGCGATCATCTCGCTGCCACGATGGATGCCTTAGGATTTTCCAAAGCTTCCATCTGCGGGGAATCGATGGGTGGTTGGATTGCGGCCTGGTTCGCCATTCAAAATCCCGACCGAGTGGAACGGCTGGTCCTAAACACCATGGGCGGGGCCACGATGAACTCGCAGGTGATGCAAACCGTATATGAGAAGACCCTTGCAGCCGTGGAGCATCCGGAGACGCTTACCCGTCCTCGGCTCGAGTGGCTCATGGCAGATCCGTCGGTTGTTACGGATGATCTCGTTGCCTGCCGGACTCGGATTTATGCCCAGCCGGGCATGAAGGAAACGATGCGCAAAATCCTGTGTTTACAACAGGAGGAGCCGCGCCGACGCAATCTCATGACACCCGACAATATGGGACAGATCAAGGCACCGACGCTGGTCATCTGGACCAGCAAGGATCCTACCGCCTCTGTCGAGACCGGACGAGAAATTGCCAGCTGGGTGCCAGGCTCGAAGTTCGCCGTCATGGAAAATTGCGGACATTGGCCTCAGTACGAAAAGCCGTATGAATATAACAAGCTATCTCTTGGCTTCTTGCTTGATGGCGACGTCCAGGGAGTAGCTTGATGCCTGCACAGGCTATCTGCATGGGGCATGGAGGCCTGATGAACTTCCATGAGCTCCTGTCAGGCGACGAAGACCAGGAGGTTCGCTCAGAGCTCGCCTATGCTCGCGAGCAGGTGGAAACCTATTCGCCTGACCTCGTGGTCAAATTCGGCAATGACCATAACAGCGGCTTCTCGCTCCGTTTGATGCCGGCCTTCCTTGTGGCCCTAAGAGCACGTACTCTCGGAGATTTCGGAACGACTGCCCAAAAACTGGCGGTTGATGAAACCATCGGGCGTGAGCTTGTGACCTTCCTTCACGAGGCTGGCGTGGACGTGGCAACATCCTATGATGCGCTCTTCGACCATGGCATGGTCATGGCGCTCGACAAGTTGTTCGAAGAACCAGCGCATGTGCCTGTTATTCCGGTTTTCACCAATTGCGGGGGCGACCTGCGACCCCCACTCAAGCGATCGAAGGAGCTGGGCAAGGTAATAGGGGCGTTCTTTCGCGACCATCATCCCGACCTCAAGGTCTTGTTTATCGGATCGGGAGGACTCTCCCACGACCCCCCTCTACCCATCTTCACAACCGCGCCTGTAGATGTGCAACAGCGCATGATCGACGGGGTCCAGTGGTCGGACGAGACACTCGCCACTAGGACCGTGAACGTCATTGCAGCTGGCAAGGAGCACGGGCGAGGAGAAGGACCGCTGCAGCCGCTCAACCCCACTTGGGACAACTGGCTTCTCGACTGTTTCCAGATCGGAGACTTGGAAGCCGTGGTGGCGCTCAGCGACGACGAGGTTATTGCCCAAGGTGGCCGCGGCGGAAGCGAAATCCGGAACTGGATCGCTGCTCTGTCGGCGCTGGGTGAGTACGGGCGTGAGAGTTACGCGGTGGACCACCGCTTCTACCGTGCTTTACCCAGCTGGATAACGGGCTTCGGCCTTCTCCACGCACGTGCCAACTAAGTTATTCTGAAAGGCAAAAAATGTTTATTGATCCCGCAGCAAAGGCTTTCCTCGACAGCCTCGGCAATGGACCTCCGCCGCCTGCGGACATCAATGAGCAACGCGCTGGCTTCAGTGCACTGTGGCAGAGCATGGCGCCTGAGCCGCCGTCCGGCCCAGTCAGAATCACGAAAGAGGTCATGTCCGACGGGAGGCAGATCGAATGTCTGGTCTACCGACCAAATGAAGTCGAGGAAAACCTGCCCGTCCTCGTTTTCTATCATGGCGGCGGAGGCATCATGCTCTCGCCGGAGGATTTCGATGCAACCAGCCGAATGCTTGCCGAGCATGCATCCTGTATGGTTGTCGTGCCTCGATACCGGCAGGCACCGGAAAACCCGTTCCCCGCGCCGATTGACGATTGTCTGGCCGTTTACGCCTGGTTGACGAAAAATGCTTCTTCCTGGGGAGGCGATGCTTCTCGGATCGCGGTCAGTGGTGACAGTGCCGGCGGTTATCTCGCGGCTGCAGTGGCACAGGACGCCAAACGGAACGGCTTGTCACTGCCGATCGCCCAGGTTCTGCTCTATCCGATGCTCGATATGGCTAGCGCAGTCCCCAGCAGGTTCGATCGCGCGGCATTTACCAGCCACGAAGCTCTGGTTGGAACGGTCCAGCTTCACTTTGGCAACAATGTCCTTGATCCGCGCGCATCACCCTTGCGCGAGCCCGACCTTGTCGGACTTCCCCCTGCATTGATCATCGCGGTGGATACCGATCCACTCGTCGACGAAGCACGTGCCTACGTACATCGCCTAAGGGCTGCCGGAGTCTCAACCTCCTATTTTGTCTACGAGGGCCAAGTGCATGGCTTCTTCTCGTTTGGCGGTTTCATGGAGGAGGGAAACCGGTGCGTCCTGCACGTTGCCAGCTGGCTGTCCCATGCATTTACAAAGGCGCGGTAAGGCGGGATGAGTGAAGAGGTAGATTGCATCGTCATCGGTGCAGGTGTCGTTGGCCTCGCCTGCGGCGCCGCCTTGGCTGCTGCCGGGCGCGAAGTACTCATACTGGAAAAAGAAGGCCTGATTGGAAGCGAGACGAGCAGCCGCAACTCCGAGGTCATCCATGCGGGCATCTATTACCGGCCCAATTCACTTAAGGCCCGCCTTTGCCGTGAAGGCAAGGAACGGCTTTATGCATATTGCCTCGCCCGGGGTGTTCCACACAAGCGCCTGGGCAAGATCATTGTAGCTACCAGCGAGGATCAGTTCGGAAAATTAAAGGCGATTCATGCTAACGCCGCTGCGAACGGTGTGACTGACCTTACCTGGCTCTCGAGCTCGGAAGTCTGCTCGCTTGAGCCAGCTTTGACGTGCTCTAGTGCGCTATACTCCCCCTCAACGGGTATCATCGACAGTCATTCTTTCATGCAGGCGCTTGAGGGGGATTTGTCTACACATGGAGGCATGGTCGCCCTCAACGCTCCGGTAGAGCGGGGCGTCGTCGACAAAGCAGGCATCTCACTCTTTATCGGCGGAGGCGAGCCGATGGTGTTGCGGGCTCGGACGGTAATCAACTGTTCAGGTCTCCATGCACCCAAGCTCGCCGCCAGCCTCACAGGGTTGGATCAGCTGCACGTGCCGATCGCGCATTATGCCAAAGGACATTATTACAGGATGGCGGGGAAGGCCCCATTCAGCCATCTGATCTATCCGGTTCCTGAGGATGGGGGGCTCGGTGTTCACCTGACCCTGGATCTCGGAGGCCAGGCCAAGTTCGGGCCCGACGTACGCTGGATTTCCGAGATAGATTACGCGTTCGATGACAGCCGTAGGGATGACTTCATTGCGGCAGTGCGGAGCTATTTTCCTTCCCTCGACAGCGATCGGTTCGAGCCTGACTACACTGGCATCCGTCCCAAGCTCGCCGGCCCGGGCAGTGATGAGCAAGACTTCAAGATCGAAGGGGAGAGTTTGCATGGCATTCCGGGGCTCGTGAACCTTTTTGGTATCGAGTCCCCGGGCCTAACCGCCTCCCTTGCGATCGCGGACTATGTTGAGCGTCTGCTCAGGCGGTAAAATTGAGACTCAACCCTGGTCGAGGCCAGTGTGCCTTGACCAACTGCCCTTTCCCGGAAAGCGTCATGTAAGCGGTCTGCATGTCTGGACCTCCGAACGCGATATTCGTGGTGGCCGGGTCGCCAGTCTCAATTAGGCCGAGGTCTTCGCCGATCGGAGAGATGATCCTGATCCCACCGGTTGCAAGCGCGGCAACGCAGACGTTACCCGACGCCTCGACAGCCAGTGAATCGTAAAGCTCAAACCCTGGTGCGCCAAAGAGCAATGCTTGGGGGTTCAGCAAGCCCGCAGGGACTTCGACGCGTCCGGGCGCAACAACCTCATACTGCCAGACCCTGCCAGCCATCGTCTCCGAAACGTAGAGAGTGCTACCATCGGGAGAGAGGCCGATGCCGTTAGGGTGGCTGCGAGGGTAAACTTGTTCGGAGATGAAAGAGCCGTCGCAGGTTGCATAGTACACCGAGCCGACGTCCTCAGAGCGGGCATAGCGTTTGCCATTGTCCGTGAACCAGAAACCGCCTTGAGTATCGAACACTATGTCGTTCGGACCTTTCAAGGATACGCCATCGCACTGGGTGTAGAGGGTCTCGACTTCGCCAGTGGCAAGATCGACGCGCTGGATACTCCCTCCAGTGTAGTCGGGCGGGGTCAGTCCTGGCAGCAAGGCACCGTTGACTTCATGCCATTCAAAGCCGCCGTTGTTGCAGATATAAACCTTGCCGTCTGGACCTATGGCGGCCCCATTAGGACCTCCACCTGTATGCGCGACGACCTCGACCTGACCGTCTAAAGTCACCCTGCTTAGCGTGCCCCGGGCAATTTCGACGACCAAGATGCTGCCGTCTTCCATGACTACCGGCCCTTCGGGAAATTTCAGGCCGGTCGCAATTACTTCAAGTTTCAGCATCACACTCTCCCGCTTGCTTTGAACCGGGAGATAGATTTGGAGTCGCGCAAAGGCACCCGCTGAAAGATAGGTGCCCTGCAAAGCTTTAGGGGCAACCTGACGCACTTAAACGGGAGAAACGAAACTATGGCAAATCTGCTCACTGGAAAAGTCATCATCGTGACCGGAGCGGGCGGTGGCATAGGTCAGGCCGCAGCGGAATACTTTGCTGCTGAGGGTGCCAAGGTGGTGGCGGCCGGAAGAACCGAAGAAAGCGTGGTTCGTATCGCCAGCAGCATAACCGCCAATGGTGGCAATTGTATTCCAATTCGGGTCGACGTCACCGCTGCGGACGATTGCTTGGCAATGGTCGATCTTGCTTTGTCTTCATTCGGTAGATTGGATGGAGCATTCAATAATGCTGGCATTGATGGACCACTTGTTCCAGCAGCCGACTATCCCGAAGATGCTTTCGACGAGGTGATCGCGATCAACCTGAAGGGCGTCTGGAATTGCATGCGATACGAGATCCCGGCCATGCTAAAATCCGGAGGCGGAAGCATCGTTAACAACGCCTCCGGTCTGAGCGAGGTCGGCCAGTTCAATATGGTCGCATACTGTGGCGCTAAAGCAGGTGTTCTTGGCCTCACCCGCGGGGCTGCTCTCGATTACGGCGCTCAAGGAATCCGCGTGAATGCTCTTTCACCCGGCGTCATCGAGACGCCGATGATGGCGAACCAGATGGAGGCCTATCCGGAACTGCGCGCGATGCTGCTTGCGAGACACCCTATCGGACGCCTCGGCACCCCGATCGAAATGGCTAGGGCGGCTGGGTGGATGCTTTCCGATAACTCAACCTTCATGCTCGGGGCCAACATGTCTGTCGATGGCGGCTACGTCGCTCTCTGACTGATCGTAATGCTAAGAATTCAGAAGGATACCAGTGTGGCCAATGAATCGCTTTTCAGCCCGGTTAACCTTGGCACCCACGAGCTACCCAACCGGATCGTGATGGCTCCCATGACTAGGCTGCGGGCGCCGGGAAGCATGCCTAATGCACTTATGGCCCAATACTATGCGCAGCGAGCATCGGCCGGTCTTATCGTCACCGAATGTGTGATGGTGTCCGACACAAGCGCTGCCTACATGAACGCGCCAGGGATTTATGCCGACGAGTTCATCGAAGGGTGGCGTCTCGTCACTGACGCGGTCCACGAAGCTGGCGGTAAAATCTTCATCCAGTTGTGGCACTCCGGCCGGGTAGCGCATGTATCGTTGATGCCGGGCGGGCAGGCTCCGCTTGCACCAAGCGAGATTTCCGGCGTTGGCGAACTTCATACACCCACCGGCAAGCACCCCATGTCCATGCCGCGGGCGATTACGGCCGACGAAATCCGTGGACTTACGAAGGCATTCGGCAAGGCTGCAGAGCGTGCCCGTAGGGCCGGTTTCGACGGGGTCGAGATCCACGGTGCGTTCGGCTACCTGATCGACCAGTTTCTCCGCGACGGCAGCAACAAGCGTGTGGACCTTTATGGCGGTTCTTTAGAAAATCGCGCGCGCTTCTTGCTTGGGGTGATTACTGCGGTCCAGCAATCATTCGGGCAGGACGTGGGCGTGAAGCTGTCTCCTGCAAGCCGGGCGCATGGAATGAGCGACAGCCGCACGGAAGGTACTTTTGCAGAGGTTCTCGGACTGCTCAACGAGGCTGATCTGGCTTATGTGCACATGATGGAGCCTCTTCAGGGTGACGAAATACCCTCGCTGCTGCTGTCCGATACGGTCGCCTTTGCGCGGCGCCATTATTCCGGAACGCTCATCGCCAATGGAGGATTTTCGCCAACTTCAGCGGATACGCTGGTCACCGAGGGAGGGGCCGACCTCGTTTCGTTTGGCCAGGCGTTTCTAGCCAACCCCGACCTCCCGGCGCGGATCCGTAGTGGAGCGCAGTTGGCCTTCCCGGACTTCAGTAAAGTCTACGGTATTCCCGGCCAGCCAATGGAGGACGGATACACAAATTATCCTTCACTTGGCGCATGACGGAACAAGCCAACCACGCGAGGGTCCTGTGGGAGAAGGGCCAGCTAAAAAACCTGATCCTCGATTTCGGGTGGGCGCTCGATTCAGGGGATTGGGACCTGTATCGGTCTTGCCTGCATGATCGGGTTCTGATCGATTTCGAACGCCTGACCGGGTTCCCCGAGGTAGAAGTCAGCGCCGCAGACTGGACCGAATTTGCCCGGCATGCCCTGACCCCTGTCCGCAGGCACCACTCCTATACGAACTTTCGGATCGATGTGTTCGAAGAGACGGCTCGCGCACGCGTCCATATGGTTGCGCGGCATTTCCACTCCACGGACAATGGCGCTGCCGAGAACACTCAATACGGTTGGTATGAGTCTACTTTCACCCGGACGGCCGGTGGTGCCTGGAAAATCAGCCGCGTGCGTCATTCCTTCCAATGGGTGTCGGGCAACGCAGGCCTCTTCGACTTCTCTAAAGAGCCTGTCGCATCGGCCGCAGCGCGGGTCTTCCACCCCGGCAACCGCGTTAGCTGATCAGGCCGATCTGCCGAGCCTTGAAGACGGCTTCCGAACGCCGGTTTACGCCTAGCTTGCTGTAGATCTGCTGCAGGTACCATTTCACCGTACCTACAGTGAGGCCCGACTCTTCGGCGATCTGCGAGTTCATCAAGCCCATTGCCACCATGAGTAGAATCTCTGCTTCGCGTTCGTTCAAAGCCTGATACTGACCGCCCAGCTTTTCTAGATCGATCGTGGGACCGCGTGGTGGGGTCGCGGCAGAGGTCAAAGAAGCGATCACTTGTTCGTGGTAGCGCCCGAGTTCGTCCCAGTGCCCCCCAATGCCCAGCTTCATCTGCTCGATCTGTGCGCGAACGGCACTATTGGCATCTGAGAACAGCCTAAGGAAGCCGCTCTGGGCGCCCGTCTGGATCGCTGATCTGAGCGTCCGATGACATGCCTTTGGATCACCGCTCAGTATCTGCACGTGCGCCAGTTGAAGCGCGAACCTGATATAAAGGCGAGCGAACTGGTGGGTTTCGAGAAAGCGCATCCAGCGGCGCAGGAGGACGTCTGCCTCTGAAAGACGGTTTTCGGCAATCGCAAGATATGAGGACGCGAGCGCGCGTCCGGCCATAGCAGTTGTCTGGCCCGGGCCCGGGCAGAACGTGTCGCCTGCATTCACAAAGTTATTGACGATCGAGACGCGCTTGAGCTCGCTGATGTCCCCCGCCGCCGAAAGGATGCGTAGTCTGTCGATGATAAGGAGCAGGTTCAGCCGATCGAAATCGCGCGAGAGGGCAAGCTCTGCCCCTTCATCGATAACATTGAGAGCTGCTTCTGACGAGATCAGGTTCGCCAAACGCACCTTGGTGTGGTAGCCCGCCACCAATTGGTCTACCAAGCCGATCCGCGTGGAAAGTGGCAGAAATTCCTCGACCAAGGCGTCAGCCTCGAGCGTGTGCCCCTGCTCGTATGCAAGCTCGGCGAGATGCAGTGCTGGCATTGCCGTGGTTGGGTTAGATCGGCCCACCACGCTGATTGCGGTCTTGAAAGCCTCGTTGAAGATGCTCCCGGCCTTTGTCAGCTGGCCCAATTGAACATATCCGGCACCAATGATGCAGTCGTGCCAGATCGTGCCCCAACGGTTGTCGTTGCTAACAAAGATCTCTCTCGCCTTGCCGGATGACCCAATGCTCTGGCTGTTGAACTGCTCTCGCTGGGCGTAAATCAGCGAGGTCTGGCTGACTGCATCTTCGAAGTAGGAGTATTCCCCCTCCATCGAGAGCCACTGGCGCGCCAAGGCCTCAGCCCGGACCATGTCGTCCTTCAGGATCGCCAGCTGCATTTCGCAGTAAACCTGCTTTCGAAGAACCCGCTCCATATCGAGGCCAAGTTCTGACCAATGCGTGGTGCGCTGGCTGCTGGTCAAAGCGGCCTTGACGTCGCGAAGTATCCGCTGGGCTTCGCTGAATTGCCAAGTCAACGTGAGCGTATAGGCCCGTTCCAGCTGAAGTTCCGGGAAGTCGATCAGGATATCCTGCGGAAGTTCAGCGGCATAGCGCAGCAACGTCCCTTCACGACCCGACTGCACGAGCTTTGACGCCACCTTGTCCAACAACTTCGCCGAGGCAACGGGGTCGCCGGCGGCAAAGATATGCTTCAGTGCCCTAGCTGGATAGCCGCGCTCACTGAACCATGCCGCGGCCTTTTGATGCAGGAACGATTTCCTATCTGGGTCTCTGCGTGTGACGATAGTTGAAATCGAGTCCGTGAAAATCTGGTGAAAGCGATACCACCCAGGATCGCCGACGCGCATGATAAAGAGCTGGAGCGTCTCGATCTGCTTGATCAGGGCGGCGCTATCGGACCTTCCCAGTACGAAGTCGCATAGTTCGGATGAAAATTCTCCCAAAATACCGGTGTCTGCAACGAAGTCCGCCAATCCATCGGGCAGGTTATCGATCACTTCATCCCTGAGGAATTCTTCGACAGCAGAGCCCGATGCCAGCTGCGGTAGGGCTCCGAAATCACCGTGTCCGGACGTCAGAGCGATCAGGCGTAGCCCGACAGGCCAGCCTTCGGTCCTGGCGTAGAGATTGTCGATTTGGGTGTCATCGAGCTGCTCCCCGCTAGCCTGCTCGAGAAACATCGTCGCTTCATGGCGATCGAACTTCAGCTCCTCGACGCTTATCTCACGCACAAGCCCCTGAGCACGAAGCTTGGCAAGCCGAAGCGGTGGAATGAAGCGGGAGCCAATCACGACGTGCAGGAAATCGCTTCGATAGTTCAACAGCTGCGAGATCGACTGCCAGACGTCCGCATTGCTAACGAAATGCAAATCGTCGATGAATAGCGTGGTCCGGCGGCCGCTTCGCTCCAGAGCGTTGAGTATCGAGACGATGGCCGACTTGAGATCGAGGTCAATCTTATAATCCGGAGTAAGCTTCAGCCGCTCATTGATACCTGGATTACCGCCGGAAAGTGCGGAGACGAGGTGATTAGCGAAAAGGAGTTTGTCGTCGTCACTGTCGTCAAGGGTCAGCCAGGCTACGTTCTCTCCGAGGTCCTTCAAGTCAGCATAACATTGCCCCAGCAGGGTCGTTTTCCCATACCCCGCCGGAGCTACGATAATCGTGGCAGCAAGTCCTAGTGCGGACTTGATCCGGTCTGCCAGCGAAGTGCGCTCGATCAGGTCGACTCCATGGGTTTTGGGCGGAGTCAACTTGGCCGCGAGGATGTAGCCGGACAGTCCAGCCTGAATGCTACCAAGCGCAGATGCCGTGGTTGTATCCTGCATGTCAGGCAAATTGTCCCAGATCCAAGCCGGTCACCCCCACTTTTAGGTTAGGCAGCTCCCTGCTGAATGCCAGAGCTTCTGCCTCGATCACTGCAGTACCCCGGATGATCAAGATAGGACAACCTACACGCCCTGCAAGTTCGGCGCAAAAGGCCGTGCAAGCAACATCGCCCTGTTTGTCAAGGATATCACACCACGCGATGGCATCGGCCCCACTTGTTTGCAACTCATAATCGAGAGCAAGCGAGACTAGCTCAAGGGCACCGGGCGCCTCCCTGCTAATCACAGCAGGCATTATGTGCCCAGGAGTGACCAGATCCTCAGAGCGGCTGGAGCGGTCACCCAGCGTGTTCAACGTAAGGGCTCGTTCTGAAGTGGAAATGCCAGTCTCGGTGCATCGTGCGGCCTCTACGCTCGTGAAGTAAGTGGAGGCGGCCCTATCCAGTGAGAGCTTACGCATAGGATAGAGCTGCAACGCATAGGCTCGCTCTGGCCTCATTGCCGCTGAGATAATCCCACGCCCATGTGTTGCCATAACATTGACTTCGTCGGGCGAAATGGTCGCGGCGGCCTTGAAAAATATGGCTCGTCCACGACCCGACAACGCGTTCTGGTCAATCAGAATGGCAAGGCGGCTTGCGGGCCTGTCTTCAACCAACTCCTTCACACATTTCTCTCCTGCGATCTGGTGTGCGCCAACATCCTACGGTCGACGATGAACCAACCGTGGATGAAGCTTCATGACCAACTTTGGTATCTGATGGCAGACTAACAACCCGCCAAAGGAAAGGTGCGCGGGCAGTAAAATCCGTCGAAGCAGGCGCAACGCAGAATGGAAGAGCCTCTAGCCCATGTCCGAAGTTCAGACCGCCAACTTTTCTGAATCTGGCAAATATAGTGGGGGCGATGAGCAAGACCCCAATGACGTCCAAATAGGCCTTAACTTCCGCATGGCGATGAGGCGGCTGGCAGCGGCCGTCTCGGTAATTACCACCAGTAGTGAAGGTGAATGGGCAGGGCTTGCCGCGACCTCCGTGAGTTCCTTATCCATGGAGCCGCCTTCACTGCTGGTCTGCGTCAATAAGAGTGCCTCAATCCGCCCTCTGCTCAAGGCGGGCCAGCCTTTCGCCGTCAATCTTCTCGGCCAGGATCATAGCCACATATCCAAGGCGTTCGGAGGAGCGGCAAAGGGACACGAGCGGTTCCAGACTGGCGACTGGTCGGAGGGCAATAACGGTATCCCGACACTCGACGACGCAATTGCTGTTGTGGAGTGTGAGGTCGATGGCGAAGTCGACTACGCGAGCCACACAATCGTCATTGGACGGGTGACCCGTAGCCACCTTTCGCCGAGCGAAGAGCCGCTTATCTACTGCAATGGACGCTACCTATGACTGACCTTTCACACGAAAAGCTGGGAAGCGTCCTCTTCGGCGCACTCCGGAGCCGGCGGTCCATTCCGCCATTGAGCAAGCAGTATCCTTCGCTGACCATCGATGATGCCTATGCGATCAGCCTCGATTTCCTCTCGCGTCGCCTGAAGGACGGGGAAAAGGTCGTCGGCAAAAAGATCGGCGTTACCAGCAAGGCCGTGCAGGACATGCTCGGCGTGCACCAGCCCGACTTCGGCTTCCTGACCGACTGGATGTTCGTCGAGGGCGACATCGAAATCGACGGCAAAGCAATGATCGCGCCCCGCGCCGAAGCCGAAATCGCCTTCATCCTCAAGAGCAGTCTCAACGGTCCCGGCGTGACCGCCGCCGACGTGCTTGCCGCGACCGAGAGCGTCGCCCCCTGCTTCGAGATCGTCGACAGCCGGATCGATGACTGGAAGATATCGATCGTCGACACGGTGGCAGACAACGCATCCTGCGGCGTCTACGTGATCGGAAAGGAACGGCTCGACCCGGCCGGGCTCGACCTGCCGAACCTACACGTGACAGTGACCAAGAACGGCGCCCCCCTGTCGGAGGGCTACGGCCACGCCGTGCAGGGTGATCCGGCCCAGGCCGTGGCTTGGCTGGCGAATACGCTGGGCGCCTATGGCGTCACGCTGAACGCTGGCGACGTGATTCTCTCGGGCAGCCTCGTGCCGCTCGCCGACGCCGTGAAGGGCGACCGTTTCGAAATGACCCTGAGCAATGCAGGCGGCCCGCTGGGCACCTGCGTTGCCAACTTCGTTTAAGGAAAAGAGCAATGGCGCGCGTGAAGGCCGCGATCATCGGTTCGGGCAACATCGGCACCGACCTGATGATGAAGATGATCAAGTACCCGCAGAACATGGAACTCGCCATCGTGGTGGGAATCGACGAGAAGTCGGAAGGGCTCGCCATGGCGCGCGAGCACGGCATCGCGACGACCCACGAGGGCATCGAGGGGCTGAAGGCGCACCCGCTCTACAACGAGATCGGCATCGCCTTCGACGCGACCTCGGCCTATGCCCACAAGGTGCATGACGAGGCCCTGCGCGCCGACGGCATCCAGGTGGTCGACCTCACCCCGGCCGCCATCGGCCCGTTCACGGTGCCGCCGGTCAACATGAGCCAGCACCTCGACCAACCCAACGTCAACATGGTGACCTGCGGCGGCCAGGCGACCATCCCGATGGTCGCCGCCGTCGCCCGCGTCTCCGACAAGCTCCACTACGCCGAGATCGTCGCCTCGGTCTCGTCGCGCTCGGCCGGGCCGGGCACGCGCGCCAACATCGACGAGTTCACCCGCACCACCGCGCGGGCGATCGAGGTGGTCGGCGGCGCGACCAAGGGCAAGGCGATCATCATTCTCAACCCGGCCGAACCGCCGATGATCATGCGCGACACGGTATTCACCCTCAGCGAGGGCGGCAGCGAGGACGCCATCCGCCGTTCGGTGGAAGAGATGGTCGCCGAAGTGCAGAAGTACGTTCCCGGCTACCGGCTGAAGCAGGAAGTCCAGTTCGAGCGCTATGGCGACAACAACCGCCTGAAGATCCCCGGCATGGGCGAATTCACCGGCATCAAGTCGATGATCATGCTCGAGGTCGAGGGCGCGGGCGATTATCTGCCGAGCTATTCTGGCAATCTCGACATCATGACCGCCGCGGCCAAGGCCACCGGCGAACTGCTAGCTGCGCGCCGCATGGCTGCAACCGCCTGAAAGGACGTCATTCCATGAAAGCTAACTTCAACGTCGATGCGGGCGACAAGCTCTACATCCAAGACGTGACGCTGCGCGATGGCATGCACGCCGTACGCCACATGTACGGGATCGACCATGTCCGCGCGATTGCCCAAGCGATCGAGGCTTCGGGAGTGGACGCGATCGAAGTGGCCCATGGCGATGGCCTGTCCGGCGCCAGTTTCAACTACGGCTTTGGCGCCCATACCGATTGGGAATGGCTCGAAGCCGTGGCTGAAGTGCTGGACAAGTGCGTCCTGACCACGCTGATCCTGCCGGGCGTCGGTACGGTCGAAGAATTGCGCCGTGCTTATGACATCGGTGTCCGCTCGGTTCGCGTGGCAACCCATTGCACCGAGGCCGACGTTTCCAAACAGCACATCGGTATCGCTCGTGACCTTGGCATGGACGTGGCGGGCTTCCTAATGATGAGCCACATGATCGAGCCGGAAGTGCTCGCCCAGCAGGCTCTCCTGATGGAAAGCTATGGCGCACAGTGCGTTTACGTCACCGACAGCGGCGGCGCGCTCGACATGGACGGGGTCCGCGCCCGGTTCGAAGCCTATGACCGGGTGCTGAAGCCCGAAACCCAGCGCGGGATGCACGCGCACCACAACCTGTCGCTTGGCGTGGCCAATTCGATTGTTGCGGCGCAGTGCGGCGCGGTGCGAATCGACGCCAGCCTGACCGGGATGGGCGCGGGCGCGGGCAACGCTCCGCTGGAAGTGTTCATTGCCGCTGCCGACCGCAAGGGCTGGAACCACGGCTGCGACGTCAACTTGTTGATGGATGCCGCAGAAGACCTCGTGCGTCCGTTGCAAGACCGCCCGGTTCGCGTCGATCGCGAGACGCTGAGTCTCGGCTATGCGGGTGTCTATTCCAGCTTCCTGCGTCATGCCGAAAAGGCCAGCGAAACTTACGGAATCGACACGCGCGAAATCCTGCTCGAACTTGGCCGCCGCAAGATGGTTGGCGGGCAGGAAGACATGATCGTCGATGTCGCGCTTGATATGCTGAAGTCTGAGCCCCTTGGGGCCTAAGGCTAGGCAGGGCCGTAAAGGGATCAAACTCCCCAAACACACGCAGTGCGTATTTGACGCAAAAGCACACCAGGAAGTCTACATAAGCGCATAATATTAAGCAATTCTATAAATTTGACCCCCGGTCGTTAATTCGCGGTTGCGTGTATTTTGGATCGAGAGCGGTGTCCCACTCGCAACCTTTATAGTTTTACCCTCCCCCCCCCGGGGAGTTAGGGATGAAGCACCTTTAGGCGACTACCCCTGAATCGGAGCCTGGATTCCGTTGCCGCCGTCCGAGATCTTTCTAAGGCTTCAAGGGGGCGGATTGAAACATTTGGCCACCCAAACCCCCGGGATTTCTAGGTAATATATAATCTTTCAATTATTCAATATTTCTAGGGGATACCTCTCTGACTCTTAAAACGCGCGCGTACGCGAGGCTATATACAGGGCACCCCTTGAAAGATTGAAACATCTCCGGATCTCAATTTTCTCCAGCTTTTCCATGGGGTTGAAGGGGTTAATTGTTCATTTTGAAGCATTTGGGCCGCTGAAGCATTCGCCAGCCGTGGCGCGCGTTACGCGCATGAAAACGCCGCCTGCTAAGCGCTCGAAGAAAAAGTTCGGCACTTGATGTCCCGATTGGCGAACATGGATGGCTTTTCCCGTTTGAAATCCACTGCTCGACGATCTCGAGCGTCAAACGGAGACTGCACCTGTGAACGCCTCCCAAGCGATCCCTGAAACTACTGCGCAATGCCTTGTGCCCAATACAATGTCCGCTTCGGAGCGCATCGCCGAGATCGGGCAGATATTGGCTGCCGGAATCCTGCGCATGGCCGAGAAGTCCAGTTCTATATCTGCACCGGAGGGAGATAGTTCACTCGCTATCACGCGGCGGAAGAGCGTCAGTCGAACCCGGGCAAAGGCCCGAGTTGGAGAATGATGATGCAAACATACGACGACCCGCAGGTGCTTGCGCGGCTTGCCGCGCTGAAAACTATGACCGTGAAGGAGCTCAAGGAACAATGGGCTTCGCTGATGGGGACCGAGGCGCCGAACAACAGCAGCCCATACATGATCCAGCGCCTGTCCTAACGGATCCAGGAGCTGGCATGGGGCGGGATGAACAAGGCCTTACTGCGCAATCTCGACGCCCTGGCCGATGAATACGAAGGCAAGAAAGTCCGGAAATCGGTAATTGCCGATCCTCGCAACCCGATTATTGGCACACGCCTGATCCGTGAGTGGGACGGGATCGAGCATACCGTGACGGTGATGAAGGATGGGTTCGACTGGCAAGGACGGCGGTTCAAATCACTGTCAGCGGTGGCGAGAACGATCACCGGCACACGCTGGAACGGTTATCGCTTCTTTGGCCTTCGCCCGGCCGAAGGCGGTGCACGATGAGCGACCTGTCTCCTCGCCGCCGCCTGCGCTGCGCGATCTACACCCGCAAGTCCTCCGAGGAAGGGCTCGAGCAGGAGTTCAACAGCCTCGACGCACAGCGCGAGGCCTGCGAGGCCTATATTGCCAGCCAGCGCGCTGAGGGCTGGATTGCAATGCGCGAGGCCTATGATGATGGCGGCTTCTCGGGTGGCACGCTCGAGCGGCCGGGCCTTAGGAACCTGCTCGACGACATCGAGGCCGGACTTGTCGACATCATCGTGGTCTACAAGATCGACCGGCTCTCCCGCTCGCTGATGGACTTCGCCAAGCTTGTCGAGGTGTTCGACCGGCATCAGGTGACGTTCGTCTCGGTGACGCAGGCCTTCAACACCACCACCTCGATGGGCCGACTGACCTTGAACGTCCTGCTGTCATTTGCGCAGTTCGAGCGCGAAGTGACCGGCGAGCGCATCCGCGACAAAATCGCGGCCTCACGCGCCAAGGGCATGTGGATGGGCGGTTTTATTCCGTGGGGGTACGATGTCATCGATCGAAAGCTGGTGATCAATCCATCTGAAGCAGCGAGCATCCGATACCTGTTCGAGCGGTTCGTCGAACTGGAATCCGCGACCAAGCTTGCCCGCGAGGTTGTTCGACAAGGGATCGTCAACAAGCGGGGCCGCGCCATCGACAAAGGTTTCCTATACAAGCTGTTCCGCAACAGGGTCTACCTGGGCGAAGCCGTGCACAAAGGCACCAGCTATCCCGGCGAACATGAGGCCATCATAGACCAACCGCTCTGGGGCAAGGTCCACGCCATCCTTGAGGTGAATTACCGCCAGAGGGCGATGAAAACCCGCACACAGACACCCTACTTGCTGAAGGGGTTGATGTTCACGGGCACAGGTGCTGCCATGACGCCCAGCCACACGCGTAAAGGAGAGCGGATCTACCGTTACTACGTCTCTATGGATGCTATCCATAATCGCGCCGGGGAGGATGGGCCGTTGCCGCGACGCCTCAATGCAGGGATGGTTGAGGGCGTGGTAATTCAAGAACTGCGGCGGTTGCTGGTATCTCCTGCCATCACGGCTCAAGCCATTAAGGCCGTCCGTCAGTGCCAGCCGGACATTGATGAGAATGACGTGATATCAGCCCTCACGGGGTTCGAGCAGCTCTGGGAAACTCTATTCCCGGCTGAGCAAGCGCGCATCGCGAGGCAGCTCATTCGTAAGGTCACGGTGAATGATAACGGTCTTGCCGTTGACCTGCGCACCGACGGTCTGGGCCCCATTGTTCATGATATGCTGGCTCCGAGGATGGCGGCATGAGCACTGAGCCCGATACCTTGCGGATCATCATTCCGCTGTCAGTGCGCCGAAGAAATGGGCGACCTCGGATCCAGCCGCCAGCTGAATACATCCCAGTTAATGACGGCGGAACCGACCCGCACGTCCTGCGAGCCCTGGCCCAAGCGTGGTCCTGGCGTCGCAAGTTGGAGAGCGGTGAGGTTGCAACGATCGAGGACATGTCGCGGCTGGCCAACGTGACCCATCGCATGGTTGGCCGGATGCTGAAGTTGACTTATTTGGCGCCGAAAGTGCTGGAAAAGCTCCTGCTCGAACGCATGCCGCCACGGGTATCTTTACGTGCTCTCATTGAAACGGCTGACCTAAACTGGACAGATCAGTTGCGACAGAATGGCCAACTATATGCGTTCGGACCGGAGAGTTCCCCCTCTAATTGCAATCGCTAAGTTGTCGAAATCCGCATTGAACCAGGTAATGAAAGATGGCGTCATACTGATCCGGTGGTCTGGTTCCGTCCTCGACGCTCCCCTCTGGCACGAATACGACCAGCCCTTGGCGCGCGCGCGTCAATAGCACGCGGTAAGAGTTGGCAATGTACGCCTTACGGGCTTCATCGTTGACGGCCTGCCAGCGTGTCCCCTTGAACTGCAAGGCTTCCCAACCATCCACGCCACGGCGGTAATTGGCATCCCAGCACAGGCAACCCCAATCCAGCTCGAGGCCTTGGACATCAAACTCCGTCGCGGCATCTTCGAGAGCATCAGACGATCGGACATCGGCTGAAGGTGCCAAGAACCACTTCGCTGGTTCGATCTTCGCTTTAACGAAAACGCCGTGAGGCTTGAGACGGACTGCATTGGATGACGCCAGTAACCCCATCCGCTCTTGTCCGCGCCGTTTGCTGCGCAGCCAAGCGCGGGCGGCCTCTAGATCACGCGTGACGTAAAGCGGGTAGCTGGGCAGTTCCTCGGACATCCGTCGAGCAGCGTCAGTTCTCCAGCAATG
The DNA here is from genome assembly GCA_041182185.1 of Pseudomonadota bacterium. Classification (GTDB taxonomy): domain Bacteria; phylum Pseudomonadota; class Alphaproteobacteria; order Sphingomonadales; family Sphingomonadaceae; genus Novosphingobium. Next base: position 141,095 of record JBEGOD010000055.1, read on the forward strand.
ATATGACCAACGAAATCGGAGAGGCGCTCTGCACGAAAGGAACGGATCGACGTAGCTAGATGCAACGCGGGCGCAGTGACCTCATCTCGGATCTGGCACGTATGCGCTAGGGTAACTGGCACATGCACCTGCCAATGGGGAAACGAGCGCTCCAGCGCCCGCAGCCACTCTTCAATGCCCGCCTCGCCTGTGTTGATCTCTTGGCCCCCACCAACCAGGCAAATGATCGCACACCACTCCTGATGGCGGTCCATGACACTGAGAAGGAATTCGGGCTCAGACATGGAGAACCCGATCTGTCCTTTCTTCTGCTGCATGAACTTCGACGTCTGCTCCACATCCCAAGCACGCTGCGCCTCATCAAAGACCGCAACCTTCTCGATCGGAGCAGATTGCGAAGCCAAGGCATCATCACGGAAATGATGGATGTTCTGAATGAACGCTGCAGCTCGCCGATCCTCTTGGACCTTTGAAGTCGACTGACCTGCCTCTTTGGCCTTGGCTACGGCATCGAGAGCCAAGGCTTCGCGCAAGACGTCCACCAGCGGCCCATTGCCGGATAGGAATACGGCGTGTTCATCATTGTGGGCACGTTGCCGGGCAGTCGCCAAGTTAAGACCGGCCAGCGTTTTACCCGATCCTGGAACGCCGGTGACGAAACAAATGATCTTGCGATGCTCGCGCTTTGCCGTCTCGATCGCCTGCGCGACGTAATCGGCGGTCCGAGTCAAATTTTCAGCGCCGGACTCGGAGCGTGAGATCTCGTCAACGTTATGCCCACGATAAAGCGCTTGCGCTGCTTCAACTATCGTTGGCGTCGGGCGATATCGTCCTGCGACCCACAACATTGGTTCGATGGCTGGACGCTGTCCCGCGTCGACAATCCTCAAAATGGTCGCCGCCAAGGATGCCGGATCTGAACGCAAAGGACGTGCAAGGTTATCGCTATCCCACTGCAAAGTCTGGACCTCGCCGGCCGCGGCCTCTGTCGCCACCAGTATCGGGACAACCGGTCGATCGTGGCTAGTTTCATGAAAATGCTTCAAATCCAGGCCATAGCCATAGACCTGGTCGAGGCTGGAGCGATCAAACTGCCGTGCGCCGAGTTTGTACTCGACCACGAAAATGATGCCGGCATGTATGACGATGAGATCCGCACGCCTTCCCATCCTCGGAATGAGAAACTCCATGAAAAAGTGCGCGTCGGGTAGATCGATGGCAAGCTGACGCAGATGCTGGATTTGATATTCCCAAGCAGCAGTCTGCGTCGGCTCTAGGGCGAAAGGAAGCTTTTTCGCGAGTTCGCCAAAAAGCGCACTGTCACTTTGATACCGCACGTTTTCGGCAGCGATAGAAAGATAAGCCCGGTCCGTAAGGGAATAGCTGCAGTAATCGGCGACGACTTGCAATCGGCCCCGGCGCTTAAGCGTCTTCCACTCGCATCAGACGCTGTTGATTTCCCTCGTCTGCGATAGCCATCTCTCGCGCCTGCTGCTTGGCTGACTGCCTGAGTCCAGAAAGCGTCGCACAAAACGGATGGTGCCGATTATCCTGGATATTCAGCGGCAACGAATGTCCCAGAAGAAGCTCCTGCTCGAGCAGCCAAGGCTCCGAATGTTCAACCCAGCACACAAATGCATTATCCGCCATCCATGCATCCAGCCACTGTTCACCGAGGTGAGTGAAGGTCATTCTGCGCCCACTGCCGACCCGGCGAAGCGGAAAGTCGCTGTCACCGGCGAGAAGCGTTCCGAGCGTGAGCCGCAGGGTCGAGCCCTCTGCATTGCCCCGATAGTGATAGGTGATCCGCTTGCGCAGATTTTGCCGGCTGCGGGCGTTTTTAGGCGAAATGCCGATGTACAGGAGCGTGAGGCCATCCCTGCAAAAGCAGCCGTCGACCGGGATCTGCCCGGGAATGTCTCGGAAAAACCAGGCATAGACCCCGCGGCTTGCAGGAATGACATCCGGCGCAGTGACGATCGCTGATCTGCTGAACAGTTGGGCATCCTCAAAAAATGCCATCGAACTCCTGCTTTCTTTGATCTGAGCCTCAGCTAGACTGAACACATGAGTGACGCCTTTACCAGCCTTGAGCAGTTTATCCGCAACGAGATGCGGATGTCCCATATCTATCAGCCCGTCATGTTGCTGGAGCTGCCGACGTCCAAGGGGGCGGCCTCGGTCAATCAGATTGCAAAGGCGCTGCTGTCTCACGACGCCTCCCAGATCGAATATTACGAGCAGATAACGAAGAACATGGTCGGTAAAGTGCTGACCAAGAACCGTCAGATCACCGAACGCGAGGCTGATGGTTTCCGGCTTAAAAGCTTCGAGACACTGAACTCAGACGAGGTCTCTGCACTGGCTGCGCTGTGTCAGGCCAAGATTGATGAGTATGTCGGAAAGCGCGGAGAAGCGATCTGGGCGCATCGTCGAAAGTCATCCGGCTACGTACCTGGCACAGCCCGATATGAGATTCTCAAGCGGGCAAAATTCAGGTGCGAGCTTTGCGGGATTTCAGCGGACGAGAAGGCGCTGGAGGTTGATCACATCCTGCCGAGAAATCTGGGCGGAAGTGACGAAGAGCATAACCTTCAGGCACTCTGTTATTCGTGCAACGCGACAAAGCGTGACCGAGATAACACCGACTTCAGAGGCATGGCCACGGCCTACGCTAGCCGGAGCGAAGGCTGCGCATTCTGTGAGCTGCCACCTGAACGCATCGTGGCTGAGAACGAGTTGGCCCTTGCGTTCCGGGATGGCTTTCCTGTTACCGAGCATCACACGCTGATTATCCCGAAGCGCCATGTCTCCGACTATTTCGACCTATTCCAACCAGAGCGAAATGCCATGCAGGCATTGATGGAACAGCAGCGAGCTTTGGTCCTTCAAAGCGACCCTTCGGTCACCGCGTTCAACGTTGGCATCAACGCTGGCGCAGACGCCGGCCAGACCATTTTCCACTGCCACATGCATCTAATCCCTCGACGCAAGGGTGACGTCGAAGAGCCTCGAGGTGGTGTGAGAGGGGTTATTCCGGCGAAGCAGAAGTACTAACCGGTGGCGACCGTAATGCTCGTTTTGTTGCCCTTTGCTTGGCGCGATCAGGCCTCAAAGCTTCGGCTGACTGAGAGGACGAAATGCAAGGAAATCTGCCAGTTTTTTTGACCGTCACGTTTCCGATGCGCTTCGGGTGAAAAGAGACACGCGGGCTTGAGAGACTGAAATTTCCGATATCGGCAGTCTCTGCGCTTCGGTCGGATGCGCGAAAACGGCGCAGAACTGCGCCATTTCGAGCCCCACAAAAGGGTTTATCTATAATTTTCAATTGGATAGTGGCGGTGCTGTCAGTCTAACGCTAACTCGTCTCCACTGGCCAAGCGCTGGGCAGGCGGGAGCGCTGCCCTACGCAGCGAGAGATTGCCACTCAGCCAGGGCAGCTGAGCGGCTTTGCTTGTAGGTCTTTCGATCAACGAGATGGCGGTCGAGATTGAAGTGGTTGTGGATGTTGGCGTGGACCGAGGCAAACTTCTGCAATGACTTCATCTGCCTGAACCTGAGCATCGCCCGCTCTCTTCGCCTGAAGGGCAGATGGCTGTTTTCCACCCTGTTGTTGGCCCAGCGCCCAATCTCCTGCTTCTCGCGATTACCCAGCTCGTCCATCGCCGCACCATAAGAGCGCAGGCCATCTGTCGTGATTGCTTCGACCTTGCCGTGCCGCTTCAGCATCTTCTTGATGAAGGCCAGCG